>CAYZTO010000029.1:0-9226 GCA_964481365.1 uncultured Parabacteroides sp. | reverse complement strand
CGTGCAGGACATCCCTGCAAGCACGTGCAGCGGAAGGCTGCCCTCGCAAGGCATTTTCACCCACGTGGACTTTGCATATTAGAATGTTTGATTACTTTTGCACAGCAAGAAAACTAAATGAATAAAATATCTTAGTACAAAATGAGTTTGAATATTATTGTTTTAGCAAAACAAGTCCCGGACACACGCAATGTGGGAAAAGATGCGATGACGGCAGAAGGCACGGTGAACCGCGCGGCGCTACCCGCCATTTTCAATCCTGAAGACTTGAATGCACTCGAACAGGCCCTGCGCCTGAAGGATGCCCACCCCGGCTCTACGATTACGATGCTGACGATGGGTCCCGGGCGCGCTGCGGAAATTATACGCGAAGGCTTGTACCGTGGTGCGGACGGCGGCTACCTTCTCACCGACCGGGCATTTGCAGGCGCCGACACGCTGGCGACTTCATACGCATTGTCAATGGCGATACGCAAAATAGGCAGTTACGACATAATCCTCGGCGGACGGCAGGCTATCGACGGCGATACGGCACAGGTTGGTCCGCAGGTAGCCGAAAAACTGGGACTGCCGCAAGTGACTTATGCGGAAGACATTATCAACGTAGATGAAACAGCACGGAAGGTGACCGTGAAGCGGCACATTGACGGAGGCGTGGAAACAGTGGAAGCCCCGATGCCATTGGTAATAACGGTTAATGGTTCGGCTGCGCCCTGCCGCCCGCGCAACGCCAAGCTCGTGATGAAGTACAAGTACGCCCTGGGCAAACAGGAACGTCCTGCCCAAGTGCCGTATGCCGGGCTGTATGAATCGCGCCCCTACCTGAACATCAGGGAGTGGAGCGTGGCTGATGTGGATGGCGACTTGAGCCAGTGCGGTCTGGCAGGCTCACCCACCAAGGTAAAAGCTATCCGGAACATAGTCTTCCAAGCAAAGGAAAGCAAAACGCTGACCTCTTCGGATGCCGACATCGAGGGCTTGATGGTGGAATTGCTCGCTAACCACACGATTGGGTAAAACATGGTACTCACTAATTAAAACACGACATTCTATGAACAACGTATATGTATATTGTGAACTTGAAGGCGCTACGGTCGCCGATGTAAGTCTGGAGTTGCTCACCAAAGGACGCAAACTCGCCAACCAACTGGGCTGCCAACTGGAGGCTGTCGTTGCCGGGAACGGTTTGGACGGGGTGGAAAAACAGGTCATGCCCTACGGCGTGGACAGGGTTCACGTCTTCGACGCACCGGGGCTCTTCCCCTACACCTCGCTGCCGCACGCATCCATTTTAATCAACTTGTTCAAGGAAGAGAAGCCGCAGATATGCCTGCTGGGGGCTACCGTTATCGGGCGTGACCTCGGACCGAGGGTGTCGTCGGCTCTGACAAGCGGTCTGACGGCAGACTGCACCTCTCTGGAGATTGGCTCGCACGAGGACAAGCGTGCCGGCAAGAAGTACGACAACCTGCTGTACCAGATTCGCCCGGCTTTCGGCGGAAACATAGTGGCAACTATCATCAACCCTGAGAACCGCCCGCAAATGGCAACGGTACGCGAAGGTGTTATGAAGAAGGAAATCTGCGATGCCGACTATCAAGGTGAAGTAATCCGCCACGATGTTGCAAAATACGTGCATGATGCGGATTATGTGGTCAAAGTCATCGACCGCCACGTGGAAAAAGCGAAGCATAACCTCAAAGGCTCTCCCATAGTGATAGCCGGAGGTTACGGCATGGGTTCAAAGGAAAACTTCGACATGCTGTATGAATTGGCAAAAGAGCTCCACGGCGAAGTTGGGGCAAGCCGCGCTGCTGTCGATGCCGGATTCTGCGAGCACGACCGCCAAATCGGTCAAACTGGAGTAACTGTACGCCCAAAGCTCTACATAGCATGCGGGATTTCCGGGCAAATCCAGCACATCGCCGGAATGCAGGACGCAGGCATCATCATATCAATCAACAACGACCCGAATGCACCTATCAATGCCATCGCGGATTATGTAATCAACGGGACGGTAGAGGAGGTGATTCCCAAAATGATTAAGTATTACAAGAAAAACAGTAAATAGTCATGGCTAATTATTATAGCGACATCCCAGAGCTTCGCTTCCACCTCAATAACCCTATGATGGAGCGAATCTGCCAGTTGAAAGAACGCGACTACAGAGATAAGGCTGAGTTCGACTATGCTCCGCAAGACTACGCCGATGCATTGGACTCATACGACAAAGTTTTGAACATAACCGGAGAAATCACTGCCGACATAATAGCTGCCAATGCCGAGAGCGTGGACGAGGAAGGCCCGCATTGCGCCAATGGACGGGTGGAATATGCTGCGGGCACGAAGGTAAACCTCGATGCGATGGTGAAAGCCGGCCTTAACGGTATGACGATGCCGCGTCGTTTTGGCGGTTTGAATTTCCCCATCACACCCTATACCATGTGTGCAGAGATTGTTGCCGCTGCCGACGCCGGATTCGGAAACATCTGGTCACTCCAGGATTGTATCGAAACATTGTATGAATTTGGCAATGAAGATCAACACAAACGCTTCATTCCACGTGTATGTGCCGGAGAAACGATGTCTATGGATTTGACTGAGCCGGATGCAGGCTCTGACTTGCAGAGCGTCATGCTGAAAGCTACTTTCGACGAAGCCAACAACTGCTGGCGGTTGAACGGCGTGAAGCGTTTCATCACAAATGGAGATTCTGATTTGCATCTCGTATTGGCACGTTCGGAAGAAGGGACACGCGACGGTCGTGGACTCTCTATGTTCATCTATGATAAGAAAGACGGTGGGGTGAATGTTCGCCGCATCGAAAACAAACTCGGCATCCACGGTTCGCCTACTTGTGAGTTAGTATATAAAAACGCTAAGGCTGAACTCTGCGGTGACCGCAAACTGGGTCTTATAAAATATGTGATGGCACTGATGAACGGGGCACGCCTCGGTATCGCAGCCCAATCGGTTGGTCTTAGCCAGGCGGCTTACAACGAAGCCCTGGCTTATGCAAAAGACCGTAAACAGTTCGGTAAAGCTATTATCGAATTCCCGGCAGTTTATGATATGCTGTCTATTATAAAGGCGAAGCTCGACGCAGGTCGCGCCCTGCTCTACCAGACTGCCCGCTACGTTGATATTTACAAAGCATTGGACGATATATCCCGTGAACGCAAACTGACACCAGAGGAACGTAAGGAACAAAAAATGTATGCCAAATTAGCAGATGCATTCACACCTCTGGCTAAGGGCATGAATTCGGAATATGCGAACCAAAATGCTTATGATTGCATCCAGGTGCATGGCGGCTCCGGCTTCATGATGGAGTACGCTTGCCAACGCATCTACCGTGATGCCCGTATCACCAGCATCTACGAAGGAACCACTCAATTACAGACTGTTGCCGCCATACGCTACGTCACAAATGGTTCTTATGCCGCTACATTGCACGATTTTGAATCAATACCCTGCGCGCCGGAATTAGCACCGCTCTTAGAGCGCGTTAAAGACATGACACGCAAATTTGAAGCTTGCACGACTACAGTAAAGGAGGTACAGAATCAAGAACTCCAAGATTTTGTTGCCCGCAGATTGATGGAGATGGCAGCAGTGAACATTATGAGTCATCTTCTCATCCAAGATGCGACAAAAGCTCCAGACTTATTCGCCAAGTCTGCACGGGTTTACATCAACTATGCAGAGGCGGAAGTGGAGAAGCATTTCAATTTCATACGCAAGTTCAAAGCTGACGAATTGTCTGATTATAGGAAATAATCCAGCATATCTTTACTATTGGTCTGCAATTTGCAGGGATAAGTTGTAGAATTTAGTAACCATTTAAAATAAGAACATTATGTTATTAAGCAAGAAATTATCAGAAGCGTTCAACGCACAGGTAAATGCGGAAATGTGGTCTTCTAACCTGTATTTGTCAATGGCTGTTTACTTCAAAAAGGAAGGCTTGAATGGTTTTGCACACTGGATGGAAAAACAATCTGCCGAAGAGCTGGAACATGCTTACGACATGATTAATTTTTGCATTGACCGTGGCGGAGACATCACTATCGGTCAAATAAATGTTGTACCGACTGCATGGGGCAGCACAACGGAAGTCTTTGAACACGTTTACAAGCATGAAACCTATGTTTCCGAACTCATTGATAAAATGGTCTATCTCGCAGAAGAAGAAAAAGACAACGCTGCAAAAGACTTTTTATATAAATATGTTCGTGAACAGGTAGAAGAAGAAACAAGCGCAAAAGAAATAGTTGAGCAGCTGAAACGCTATGGTGAGTGCCACATCGGAATCCTCGATAGCAAATTGGCTAAAAGATGATTTAACATAAGCATGTTTGTTTTAAAAGTCGTCTTCCTCTACGGATGGCGACTTTTTTTATGCGTCAGCATTTAAAAACACACAACAATGTACAATGGTTACTTCTCTTATAGATGCGCAAACTACCCTTATTGTAGCAAATAGCTACAATAAGGGTAAGGTATTCCCTGAAAGAATAAAAGTTTTCTACTAATGATTTTTTATTTTCACAACCAATAGCGTATCTTTGCTTTCGAAATAATTCAAACAACCATGCCATGAGACAAAAAATTCTTACTTACGCACTGGCACTTACAAGCATTGCCGCTTTTGGCCAACAAAACGAATGGTTAGATCCTAATGTAAATGAAATCAACCGCGCTCCAATGCATACATATTATTTTGCGTACGAGAGCGAAGAAGACGCGTTGAAAGGGGACTGGGAAAATTCAGATAACTACATGACCTTAAATGGCACATGGAAATTCAACTGGGTAGAACATGCCGACCAGCGACCGACTGACTTTTACAAAACAGATTTCAACGACAATGGTTGGGACAGCCTTCAAGTTCCCGGGATTTGGGAACTAAACGGATATGGTGACCCTATATATGTTAATGCAGGATATGCTTGGAGGGAGCAATTCAAAAACAACCCTCCGCATGTACCAACAACGAACAATCATGTGGGTTCTTACCGTCGGGAAATAATAATTCCTTCTGAATGGAAAGGCAAACAGATAATTGCGCATTTTGGTTCTGTTACTTCTAATATGTACCTGTGGATAAATGGTCAGTTTGTGGGATACAGTGAGGACAGCAAGCTGGAAGCAGAGTTCGACATCACAAAATACCTTCGCAGCGGGAAAAACTTGATAGCGTTTCAGGTATTCCGCTGGTGCGACGGAACGTATTTGGAAGACCAAGATTTTTTACGTTTGTGTGGCATAGGACGTGATTGCTTCTTGTATGCCAGAAATAACACACAAATAGAAGATATCCGCATTACCCCCGACTTAGACGAACAATACAGAGACGGAACACTGGATATAGATTTAAAACTCAAAGGAAACGGTACTGTGAATCTAAAACTGCTTGACAAAAACGGCAAAGAAATAACCTCAGTGCAAGTGAAAGGTTCCGGCAAACAAAGTGCAACATTGTCTGTATGCAATCCAGATAAGTGGACAGCAGAAACACCTAATCTTTATAAACTTATCGCGACTTTGCAGAATGGGAACAAAACCATAGAATCCATTCCCATCAATGTAGGCTTCCGAAAGATAGAAATGAAGAACGGGCAAGTTTTGGTCAATGGACAGGCTGTTTTGTTTAAAGGAGTAAACCGTCACGAAATGGATCCTGACAGAGGATATGTTATATCCAAAGAACGCATGCTCCAAGATATTCTACGGATGAAGGAACTGAACATCAATGCCGTCCGCACATGCCACTATCCAGATAATAATTACTGGTATGATTTATGTGATAAATACGGTTTGTACGTTGTGGCTGAAGCGAACATTGAATCGCACGGCATGGGCTATGATGAAGAGACCTTGGCTAAAAATCCACTTTACGCTAAAGCTCATTTAGAACGCAACCAAAGAAATGTACAACGAGGCTTCAATCACCCGTCAATCATATTCTGGTCACTCGGGAATGAGGCCGGTTTTGGTTCAAATTTTGAAGCTTGCTATAAATGGATTAAAAATGAAGATAAATCCAGACCCGTACAATATGAGCAAGCTCACGGAAATGAGTATACAGATATTTATTGCCCGATGTATCTGCCATACGACCGCTGTGAGGAATATTGCAAAACGCATGATGACAAACCACTCATTCAGTGTGAATATGCACATGCCATGGGAAATTCCGAAGGAGGATTCAAAGAATATTGGGACTTGGTTCGTAAATATCCAAACTTCCAAGGCGGCTTCATTTGGGATTTTGTAGATCAATCGTTGCATTGGACAGATAAAAATGGCGTGAAAATTTACGGATACGGAGGTGATTTTAACCGTTATGATGCATCTGACTATAATTTCTGTGATAATGGATTAATCAGCCCAGACCGCGTTTTCAATCCCCATGCCTATGAAGTACAATACTTTTACCAATCAATTTGGACAGAACCCGTAGATTTGCAAAAAGGCATAATTAGCATTTATAATGAAAACTTCTTTAAAGATTTAAGTGGTTATTATGCCGAATGGAGCTTACTTTCCAACGGAGAAATAATTCAAAAAGGCATTCTTGACAACTTAGATGTTCTGCCTCAACAAAAAATTCAACAGACCATTCCCTATACATTAGATAATATAGAAACTGATGAAGAAATTCTGGTGAATATTTCTTTCAAATTGAAGAACAAGGAGAACTTACTTCCAGCAGGATTTGAGGTAGCAAAGAACCAACTTTGCATCCAAGCCTATAAAGTTCCTAAAGAAGAATTTGCAAATAAAGAAATGAAGAACATCAAAGTTTCAGCACCGAACATCATTGATAATGATACCCACTACATTATAGTAAAAGGAGAAAACTTTGAAATTGATTTCAACCGCCAAAATGGATTCTTGAGTTTATACAATGTAGAAGGACTATCAATTTTAGAAGATGATACTTATCTCACACCAAATTTTTGGCGTGCACCAACCGATAATGATATGGGAGCAGAACTACAAATAAAGAACCGAGTTTGGAAAAACCCGGAGATGAAATTGAAAGAGTTGAAAGCCACAAATGAGAACAATATGGTTTGCATATTAGCATCGTATGATATGCCAACTGTTTCTGCACAACTGGAATTGAAATACCTCATTAATAATGAGGGAGCCATTCAAGTTACGCAACGTTTGACAGCGAACAAGCAGACAGAGATTGCGGATATGTTCCGTTTCGGCATGCAGATGAAAGTGAATAAAAGCTTAGAAAACATACTATATTACGGCAGAGGTCCGATAGAGAACTATGCAGACCGAAATAATTCAACATTTATTGGTATATATCGTCAAACAGTGAACGAACAATTTTATCCATATATCCGTCCGCAGGAAACAGGTAGCAAGACTGATATACGCTGGTGGAATCTGACAGATATGGGAGGAAACGGCATCCAAATAGAAAGTAGTGATGCGCCATTTACTGCCTCAGCTTTAAACTATAGCATTGAATCGTTGGACAATGGCTTGGAGAAAAGCCAACTCCACTCATCTCAGATAGAAAAAACAGATTATATAAATTTGACTATAGACAAAGTGCAAAGTGGATTAGGCTGTGTTAATAGTTGGGGTGCTATTCCATTACCGCAATACCGCATACCGTATGGTGATTATACCTTCACATTCACCATTCAACCAATCAAAAGCAGTTTGTAAATAGCTCAAGACTGTTTTAAAAATTCAAAATAGAACTGTTTTGTTAAAATCGGGAGTAAAATCTTTTTTCTTTTTGAAGAAATGAGTACTTTTATTCCCGATTTTTGGTTTAGTAAAAACTCTATTAAAGACAGTTTGTGCATGATAATTAATAGCTTCAAATATCACAAGAAGAGTAAAAATTTCTTCGCGACAAAAAAATTCATATTGGGTCTGGGTGTTTGTCTTGGAGTATTTATTGCGATTGGCGCATATAAAACCTCTGCTTATTTTTCATCCGATGAATCCTGTATGATGTGCCATGTACATCCACACGTTTACGATAGCTGGAAACGTTCCAAACATGTTATCAATGGTAGTGGTGTGCTGACACATTGCGTAGACTGTCATCTTCCACCTCAAAATCATACGTGGGCACATTATTCGGCAAAAATGAAATTAGGAATAAAAGATGCATGGTCATATTTCACTAAAGACAGTACAGATTTCAATTGGGAGCAAAAATCAGAATTAGAACATGCCGTCAAATATATTCCTAATGAATCTTGTAAAGATTGTCACCAGAATCTATTCCCTGAAGGCATTACCAACGATGGTATTACAGCTCATTTATACTATGAAGAAAATGAAAAAAAATTAGATCTCCAATGCATCAGTTGCCATTTGGATGCAGGACATTATAACCCCAACTACAACCACTCAAAAATGACAGGCATTCCTGGGATGCAAGCATCTGCGGCAATCGACACATCCGCGTTTTTTAAAGAAGCAACTCCCATTACTTCATTTTCCGACTATACAGAATGCATTCCCGGAACCGCTGTCTCTTTTAACATGAAAGCCATACCGGGCGGTACTTTCAAAATGGGAAGCTCGGAAAAAGAAGATTTTCATAAAGATGATGAATCGCCGGTAAGAACTGTAACTGTCAGCCCATTCTTCATGGCTGAACTGGAAGTTACATGGGATCAATACTGGGCTTTCTATGGAAACACAATGAGTGAGGGCCGCACTCCACCTGAAGAAGTTTACGCAAATAATAATAATAATCCTGATGTAGATGCAATATCTGGACCTACTCCACCCTTTGGATTCCCGGATCAGGGCTGGGGAGGAGGGAACCGTCCTGCTATAACCATGACTCATTATGCTGCAGAGACTTTCTGCCAATGGTTGTCTAAAAAAACGGGAAAGAAATACAGGTTGCCAACAGAAGCTGAATGGGAATATGCTGCACGAGGCGGTACGGAAACTCCGTACTTTTTCAGTGGTGAACCTTCCGACTTTTCAGACCAAGGTTTTTGGAGAAAGTTCTTTGATGCAAAAACCGACAGTATTAGCTCATATGTAATTTATGCCAAAAACAGCCAGAATAAGACGCAAGACCCGGAAGTTGTCAAAGCAAACCCGTTCGGTTTAAAAAATATGCTTGGCAATGTGATGGAATATTGTGCCGACAAATATGATCCGGATGCATACAAGAAAAGTGGAGAGAGCGTAAACGATCCTTTGGTAACAGAAGGAA
>CAYZTO010000028.1:11863-21945 GCA_964481365.1 uncultured Parabacteroides sp. | reverse complement strand
GTATTTTTTTTGAAAAACCTGTTGAAATGCTGCGAATATTGGAACCCCAGCTCGTAGGCAACCTCCGAAATGGTCATTTTCGGGTTTGCGAGCATCTCCTTGGCGGTATCTGTCACCTTGTTTTGTATGTATTCCTGCGGGCTTCTTCCCGTTTCTTTCTTGATAAGGTCGCCGAAATAATTTGGGGAAAGGAAAACTTTCTCGGCGAAGTACTTTACCGTCGGAACGCCGTTCGTTTGCGTCAGCCCGTCGAGAAAATATTCGTTCAGCAGCGATTCGAACCGCGTGAGGACATCTCTGTTCGCGTTTTTCCGCGTCCCGAACTGCCGTTCGTAAAAACGCAGGCAATAATCGAGCAAAAGCTGGATGTTGCAGGCAATTAACCTGCGGCTTAGTTTGTCGGCTGGCTGCGTAAGCTCCCGTTTTATCTTCGCAAAGCAATCTGTGATTATTGCGCGTTCTTCTTCGGAGAGATGTAGCGCTTCGTTGGAATTATAAAAGAAAAACGAGTAGGATTTGATTTCTTTCCCGAGCGACGTGCCCTTTATGAGGTCGGGGTGGAAAACTATCCCCGTCGCATTGGGCTTTACGGCGGGATTTATTTCGGTTTCCACTATTTGCCCGGGCGCAAAGCAGACGACGGTACCTTCTTGGTAGTCGTATGTCTGCTTCCCGTACCGGATGTCCCCGCATTTTGTGTTTTTCAGGAACAAAGCGTATATGCCGTAATTGAAAATGGTATTCGCTGGGAACTTTGCCGCCTTCGACAAATCAACAACGTTTGCAAGCGGGTGCAAATTCTCCAGTCCGAAGAGTGCGTTGTATTTGTCCACCGAGTCTAATTTCATGAAATCGTAAGCCATAACAAACAAAGATAAGTTCATGGCAAAAATACGATTAAAATGAAATCATGGCAAACCGTTTACCTCCATTTCATGATGCGGTTCATGGCTTCTTCGCAGTCTTCGCGTTTCCCGAAGGCTGTAAAGCGCACATATCCTTCCCCGCTCGGACCGAAGCCTACCCCCGGGGTGCAAACGATTTGTGTTTCGTAGAGCAACTTGTCAAAAAATTTCCACGAGGAAAGTCCTTCGGGGGCTTTCACCCAGATGTAGGGCGCGTTTACACCTCCGGTGATTTGGAATCCTGCTGAAATGAGGCTTTCCCTCATTATCCGGGCGTTGCCCATGTAGTAACTGATGTTTTCCTTTATTTGTTTCTTCCCCTCGTCGGAGTAAATCGCCTCCGCGCCGCGTTGCGTGATGTAGCTTGTGCCGTTGAACTTCGTGCTTTGCCGCCTGTTCCACAAAGGGTTCAGTGAAACGCGCTTCCCATCTAAGTTCGATGCCGTAACCTCTTTCGGGACGACCGTGTACCCGCACCTTACGCCTGTGAAGCCGGCTGTCTTGGAAAAGCTGCGAACTTCAATCGCGACTTTCTTCGCCCCGCGTATCTCGTAGATTGAATGCGGGATGTCGGGTTGCCTGATGAATGCTTCGTAGGCAGCGTCGAAGATGATAAGTGTGTCGTTGTCTATCGCGTAGTCTACCCAACGCTTCAGTTGCCGTTGCGTGAGCGTGGTCCCGGTAGGATTGTTGGGGTAGCACAAATAAATCAGGTCGATTCGCTTCGTTGGAATTTCGGGGATGAACCCGTTCTCCGCCGTGCAGGGAAAATATGTGACGTTGCTCCATGTCCCGTCCGACAGGAGGATTCCGGAACGCCCGCACATTGTGTTGCAATCTATGTAGACGGGATAAACCGGGTCGGTTATACCCATGCTGTTGTCCCAACGGAGAAGTTCCCCGAGGTTTCCAAGGTCGCATTTCGCCCCGTCGCTGATAAAAATCTCGGAAGCTGTCAGCGATATGCCGCGCGAGGCGTAATCGTTCTTCAAAATAGCGTTTATCAGGAAGTCATAGCCTTGTTCCGGTCCATAGCCGTGGAAAGTTTCCGCTTTCGACATATCGTCCACCGCTTTGTGCATAGCTTCGATGCATGCTTGCGGTAGCGGGAGCGTAACGTCACCGATTCCGAGGCTGATGAGCTTGTTGTCCGGGTGCGTTACCTTGAAAGCGTTTACTTTCTTTGCTATTTCGGAAAAAAGGTAGCTTCCTTGAAGTTTAAGAAAATGTTCGTTTACTAATGCCATTCTTCGAATATGTTTTTTTGATTGATTTTCCGTGTCATCCCTTCGAATACGCATCTTCATGCACACCTGCCACGGCGCGACCGCTCGGTTCGTTCATTCCCTTGAAGGAATCGTCCCATGCCAATGCCTCTGCCGTTGAACAAGCCACACTCGGTACGCTCGGAACACTGAGCGCGGCGCTTTCGCTTGGGAAATACTCCTCAAAGATACAACGATAATAGTATTCTTCCTTATTCCTGGGCGTATTAATCGGAAAACGTTCTGCCGCATGGGACATCTGTTCGTCGGAAACAGCATTCGAGGTGACTTCTTTCAATGTGTCAATCCAGCTGTAGCCTACGCCGTCGCTGAATTGCTCCTTCTGCCGCCATGCGACGCTTTCCGGCAACATATCTGCGAATGCTTCACGGACAATCTTCTTCTCTATTGTTTTCCCCGGACACATTTTGGCTGCGGGGTTGAGGCGCATCGCCACATCGAGGAACTCTTTGTCGAGGAATGGCACTCTTCCTTCCACGCCCCATGCGCAAAGCGATTTGTTTGCACGCAAACAGTCGTAGAGGTGGAGTTTTGAGAGCTTTCGTACTGTTTCTTCATGGAAAGCACGGGCATTGGGGGCTTTATGGAAGTATAAATATCCTCCGAAGACTTCGTCTGCTCCTTCTCCACTCAAAACCATCTTTATTCCCATACTTTTTATCACGCGGGCAAGGAGATACATAGGTGTGGAGGCGCGTACCGTCGTCACATCATACGTTTCAATGTAGTAGATGACATCCTTAATGGCATCAAGCCCTTCTTGGATTGTATAATTGATTTCATGGTGCACCGTACCTATGAAATCAGCCACTTCTTTGGCTTTTACAAGGTCGGGAGCCCCTTTCAACCCGATTGCGAAGGAGTGTAATTGCGGCCACCATGCTTCCTTCTTGCCGTCTGTCTCTATTCGGCGCGTCGCATACTTCTTTGCGATGGCGGAGACTACGGAACTGTCCAATCCTCCCGAGAGGAGTACTCCGTAGGGGACATCGCTCATCAATTGTCGGCGGACTGCAGCTTCTAAGGCTTCCCGGAGCTCGGAAACTGATGCCGGATTGTCTTTTACGGCATCATATTCCATCCAGTCTCTCTTGTACCACCTTTTTATCTTACCTTCCCGGCTTGAATAATAGTGCCCCGGAAGGAACGGCTCATACCGTTCGCAAAAACCTTCCAACGCCTTCAGTTCGCTGGCGCAATACACTTTCCCGTCGCTATCATAACCGATATAAAGGGGAATTACGCCGATGGGGTCGCGTGCTATGAGGAATTCGTCCTTTTCTTCATCGTAAAGTGCGAAGGCAAAGATGCCGTTCAATTCTTCGAGGAAATCGATTCCCTTGTCACGGTAAAGTGCAAGGATAACCTCGCAGTCGCTCCCTGTCTGGAAGTCGTACTTGCCTATATAACGCTTGCGGATATTCTGGTGATTGTAGATTTCCCCATTTACGGCAAGCACTTGTTTGCGGTCCGGCGAAAAGAGAGGCTGTCCTCCGCTCTGCGGGTCCACGATTGACAAGCGTTCATGGGCTAATATTGCAGAACCTCCGCAATAGATTCCACTCCAATCAGGTCCGCGATGGCGGATTTTCTTTGCCATTGCCAAGGCTTTTGTTCTTAACTCGGGAGATTGTTGTTTCAGGTTAAATATTCCAACTATTCCACACATGATTTGTAATTTGTTTAAGCGTTCGATTATTTCTTATTTAAAAAACTGTCAATGTCGTTTGCCGTCTTCCGTCCGGAGTTGATGCACCTTACCACGAGGCTTGCGCCTGTTAATGCATCCCCTGCGATGAAAGCGTTTTCGGGCAATTCCGGGAGTTTTGGCTTCAGGAATCCCATAGCGAGCAGTACCATGTCGGTTTTCAGGATTTCTTTTTTCCCTGTCGGCTTCATGATTGGGAATCCGCCTTCCGGATTAGGTATCCAATCCACTTCTTCTACTTCTACGCCGCAGACATGCCCCCCTTTTCCTATGAATCGTGTTGATGCAAGACTCCAGAGTCTCTTGCAACCTTCTTCGTGGCTACTGCTGGTCTTTAAAACTTTAGGATATTGAGGCCAAGGGGTTTCCGGATTGTATCCTACGGGCGGTTTGGGCATTATTTCTATTTGTGTGACGCTGAGAGCACCTTGCCGGTTGCTGGTGCCGATGCAATCGCTTCCTGTATCACCTCCGCCAATCACCAATACGTGCTTTCCTTTTGCTGAAATGCAATCTTTATCGGAAAAAGTCTGTCCTGCCAAAACGCGGTTCTGCTGTGCAAGCATTTCCATGGCAAAATGGATACCGGAGAGTTCGCGTCCGGGAATATTCAAGTCCCTTGCATTGGGTGTTCCCGTGCAAACACAATAAGCATCGAAGTTTTCAGGCAGATGGTTGAGGTTTATTTCCGTGCTTGTCTTGAAAACGATGCCTTCTTTCTCCATTATACGTATTCTCCGGTCTATAACAAGTTTATTCAGCTTGAAATTCGGGATTCCGAAACGCAACAAGCCTCCTAAATACTCGTCTTTCTCAAAGACAGTAACTTCATACCCTTTTTTATTTAATTGGTTGGCTGCGGCGAGTCCGGCAGGACCTGAACCTATTACTGCAACACGTTTCCCGTTACGTTTATAGAGTTTTGGTTTGACAAAACCTTCGCGGAAAGCAATTTCAATGATGGCAACTTCGTCTTCACGGATAGTTACCGGAGCATCAAAGCTCAATTTCAACACACAACTCTTTTCGCACAAGGCAGGACAAATGCGCCCCGTGAATTCCGGAAAATCATTCGTTTGTATAAGTATCTCGTATGCCTCTTGCCATTTGCCTTTATATATAGCGTCTTGGAATTCCGGCGGACGGTTGCCTAACGGACAAGCCCAATGGCAGAAAGGTACTCCGCAATCCATACAACGGGAAGCTTGGAGTTTCCGTTCTCCGGTATTTAGGGTCTGTTCTACTTCACTAAAGTCGTTGATACGCTCTTCCACCGGACGGTTGCCGGCTTCTTGGCGCGGTATAGTCAAAAATGCTTTAGGGTTTCCCATATCATTCTTTGTTCTTTAATCCATTAATAATCACGTTGTACTTCTGCAATCTTTTCTTGCAATTTACGCATCTGTTCTTCAGCAAGAACTTTCTTATATTCGATAGGAGTCACTTGAATGAACTCTTCCACGTATCTGTTCCAGTTATCAAGCATTGTACGGGCAAGCTCGGAACCTGTATAAAGGTAATGTTGCCGAATCAATTCGTGCAATTCTTTCCGGGAAGAGGAATCTTCCAACAGCGTGAGTTCAACCATATCCATATTGCAGAAGTAATCGAAGTTATGGTTCTTGTCCCATACGTAAGCCACGCCTCCGCTCATGCCGGCAGCGAAGTTGCGCCCTGTTTCTCCCAAAACAACAACCCGTCCTCCGGTCATGTATTCGCAACAGTGGTCTCCTACGCCCTCAACCACGGCAATAGCGCCGGAATTACGGACAGCAAAACGTTCTCCGACCCTTCCGTTAATGTAAACCTCGCCGCTTGTTGCTCCATATAATAACGTATTGCCTGCAATAGTATTATTTTCGGCAGCGAAACCGCTTCTTACAGGTGGTTGAACGGAAATATGTCCGCCGCTTAAGCCTTTTCCGAGATAATCATTCGCTTCGCCTTCAAGTTTGAAGTGGATGCCATGAGCAAGGAATGCACCGAAACTTTGTCCGGCAGAACCTTTGAATTTCACCTGTATTGTTCGTTCGGGCAATCCGTTTTCTCCATATTTTGCAGCTATTGCACCGGAAAGCATTGCACCAACTGAGCGGTCTGTATTCGCTATGGCATATTCCAAAGAGATTTCCTTGTGGTTTTCCAATGCCTCTTTTGCAGCTGAAAGCATGGTTACATCCATTATATGTTCAATGTCATGTTGTTGTTGGGTTACATTATGCAAGACAGTATCTCCTACATTATTGTATAAAAGGTGTCGGAAATCGAGCAAAGCCGATTTTGTGTTAGGATTGATAGGTTTAAGTTCAATCAAATCAGTTCTGCCGACAATATCTTCCAAATGCGCAAATCCCATTTCAGCTAAATATTCACGGACTTCCTGCGCAAGGAAACGGAAATAGTTCACTACATATTTGTAATGCCCATGAAAATGTTCCCGAAGCCTCGGGTCTTGTGTTGCTACCCCCACCGGACATGTATTGGTGTGGCATTTACGCATCATAACGCAACCCAATACAATTAAAGCTGTTGTACCGAAAGCAAATTCCTCAGCTCCCAACAATGCCATACTTATAATATCGTGCCCGGTCTTAAGCTGACCATCGGTTTGTAACCGTACTTGTCCTCGAAGACCATTCATCACTAAAGTTTGTTGTGTTTCGCTCAATCCTATTTCAGCCGGAATACCCGCATATCGCATGGAAGATGCCGGAGAAGCACCTGTTCCCCCTTCAGCACCGGAAATCACAATCAAATCTGCTTTTGCTTTTGCCACACCTGCAGCAATCGTTCCCACGCCGCTTTCTGCAACCAGTTTGACACTGATTTTAGCTTTTGGATTGACATTCTTCAAATCGAAAATAAGCTGTGCCAAATCCTCGATAGAATAAATATCATGGTGGGGTGGAGGTGAAATAAGGGAAATACCCGGTATGGAGTGTCGGGTACGTGCTATTACCTCATTTACTTTGAATCCAGGTAATTGTCCGCCCTCTCCCGGCTTTGCGCCTTGGGCTACTTTTATTTGTATCTCTTCTGCATTTACTAAATATTCCGTTGTTACCCCAAAACGTCCGGATGCAACCTGTTTCGTTTTGCTGCTTAACGATATGTTATCATAAGTTTCATGGAAACGGAAGGAGTCTTCACCTCCTTCACCAGTATTGCTTCGTGCTCCGAGTGCATTCATAGCCAAAGCCAATGCTTCGTGCGCTTCCTTGCTGATTGCTCCAAAAGATATAGCTCCAGTAACGAAATGTTTGACAATAGCTTCCACCGGTTCAACCTGTTCTATGGGTATCGGGTGTTTTTTGAAACGGAAGAAATCTCGCAAGAAAATAGGCTTTTCTTTATTATCAACCTTTGCCGTGAATTCTTTGAACTTCGCGTAGCTTCCTATGCGTGTCGCTAATTGGAGCATACTGATTGTTTCAGGGTTCCAGGCATGTTGTTCGCCATCTTTCCGGTAAGAGAATTGCCCGATATACGGGAGCAAGTCATCCACTTCATCCGGAGAGAATCCTGCATTGTGGAACGAGATGCTGTCCCGCGCTATTTCTTCCAAGCGGATACCTCCGATGGAAGATTCCGTCGTGCCGAAATAGCTCTTCAACAATTCGTCACTTAACCCGACAGACTCGAATATTTTCGCTCCACGGTAAGAGCGGATGGTACTGATGCCCATCTTGCTCATTATTTTGTACAAGCCCTTGCATATAGCCTTGATGTAATTCTTTTCTGCCGTTTCATAATTCATCTGGACTTCTCTTCTCCTCACCAAATCATCAAGTACTGCAAAAGCCATATAGGGATTAATTGCACTTGCTCCGTAGCCTAATAAGAGGGCTGCGTGCATCACTTCGCGGATTTCCCCACTCTCTACGATTAATGCAGTCTGTACTCGTTTCTGTACGCCAATCAGGTGATGGTGGACTGCGCTTACTGCGAGCAGTGAGGGAATTGCCGCATATTCGGCATTGATATCCCGGTCTGACAAGATTATGTAGTTCACACCTTCCTCCACAGCTTCTTCCGCTTTTTTGCACAATCCGTTCAATGCATCCTGAAGTCCGGCTTTTCCTTCTTGTACTTTAAACAAGATAGGCAGTTTTACCGTCTTGAAACCTTTGTATCGGATGTTGCAAAGGATATCCAGTTGCGTGTTTGTAAGGATAGGATGGGGCAGGCGCACCATTTTGCAATGACTTTCGTCAGGTATAAGGATATTGCTGCCAACTGCACCGATGTATTCTGTAAGTGACATTACCAGTTCTTCGCGAATCGGGTCGATGGGTGGGTTTGTGACTTGTGCGAACTGTTGTCTGAAATAGTTGAACAACAGTTGCGGCTTGTCAGACAATACCGCAAGCGGTGTATCATTGCCCATCGATGCCGTGGGCTCAGCTCCGGAAACTGACATTGGGGTTATGGTGCGTTCGATGTCTTCCCGGGTGAATCCGAATGCCCTTAACTTCCGTTGGAACTCAGGTACGGTATTTTCAATCTTGCGTCCGCTCTTCAGAGTATCAAGCTCGATACGGTTTGCCGACAGCCATTGGCGGTAAGGCAATGCAGAAGCGAGTTGTTCCTTCAATTCTTCATTGTGATAGATTTTTCCTTCCTGTGTATCTATCATCAGGATTTTTCCGGGCTGGAGCTTGCCTTTTTCTTTTATTGTTTCAGGGTCGAAGTTGATTACTCCGGCTTCACTTGCCACTACCATCATGTCGTTTTTCGTAATCAGGTAACGTGCAGGCCGCAAGCCGTTACGGTCGAGCATACCTCCGGCATAACGCCCGTCGCTGAAAAGCAAAGCCGCAGGCCCGTCCCACGGTTCCATGAGGATGGACGAATATTCGTAGAACGCCTTCAGGTCTTCGCTGATGGGATTCTTGTCGTTGAACGATTCCGGTATGAGCATCGCCATTGCATGCGGGAGGCTCAAGCCGGACATCACGAAAAATTCAAGTATGTTATCCAACGACGCGCTGTCGCTCATGCCCGGTTGCAATATCGGACGGATGTCTTTCACGTTCCCGAGCTGTGGCGAGGAGAGTACACTTTCCCGTGCTTCCATCCAGCCACGGTTCCCACGTATTGTATTGATTTCCCCATTGTGCGCAAGCAAGCGGAAAGGCTGCGCCAAGCTCCATGTAGGGAACGTGTTGGTGCTGAAGCGGGAGTGAACGATTGCCAAGCCGCTGGTAAAATATGGTTGCGTCAAATCGGCGAAGTATTCCCGCACCTGCATGGATGTGAGCATACCTTTATAAATAATGTTCTTGCTCGAAAGCGACACGATATAGAAATCTTTGTGCGAGACCCGTTTCTCAATCTTTTTGCGTATGATGTAGAGGGTGCGCTCGAGGTTTTCTGTATCCGAAGCTCCTGTTATGAACAATTGTTTGATGTCCGGTTCGGTTTCTTGTGCGCTTTTCCCCAAGATGGAAGAGTTTACCGGGACTGAGCGCAGGTGCATCAAAGAAAGTCCGGCATGTTCAATTTCTTCAATGATGATGCGTAGAATGTCGGATTGTTCTTCCTTCGCTTTCGGCAGGAATACCAACCCTGTGCCGTATTTTCCTTTTTCCGGGACAGGGATTCCTTGCAACAGGATGAACTCATGCGGAATCTGTACCATGATTCCCGCGCCGTCGCCACTCTTGTTGTCGGCTCCTTCCGCACCTCTGTGCTTCATGTTTTCCAACACTTTCAATGCAGAATCGACTAACTCGTGTGATTTATTGCCATGAATATTTACTATCATGCCTACGCCGCACGCATCGTGTTCGTTTGCCGGATTGTAAAGCCCTTTTAGATGATTGTTGTTGTACCGGAATGTTTCTTTTTTGGTAAATGTGCTACTATTCATCGCATTTTTCTTTCTTTTTGTTTCTGTTTATGTGCATTAATTCTCACATTGCTTGCAAAAGTACGAATTTGCTGTTGAAAAACGGGTAGTGCCATCCTGAAATATACCCCAAAATGTTTTTTATAAAATACTGCCATTGCAAATTGTAAGATAACATGCTTGAAAAGTGTCATATCGCAACCGATATTGCTATTAATGCGAACATTTGACATTAAGCAGAAAAATTTTTGCATCATAGCGCAACTTGATGGGCTGCATTTGGAATCTTTCATAAGCGGGAAACAGGAATGGAACGCCCGCTTTCAAGATTT
>CAYZTO010000028.1:0-11763 GCA_964481365.1 uncultured Parabacteroides sp. | reverse complement strand
AGCAGGTGTTTAAAAATTTTGCCACCTACTTTTTGTATTAAAATTTCTTTCTTCGAGAAACTGGATTAACTTTGCTGCGTTTGCTGTTCAACTTTACAGAAATTATAGGTGTAATATGAAAAAGATTTTCTTGCTAACAAGCCTTTTGATGGCAATTTTACAGATGAGAGCCGCCGACACGCTTTTCGTAAGGCAGCCGCAAGTGCCAATCCTTTTAGAACGCCATGACAACGTTTTGCTTCAAATGCGTTTGGAAGCAACCGAAAGCCAGACATTCGACGAAATAACTCTCTCGCTCGGTGACGCTGTACAGCTTTCTGCCATAAAGTCGCTGAAGCTTTATTATTCAGGTACGGAGGCAAGGCAGGACAAGAGTTTGTACCGTTTTGCCCCCGTGCAATATATCTCGAAAGATGCGGCAGGGAAAACCTTGGACGCAAATCCCAGCTATTCTGTCCTCAGGTCTGAAATCCGCCCGTCGGAACATACTGTCACGCTTTCCGGAAACCAAAAACTTTTCCCTGGGTTGAACTTTTTCTGGGTTAGCATAGAAATGGATTCTTCCGCTTCATTGGAAACAGTCTTGTCGGTTGCTGTTTCGGGTGCGAAAGTGGATGGTAAAGCCGTTCCGGTCAAGACTGTCTCCTCGGGAATAGTACGCCGAATGGCATCAGGTGTCCGCCATGCCGGTGACGACGGGGTTACGGCGTATCGGATTCCCGGTCTGGTTACTACAAACGAAGGTACATTGCTTGGAGTATATGATGTGCGCCACAACAGCAGTAATGATTTGCAAGAATATGTCGAAGTGGGTTTGAGCCGCAGTACTGACGGCGGTAAAACTTGGGAAAAAATGCGCATCCCGCTTTCTTTCGTGGGATATGGTGGTTTGCCTGATGCCCAAAACGGTGTCGGCGACCCTTCTATTTTGGTTGATACGAACACGAATACTGTCTTCATTGTTGCAGCTTGGACTCATGGCATGGGAAACCAAAGGGCATGGTGGAGTTCTTTCCCGGGAATGACTGAAGACAGGACTGCGCAGCTTGTTTTGGTCAAAAGTACGGACGATGGGCAAACTTGGTCTGCCCCGGTTAATATTACCGGACAAGTAAAGAAGCCCGAATGGTTCTTTTTGCTCCAGGGACCGGGTCGGGGCATTACCATGTCTGATGGCACGTTGGTCTTCCCGATTCAATATATAGATGAAACACGCGTCCCGAATGCCGGCATAATGTTCAGCAAGGATGGCGGAGAAACTTGGACTATCCACAACCGTGCCCGCACCAATACCACAGAATCTCAAGTGGCGGAAATAGAACCCGGAGTATTGATTCTAAATATGCGGGATAATAGGGGAGGAAGCCGTGCGGTATATACGACTTCGGATTATGGCGAAACATGGAAAGAACATGAATCTTCGCGTACTGCACTTATTGAACCGGTTTGTATGGCAAGCCTTATCAGCGTTAAAGCGGAAGACAATGTGCTGGGAAAGGATATCCTGATTTTTTCAAACCCGCAATCGACTACTGTACGTAAATATATGACTATTAAAGTCAGTTTCGACGGAGGATATACATGGCTGCCGGAGAACCAGCTTCTCCTCGATGAGGAAGAAGGGTGGGGTTACTCTTGTCTGACTATGATTGATAAGGAGACGGTGGGTATTTTGTACGAAAGTAGTGTAGCTCACATGACTTTCCAACGTATTCCTTTGAAAGATATCTGCAATGCGAAAGTTGAGTAGCTTGCATGCAGCGCTTCAAATTGATACCTTTGTTCCTCGAAATAAAGTAATAACGATGGATTTGGCAGTAAAACAACACATATTGAGCAGAGTACATACGAATCCGTATGTAAATTATTTGCAGATTGAATTTCAAGAGATAGAAGAAGGACGTGTGGTGGCTCGAATGCCGCTTAAACCGGAGCAAAGGCAATACAGCGGGGTTGTACATGGCGGAATACTCGCAGCATTTGCCGACACAGTTGCCGGATTCGCTGCTTATACCGTTACACCAAGCGACCGGGATGTTTTAACGGCAGAATTGAAGGTTTCATTCTTGCGTGCGGTTTGGGGAAACGAACTGACAGGGATTGGAAAGGTGTTGAAATCCGGGAAAAACCTGCAGTTTGCCGAGTGTGAGGTGTATTGCGACGGCAAATTGGTAAGCAAATCTTCCGGGACGTTTTGCGTAGTCCATTCTCAGATACAATAATCATAAAAAGTAATACATGAAAAACATTATTCTTTTGTCAGCATTGCTGATGTTGTCGCTCTTTTTCGTTGCATCTTGCGGGCAACGGCAAAAGCCTCTCTCGAACCGTGAAAAGATAGACTTGTCGGGACGCTGGGCTTTCCAGTTAGATTCTGCGGCAAACTATCCTGATTCATTGTCGCTTCCCGGAACTACCGATACCAACAGGAAAGGTTTTTTGAATGAAAAAATGGATGAGACAACGTACTTGTCGCGTACATATATATATAAAGGTAAAGCGTGGTACCGTAAAACCGTAACGATTCCTGAAACATGGAGCGGGAAGTCCATGCGTTTGTTCATGGAGCGTACAAAGCCTACCCAAGTTTATGTGGATGATGAATATGTAGGTAGCAATTCGGATATTTCCACGCCACAAGTTTATGATTTATCAGAATGCCTGTCCCCCGGAGAACATACTATTACAATAATAGTTGATAACGGGGAAAGTGTACCTCCGCAATTATTGGATAATTCCCATGCTTATTCCGAATCAACACAAACTAATTGGAATGGAATCATAGGTAAGTTTTATTTGGAAGCAGTGGACGTTTGCCATATTGCCGATGTGCAGGTTTACCCGGATTTTGAAGGAAAGAAAGCAATGGTCAAAGTGCAGTTGGATGGTGCAGGTAAGGTTGAAAGTCCTATACATCTGACTTGCTCAGCTGAAGCATGGAATACAAACCGTAATCACCGGACGGGAGTATTGGAAAAAGAACTGCAACCTTCCGATGGCAATGTTTGTACGTTCCTGCTTGAATTGGGAGAAGATGCCGCGACATGGAGCGAGTTTGCTCCGGCTCTTTATAAAGTCACGGTCACTTTGGAAACGGGTTCGATGAAAGACACACAGGTTGTTGATTTCGGATTACGGGATTTCCGTACGGCTGGAACCAAGTTTTCCATAAATAATAAGGTTACGTTTCTTCGCGGGAAACATGACGCTTGTGTATTTCCGCTTACGGCACACGTGGCGATGGATGTAGAAACGTGGCGGCATTACTTTCAAGTGGCAAAACAATATGGAATAAATCATTATCGCTTTCATTCTTGGTGTCCGCCTGAAGCTTGCTTTGTGGCAGCCGACATTGAGGGAATATACTTGCAACCGGAACTTCCGTTTTGGGGAGGTTTGAACCGGAAGGACTCTTCATTGATTGCATTTCTGGAAAAGGAAGGGTTGAGAATACAACAGGAATACAGTAATCATGCGTCTTTTGTGATGTTTGCCCTCGGCAATGAAATATGGGGTGAACAGAGTATTTTGGAAGGCTTGGTGGAACGTTTCAGAAAGGAAGACAACCGCCATCTTTATGCTTTTGGTTCAAATAATGGTCTTGGCTTTGCCGGACAGCAGGCAGGAGAAGATTATTTGACGACTTGCAGGGTCGGGCAGCTTAATGATACGTCTTTTGTAACGCATGCTCGTGCTTCTTTTTCCTTTGCGGATGCTTATGATGGCGGGTATATGAATCATACATATCCTAATACTGTCATGAATTTCGATAGTGCTGTTGCGAGATGCTCCGTGCCTGTAATTAGTCATGAAATGGGACAATATCAGATATATCCGAACTATGAAGAAATGTCTAAGTACACCGGAGTGTTGGAGCCACGTAATTATGCTGTGTTTAAAAAGCGTTTGGAGCAAGCAGGAATGTCAGAACAGGCTCGTGATTTCTTTTTGGCGTCTGGAAAATGGTCTGCTGAACTTTATCGTGCTGAAATGGAAATGGATTTTCGTACTGGAGGATTGGGTGGTTTTCAGCTGCTCGATTTGCAAGATTATCCAGGACAAGGTTCGGCATTTGTCGGCGTCTTGGATGCTTTTATGGACAGCAAAGGTTTGATTTCCCCGGAAGAATGGAGACAATCGTGCGATAAGGTTGTTATTTTGTTGGAGGCTTCTTCTTATACGCACACAACGGATGAACCGTTTACCGGGAAAGTAATGTTGGCTAATTATTCACCTGAAGATCTGAAAGGTACATTGCAGTGGTGTTTGCTTGATAGCGAAGGACAAAAAGTATTCAATGGTAGTTGGGTAGTGTCGGTAACACAAGGCAAGGTGGCTGATATAGGTTCACTTAAAATAGATTTGTCTTCTATGGAGAATGCCGCGCGTTATACATTGTCTCTGGAATTGCAGGATACGCCTTACCATAATACCTATCCAGTTTGGGTTTATCCTTCGGAAATCAACACAAAACCTTTTGATGATATTTTGATTGCAGAGAAGTGGGACAATAAAGTAGTGGAGAGGCTGCGTTCCGGAGGAAAGGTGCTATGGTTTCCTGATGCAGATGATTTCCCTGGTGCTACTGTCGGCGGACTATTCCAGACAGATTATTGGAACTACCGTATGTTTAAGACTATTTGCGAAAACATAAAGAAGCCTGTATCGCCAGGTACGATGGGGCTACTGATAAATGTAGAGCATCCTGTATTTCGTAACTTCCCAACCGAGTTCCACACTAATTGGCAATGGTTTCCCATAATAAAGCAAAGCCGACCGATGATTCTCGACAGATTACCACAAGGCTACCGTCCCATCGTGCAAGTTATAGATAACATAGAACGAAACCATAAATTGGGATTGCTCTTTGAATTTGAAGTAGTGGGTGGCAAATTGCTCGTATGCATGTCCAACCTTGCAGCCGTGCAGGATAAGCCGGAAGCTCGGCAGTTTTATTCAGCATTGCTTCAGTATATGGAAAGCGATTCATTCCATCCCTCATTAAAGGTGGATGCCGATAAACTCCCTACTTTTTTCAAGGCTCCAGGCGAACAAGTGGAAGTTAAGACACTCCGCAATATTTCTTACGATTAGCCGCAGAGAAATCTGTCCATGTAGCAGGATTGTCAGACCTCTGAAACCGCGTTGTAACATAGATACCTCAACTTTGTGCTGTGAAACATAAAAACTAATCAGTAATGAAAAAGATGTATCTATCATTCTTGTTTGCAGCATTTGTGTTGGTAATGACTGCTTGTGGAGGGCAAAAATCTACAAACAGTGGCGGTGGGGTAGAACTTACGGGTGCGGGAGCAACTTTCCCTTTGCCTTTTTATACAATGACTTTCGATAATTATGGGGAAATATCGGCAGATAAAGTTTCGTATGGTGGTATCGGAAGTGGTGGTGGTGTCCGTAATTTAAAAGACGGAATTGTGGATTTTGCCGGCAGCGATGCATATCTGAGTGATGAAGAAATGGCGAGCTTGAGGCCGGTCGTTCATATCCCAACTTGCATGGGGGCTGTTGTTTTGGCATATAATCTTCCGGAAGTGGAACAGTTGAATCTTTCCGGGGATGTTATTGCTGATATTTTCGCAGGTAAGATTACCCGTTGGGATGATGAGCGTCTAAAGAAATTGAATGAAGGTGCGACTTTGCCTTCTCAAGACATTATTCCTGTATTCCGTTCGGATGGTAGCGGGACAACATTTGTGTTTACAGACTATCTGTCAAAAGTCAGTGAAAGCTGGAAGACTTCTTTGGGAGCTGGCAAGACTGTGGATTTTCCGGCAGGTCAGGCAGCTAAAGGGAATCCGGGAGTAGCAGGCATTATTCGTCAGACACCGGGGACTATTGGCTATATTGGTTCTGAATATGCCTTTGCCCAGAAAATACCCTATGCAAGTGTTATGAATAAGAAAGGAGAATTGATAACTCCTTCCACTCAAAGTATCTCCGCTGCGGCAAGTGATATTCCTCAGGACACTCGTTGTTCCATTACAGACCCGGACATGTCTGGGGCTTACCCTATCAGTTGCTTTACATGGCTGATTGTTTACAAAGACCAGTACTATTCTAATCGTACCGAGGCTCAGGCTCGAGCTACCGTGAATCTGATGAAGTATATGTTGAGTCCGGAAGTCCAGAAGACAACAGAAATTGTGCATTATGCCCCGCTTCCCCAGAAAGCGATAGACCTTAGCTTGGAGAATCTTGAACAAATAACATATAACGGCGAAGCGCTGTAAGGTCATGCAAGATAAAATATTCAGAGTAGTACTGTTACTCTCAGCCCTTGTGATACCGGTAATCGGAGTGGGGATTATAGTCTCCCTTATCTCCGATTCATCGGGAGCCTTCCGGCAGTTCGGCTTTTGGAATTTCTTATTCTCAGACGACTGGACAACAAAGGCAGGCAGTGAAAGCTATGGAGCATTGCCTTTCGTCACCGGTACGTTGCTCACTACGTTCCTTGCATTAATCATCTGCATTCCTTTTTCCCTTCCTGTTGCCCTGTTTGTGGGGGAATACTTCCGGGGAAGGAAAATCGCAACTATATTGAGTACTGTTACAGACTTGCTGGCGGGCATTCCGTCAATCATCTACGGTCTATGGGGCTTTTACGTTTTGCGCCCTATATTTATGCACCTGAACTTGTCCCCGCAAGGGTCCGGTATTTTGACGGCAGCCTTCGTGCTTGCTATCATGATTGTGCCCTACGCTGCTTCGTTGAGTGCCGAGTTCTTCAAGATGGTTCCCTCTGATTTGAAAGAAGGGGCTTATGCAATGGGAGCCACCCAAGCCGAAGTTATCCGTCGTGTGGTTTTCCCGATGGCAGGTTCGGGCGTGTTCTCCGCCTATATCCTTGCTATCGGCAGGGCATTAGGAGAGACTATGGCTGTGACGATGTTGATTGGCAATACCAATCAGATGCCGGATACGCTCCGCACTACAGGCAATACTATGGCAAGTATAATCGCGAACCAATTTGGTGAGGCTGACGGTTTGAAGCTCTCTGCCCTTATTGCCATCGCGCTCTTGCTGTTCCTCATCACGGCGTTCATCAATTTGATAGGTAAGATATTGATTCGTAAAGCACAACATATATGATAAAAGATAAGAATTTGGCAGTCCGGATAGCGAAGAACAAGCTCGTTTATATCCTTGTTTGTGTCTTGTCGGGATTAACGGCTATCCCGCTCCTCGCCATCCTCGGGGAAGTATTGGTGAAAGGATGGAATCAGCTGGGTTGGTCTTTCTTGACTGAGGCTACTCCCAATGCATACAAGGCATTGATGGCTATGGAAGCCGGCGAAACTATCCCTGGAGGTATCGCCAACGGTATTGTAGGTACGTTCCTGATGTTATTGATGGCAGCATTGGTGGCAATTCCGATAGGGGTATTGTGCGGCATCTGCCTTTCGGAGTACAGGAAGAACTTGTTCGCCGTCATAGTGAGTTATGTGACAGACCTGCTGCAAGGCACGCCGTCCATAATCATTGGTATCATTACATATATATGGGTGGTTGTCCCGATGAAAGGCTACTCCGCCTTTGCCGGCAGCGTAGCATTGTTCATCATGATGCTGCCGCTTATCATCCGCTCCACCGAGGAAACAATGAAGATACTCCCTGCGACATTGAAAGAAGCGGGTCTGGCTCTTGGCGGAAGCTATTGGCGCGTGATGCTTCAGGTGATGCTCCCGTCGGCGTTCGGCAGCATCTTCACCGGAATATTGCTTGCTATCTCACGTGTGGTGGGAGAGACGGCGCCGCTTATGTTCACCGCCCTCGGTGCGGCAGCCATCAGCTGGAACGTGGCTCGCCCGATGTCTGCTGTCCCGTTGCTCATTTGGGAGTTCTTCAACGACCCCAATTTGCAGAACCTCATCTGGGGGGCATCACTGTTCCTGCTCACCTTCGTTTTATGTCTCAACTTATTAGCTAAAAGAATCGCAAAGAAATGGAAAATATAAAAGACCCGATACTGCAAATGAAAGACGTGTGTATCTCCTACGGCACTTCGATGGCTGTAAAACACGTCTCTGCGGATGTTGAGAAGAACACCATCACCGCCATAATGGGACCCTCCGGGTGTGGGAAAAGTACCTTGCTGCGTGCCGTGAACCGTATGCATGAGCTGTACAAGGCAATCCGCGTAACAGGGGAAATACTCCTTAACGGCGAGGACATCATGAAGATGCACCCTACCGAAGAACGTCGGCGCATAGGCATGGTATTCCAGCGTCCCAACCCGTTCCCAACGATGAATATCTACGACAATGTCCTTGCCGGGTACATCCTCAATGGCATACGTCTCCCCAAAGGGAAAAAGGACGAACTGGTGGAGCGCAACCTCCGCAACGTCGCCCTTTGGGACGAAGTGAAAGACGCACTTACCAAGCGAGGGACATTCCTCTCGGGCGGGCAGCAGCAGCGGCTTTGCATCGCACGTTCCCTTGCGCTCCGGCCAGATATCCTGCTGATGGACGAGCCTACTTCGGCTCTCGACCCTATCGCCACTAAGTACATAGAGGATTTGCTGCTTAAGCTGAAGGATGAGGTGACCATCCTCATTGTCACACACAACATGTCCCAGGCAATGCGTATATCAGACAGGTCGATGTTCATGTACCTGGGGGAACTCATTGAATACGACGATTCCAAAGTCATGTTTACTAATCCGAAAGACGAAAGGACACGTGCTTACCTGACAGGGAAGATGGGATAATGAACGTTTTATGTTTCCGTCGATAAGGCCGTACTGCGACGATTTGTTCGGGCGGCCTTCATCATTTATATGTAGCGTGGAGGGAGGTGTTGTTCCTCCGCACCGTTACATGTAGCTCTTCTACAGAGGAAGGCTCAGACTTCCTGCGGCATCACTTGTGCACATCCTGTTTTCTTGCAGAAAAGAGCTTCGCGACCAAATCGTTGCGCTTGAGGCGGTGCAAGGAAGCGATAATCTGCCGGCGGAACTCTGGCTTGTACCAGAAGAAGAACTGCCGCTGCGCCAGCTTTTGCTCTTTGGTGCGTGCGGTATAGACCTTTTCGAGGGTGTATGGGTGGTAGCCTGTGTAGTACATCTCTGTGGCGAGCGTCATTGGGGTGGGGGTGAAGTCCTGCACCTGTTCCAACTGGAAGTGGAGCTGCTTTGTGATGATGGCGAGCTTCGCCATGTCTTCTTCGGTACATCCGGGGTGGCTGGAGATGAAATAAGGGATGAGTTGCTGTCGCAGCCCGAGGCGGTGGTTGATGCTGTCGAAGGTGCGTTTGAAGTGCTCGAAAATGGAGAACGGTGGTTTGCGCATGAGGCGCAGCACGCTGTCTTCGGTGTGTTCGGGGGCTACCTTTAGCCTGCCCGAAACATGGTGTGCTACAAGCTCTTCGGTATATTCCCTGACGGCGCGACAGAGAGCTTCGTCCGAGTAGGGATGGAGCAACAGGTCGTAGCGGATGCCGCTGCCTATGAAGATGTGCTTCACCTTGGGGTTGCGTGCTACGGCACGGTACAACTCCAGCAGCGGGCGGTGGTCGGCATTGAGGTTCTTGCATACAGAAGGGTGGATGCATGAGGGCTTGCTGCACCGGGCGCAGATGCAGAGGTCCTTGCCGTGCATACGGTACATATTGGCAGAGGGTCCACCGAGGTCGCTCAGTGTACCTTTGAAGTCATCCATCCCGGTAATGGCTTTAACTTCCCTGAGGATGGATTCCTTGCTCCGTGAGGCGATGAATTTCCCCTGGTGTGCCGAGATGGTGCAGAAAGCGCAGCCGCCGAAGCACCCCCGGTGGATGTTCACCGAATGTTTAATCATCTCGAAGGCAGGGATTACTTTGCCACGGTATTTGGGGTGGGGAAGGCGGGTGTAGGGGAGGTCGAACGACGCGTCGATTTCGGCTTCGGACATCGGGGGGAAAGGTGGGTTCACCACGATAGTTTTTGAACCTACGCGCTGGAGGATTCGGGCGGCGTTCCACTTGTTCGATTCCTCTTCGATGTGGCGGAAATTCTTGGCTTGCTTCAGTTTGTCTTGCAGGCATTCTTCGTAGGAAAAAAGGATGATGTCGCCGTCGCGTGGCTCGATGTCCCCGGTGAGGAAGGCAGTCTGTGGGACGTCCGTGAGCCGTGAAAACGGCACACCTTCCCTGAGTCTGCTCACGATGTCCTTGAGGGGAAGCTCCCCCATGCCATAGATAAGCAAGTCCGCAGGACTGTCGGCGAGGATGCCGGGACGTAGGCGGTCTTGCCAGTAGTCGTAGTGCGTCAGCCGCCTCATGGAGGCTTCTATCCCTCCAAGGATGACCGGGCAGTCCGGATACAGTTCCTTTATGATTCTGGTGTACACGATGCTTGGGTAGTCGGGGCGCATACCCGGTCTGCGGTCGGGGGTGTAGGCATCGTCGCTCCTGAGGCGCTTGTTGGCGGTGTAATGGTTAATCATCGAATCCATAGCCCCAGCAGATACCCCGAAAAAAAGTCGGGGGCGCCCCAGCTTCTTGAAGTCCCGGAAATCTCCCCGCCAGTCCGGTTGTGGGACGATAGCCACACGCAGACCCTCTGCCTCAAGTGTCCGCCCCACCACTGCTGCTCCGAATGAAGGATGATCGACATAAGCGTCGCCGCTAAATAAAATGACATCGAGGTAGTCCCATCCACGAGCCTCGATCTCCTTTTTGGTAGTGGGCAGCCAGTCTTTGACGTTGTATGTTCTCATGCGACAAAGGTACTAACCTTTCATCTATTAAAACCGGCATTTCGTCACAAATATTGCCAATTCTGTCGGCGACGCTTTGACAACGTTGGGGAAAGTGGAGTATATTTACTCGATCTTTTAAAGACTTGATAGTATGAACAGATTAGTTATTATGTTAGTGGCGATGTTTGTTTGCGTAGGCGCTGCGCAAGCCCAATCGCAAAAGGAGGAGCGAGCACAAGCACGCGAAGAGCGTCGTGCGGAACAGGCTCGCTTGGATTCCCTTTTATACCTTCGAGCGAGAAAAGCAATAGACGAGAAGTCGTATGTCCTTGAAGCAGACCGCGTAGTCTTTAAGCGTGGAGAGACAGCTTATGTTACGTCGAACACCAACTTCGTGGCAGTAAACGGTGATGAAGCTACTGTCCAGGTGGCTTTTAATGTCCCCTTTAACGGACCCAATGGCATAGGCGGGGTCACGGTGGATGGAACTGTTTCAGCCTATGAAGCAAATACGGACAAGGATGGTACCCTGCATATTAAATTCAACGTGATGGGTACAGGAATCTCTGCACGGGTTGATATTACCTTGCCGGAAGGAGGCAGCAATGCTACCGTCATGATTTTACCGAATTTCAATTCCAACAGGCTGACACTCATAGGACATATCATTCCGCTGCAATTGAGCAACATTTATAAAGGCAGGGCATTGTAAAAATGGAATTTGGCTGAAAGTAAAACCGTTTCATATTAAAAAGGAAGAGTTATATTCACTGGTTTACAGTGTCTATAGCTCTTTTTCGAGGCTGTAATTTCTATCTTGTGAAGACAGGGTGCCAATGGCACATGCTCCCTTCCCGTTTCGCTCCTTGGGAACTGGTTTATTACTATTATCGTAAATGGTCTCCCTTGGGTGAACAGGGCTGTTAAATCCTTGTCAGATATTTGAAAAGATCCCTGACAGCACGGTTTGCAAAATAAATTGGTTGCGTATTTGATGGAAAGATTCTTGGTTTTCAGGATGTTGAAGGTGTCTCGTCCTAAAATAGCGTTACAAGAAAAG
>CAYZTO010000027.1:7860-21973 GCA_964481365.1 uncultured Parabacteroides sp. | reverse complement strand
TACGAATCCCACCTAGGATTTGCATTTTTCACGCCGAGAAAATACGAATCCCACCTAGGATTTGCATTTTTCACGCCGAGAAAATACGAATCCCACCCGGAGTTGTCATTTTTCACGCCGAAAAAATATGAATCCCACCTAGGATTGTCATTTTTCACGCCGAAAAAATATGAATCCCACCTAGGATTGTCATTTTTCACGCCGAAAAAATAGAAATCCCACCCGGAGTTGTCATTTCCGGGAGGTAGAGAAACTGGAATTTAGCCGGCGGATGGTTTGCCGAATTTCTTTTCAAACAATTCTTGGTTGCTGTTGCCCCATTCAATCATTGCATCTATAATCGGTATCAATGTTTGCCCCAAAGCAGTGATGGCATATTCGGAACGCGGCGGAAGTTCGGGGTATATGGTTTTTGAAACCAATCCGTCCTTTACCAGTTCTTTCAGTTGTATGTCGAGAACGCGGGGTGTTGCTTCAGGAAAGGCTTTATGTAGTTCGCTCGGGCGCAAAGACTTGTGGCGCAGTTCGTCCAAGATACATGATTTCCATTTTGAATCTATGAGGCTCATGGTAAGCCGCAGCGGGCAACCTAAATCGACGGGTATTTTTCTTTCGTACATAGTATTTTTCTTTGATTATAGTGCAATTTTATTCCGCCAACATGCTGATTATTAATTTTCAATACGAGATATATCCTTTTCCATTACAAACCCTGCAAAGCCCATCGCCGGAACATTCAAAACATTTATGAATAGAACGTGTGTATTCATTTCTATACCTGCCTTCACCTTTACATACTGCACAATGTCCAGTCCCATTACATCCTATACATTTTCTGCCACGATTATGCGAATCTCTTTGGTCTGGTTTTTCAATATTACCACTACCATAAGGATTTATTATTTGGTTTATGGCAGCCATTCTTTGATGGAAAGTTTGGACATCCAAAGGTTTTGCTTGGAAAATTTTTCCAAGGGCATGGGATCCATATTCAATGCTGCTTCCATTTATTTCAAGTATCAAATATCCTCCAAACGAATTCATATAAATAACGCCACCAGTCGGACTCCTTTGTAAAGTCATATCTAAAATATCATTTCCAAAACCACCAAGATTTACATAAGCATCAAAACCCGTATAAACACTTCCTCCCGTTTGAATAGAAAGCGGAAAACCTATATATCGATCTTCGCTTAATTTTCTCCCATTAGCATCAAACACCTTATATACCTCCCAATAAATAGGTATATATCCTTGAGCCAATGCTGTAATCCTCATAAAACTGATACAGAAGAAAACAAGAACTTGCAGCTTTCTCATATTGCCATTTTTTAAATTAGACGACATTTAATATGGATCTGGAACTCCGGAAAATTCTCCCGGCTTAATCTGCATATTTTCCCATTGTGAAACAACTATCTTAATGCCTTTAGCCTCAGCTTTCCTTCGGATATTCCGCATTTTCAATTGTGCTTGGTTATAAGACCTTTTGATTGCAGTGTAATTCCCTGCAGAACGCTTTGCTGCGATACCGCCTTTCAGATTTCCATCTTTATCTGTAACATTGACTCCTCCCGTATTTACAATAGAATTATAATGCCGTTCAGCAAGTTTTGCCCATTTATCATATTCTGCTTGGTAATTGTTGTTGCTTGCTCTTGTTGAAGCATCATTATCATTATCGCTGACCACAGAATTATAAGCTTCACCTTGAGAATAATAATTCCCTCCCTGAATCGTATTCATACTCTGACTGGTTGCTGATAAAGAATTGCCGACTGCACTCATTATGCTTGTTGCCATGGCAAGCCGGTCCAATTTTCGTTGTATTTTTTGATTCTTATCATCTACATAAGCTTGCAGCGCATTCAATTGTTCCGAAATATCATAATCAGGGTCATGTCTTTTTATTTCTTTCAACAGAAGATAAGCGTTGTGATAATTCTTGTCTTCCACTTCCATATCTGCCAATGCAGTCAATGCTATTGCCTTAATTCCATATTCATTCATATAGTCTTGGGATATGGTCAGCCATAATAATTCTTTTTGCTTTTCTTCATCTTGCTCTTTTCTTGCCATTTCCAAGTAGTCAAAGCAATCATAATTTGATTCCTGATTTAAATATAATTCATTTACTTCCTTTTTGTCCAATATCGTATATTTGTCAAACAGAAAAGCTAATGGATATATAATATCTAATAAGACTAATGTATTAAAGCGTTTATGCAGTTTGAATTTTTGTGGTTCAAATCCATTTTTCATTGCATAAATATTTTCCTCGGCTCTCTTATAAGCCTTGGTTGACAAGGTCAACACAGCATTTCCTTCAGCATCCGATGAGCCTAAATACTCAATAACTCCTTCTGCCTCCTTACTGTCCAAAGCCCCCATATCTTTCATGTATCCATCTTCCATTGGTTTCGACTTTTGATTGGCTAAGTAAAAATGAGTGTAAGGCAAGCTTTTCACTTTTACTTCTCCCGTCGCTCTATATTTGAATGTTCCACAGGATGTTAGAAACATTACACACAAAAACACCACATAAATTTTTATCGCTTCCATAAACAAATAAATTAAAGTTTTACAACAAAAAAAACATCACCAAATGGTCTTATAAGGTATTTAGTTTGATATTCCGTTTTTTGAATATAATTTGGTATTTGCAAGCCAATAAATACATCTATTATGCCTGTTGGCGGAATTAAATTAAGTTGACAAATACGAGGAAAACTGCGCATATTGTTGATTTTTATCAACTTAGTGCTGTTTAAACCATTAGCTCAAGCCATTGCATGCATGGTTTATATGCAAAGCTTGTCAAAATACTTGGAATATGCAAACAAATTTCCAATAAATTTGTAAATGCAATAGAGGTATACCCTATTGTGGTTAGAAGTTCCAAGTCTCCGATTTAGGAGTGGGTAGCGTTGTGATTATCGGTGGAGTCTGGGAACATAGATAGTGAGAAATGTCTGTTTGATTAACATGAGGCAAGAGCGATAGGACAAAATCCTACCCTTATATCTGGGAACTGTTCAACAACTGCAGGAAAAAGATAGTCGGATTGTGAAAGAAAATACGCAAACGGATTGCGAGGGGACTGGACAGGGGGTGGATTTGTTCTTTGTTGACTCCAAATAATAGAGGTGGAGAATTTATGATCATCAGAAACTACGTAAAAGAAACAGACGGTTTGTTTGTCAGAATTATTTGTAAAATTAGGGCGCGCACTGTCTTGGGTAATGCATAATAGCCCGAAGTAATGGTATACTGAATAAATTTTCAGTATATGAATAATTTTTCGGTACTTGTACATGCCGTGGTTGTCCTTTTATTTTGTATCGGCATAATAAATAAATCTAAATTAATATGAGAGCTGACATTAAAGAGTACAAGGCAGTGGAAGAAGCTGCCATGAAGTTTGTGAAAAGTGTGGCAGAGGGCAATAGCAGCTATGCCAAGGAGTTGTTCATTGATGAAGCTGTGCTGTTCGGTTATCTTGACGGGAAGCTGGAGCATGGGAGCATCCGGCAGTTTTATGATAATGTGGATACGGTTGGCGCGGACAATGGTTTCAAGGCGCGGGTGGATGTCATCGACGTGGAAGAAACGCTTGCTGTAGTCCGTGTGTTGGAAGAAAACTGGGGAGGCCGCATAGATTTCACGGATTACCTTCTATTGATGAGGATGGACGGGCAATGGAAGTGTGTGGCGAAGGCTTATAATCAAAATTCCAACACCATAAAGGAATAGCGGGAGGAAAAGTCCGGCGGTGGCAATGCCTGCCGGACGTGCTCCGTCAAAAAACCTGCATCATTCCGCAAAAAGCACATGGGCGGAATCCATATACGGGAAAAAATAGCTTACTTTGCGAGCTGACAACCATTTGTAATATAATATTGTAACATGGCACAAGAAGATGTTTTTAAAAAGTTAGTATCGCACTGTAAAGAATATGGTTTTGTATTCCCCTCATCGGAAATCTACGACGGCCTTGGGGCTGTCTACGATTACGGGCAGAACGGTGTAGAGTTGAAGAACAACATTAAAAAGTATTGGTGGGACAGCATGACCCTGCTGCATGAGAATGTGGTGGGCATCGATTCCGCCATTTTCATGCATCCTACTATCTGGAAGGCATCAGGCCACGTGGATGCTTTCAATGACCCCCTGATTGACAATAAAGACTCAAAGAAACGCTATCGGGCGGATGTTTTGATAGAAGAACACCTCGCCAAGATAGAAGAGAAGATAAACAAGGAAGTCGCAAAGGCGGCGAAGAAGTTCGGAGACGCATTCGACGAGGCGAAATTCCGCGAAACTAATCCCCGTGTGCTCGAGCACCGGGCAAAATGGGATGAAATCCACGCACGTTACACTAAAGACATGAACAATTCGGACTTTGCGGATTTGCGCCAGCTTATCCTTGACTGCGGAATCGTGTGCCCCATTTCCGGGACGCGCAACTGGACTGAAGTCCGCCAGTTCAACCTCATGTTTTCAACTGAAATGGGTTCTACCGCCGACGGCGCGATGAAGGTTTACCTCCGTCCGGAAACGGCACAGGGCATATTCGTGAATTTCCTCAACGTACAGAAAACGGGGCGTATGAAAGTCCCCTTTGGCATCGCCCAGATAGGCAAGGCTTTCCGCAATGAAATAGTGGCGCGGCAGTTTATCTTCCGCATGCGGGAATTCGAGCAGATGGAGATGCAGTTCTTTGTGCGTCCGGGAGACGAGATGGGATGGTTCGAGAAATGGAAAAACACTCGCATGAAGTGGCACAAGGCTTTGGGCTTGGGCGATGAGAAATACCGTTTCCACGACCACGAGAAGTTGGCTCATTACGCCAATGCAGCCACTGACATCGAATACGAAATGCCTTTCGGATTCAAGGAAGTGGAAGGCATCCACAGCCGAACGGATTTCGACCTGAGCCAGCATGAAAAATATTCCGGAAAGAGAATCCAGTACTTCGACCCCGAACTCAACCAGAGTTATACTCCGTATGTGATAGAGACTTCCATCGGTGTGGACCGTGTGTTCCTCAGCATTATAGCCGGAGCATATTGCGAGGAAGTGTTGGATAACGGCGAAACACGCGTCGTATTGAAACTGCCGGCACCTTTGGCTCCTGTAAAGCTTGCAGTCCTCCCGCTGGTGAAGAAAGACGGCCTGCCGGAAAAAGCGGAGGAGATAATGCAGATGTTGCGATTCGACTTCCGCTGCCAGTACGACGAGAAAGATTCAATAGGCAAACGTTACCGCCGGCAGGATGCCATCGGGACTCCCTATTGTGTTACAATAGACCACGAAACATTGAAAGACAACAGTGTGACCATCCGCTTCCGCGACACGATGGAGCAGGAACGTGTGGATATAGGGCAGTTGCACGATATCATCAGTGGTAAAGTGAGCATGAAGAATTTGTTGAAGAAAATCGTAGAATAACTAACCCACTTGTATGAAGAAAATTTGGAATCTTCCGTTTTTGTTTCTTTTCCTTGCCGGCATTTTGTCTGGCTGCTTTGATGATGACGATGATTATATAGCTGCGGATGATGAATGGACTGAGGCAAATTCTTCTGCCTTCATTTCCCGGAGCTTGGATGATGACGAGTTCCATGAGATTAGTTCACAAAGCGGTGACGGATATATCCTTTACCGCGTCATAGAGGAAGGCGACGGGACTGACCGCATTTATTACACCAGTACAGTAAAAGTTTATTATAAAGGCTGCCTCATCTGCGACGAAGACGACAATATCATCGAAAACTTGGATGATGTCCTTGACGAAGGTGTGGTTTTCGATAGTGTCACGAGAGACAGCGGTGCCGACCCTGCTGAATTCACTGTTTCCAGTTTGATTGACGGATGGGCTACGGCACTCCAACATATGCATGTCGGAGACCGTTGGGAAATTTGGATACCCTACAAATTGGGATATGGCGTCAGCGGAAGTTCTGCCAATGATGTGACTATCCTCCCTTATACAACCTTGGTATTTGACGTGGAAGTTGTCGGAATAGCTGAACAATAAGGTGCACAACATAAAAAGGCTGCCTTTTGTGGGGCAGCCTCTTTATTTCGTCATATCGTTGTTATTTCACTTCCTCTATTTTCCCTTTCCCGATAATCCGTTGCTCGACAGTCACCGGTCCTTTATATAAAATACTTCCTTTCCCTACTACTCTTGCTTTCATAAAATCCAGCGGATGTACTTCCAGTGTACCGCTTCCCGCCACTTTGCAATTGGCAGTCTTAACATCTACGCCGAATGCATGGATGTCCCCGCTGCTCACGATGTTGAATTTCCCCTGGTTTGCCGTCCCGGTCTTTAGACGGATAGAACCGGAGCCTTCCATATTGCATTCCAGTTGCTCTATCTTGATTTCTTCAGCCACGATGTTCGCACTGTTGCCGACATTCAACGTTAAAACTCCTGTTTCAATCGGTTTCAGGAATTGAATCAGGCTGTTGTCCAATCCTTTCACTTCAAGTTCGTCTCCTTTCAGGGCAGATTGCACCATGAAGTTCGCATTGCCTTCGACGCGGACGGACTTCAGCCATTTTGAGTTGGCTTTTACTATGAATTTTGTCAGCTGTGCGACTTTTACCTTTTTACTGAAGCGGATAGTCAGTTTCCGGTTGTCTGTTTTCACTTCAAGATATTGGTGCAGGTTGTCGTCAAGCGTTACTTCAATCTTTGATTCGTCGCTATTTGACTGTACATAGTTGAAATCCATTATCCCGTCAATTTCTATTGAGTTGAATGCATCTACACTCATGGTAACGGTACTCGGATTTCCGTTTCCTTTCACATCGTCTGCCGCTTTCCCTATGCCAAGGCAACCAAGCAGGAATGCCATCAGCAGTAATCCTTTTACTTTCATTTTCAAAAATGTTTTTCGGTTTATTCTTTCGTCAAAGGTAAAATAAAAAAGTGAGATATTGGGGAAATACGGAAATGCGGGTTGGGAGTTGGCGATTTTATAAGCTGATGTAAACAAAAAGCGTGGAACCTGCAGTCGGTTTCACGCTTCTTGTTGTGACCCGGGTGGGATTCAAACCCACGACCTTCAGAACCGGAATCTGACGCTCTATTCAGCTAAGCTACCAGGCCTTGTTTTTACAGCTGCAAATGTATGGCATTTTCTTTAGAAATCAAGTGTGGCGTTTCATCGCGGCGGTTTTTATCAGTTATTTTTAACAGAAAACGCCCGGAGTGGCATGGCGCAGGGGTTCGCGGGTGAGATTTCCGGTTTTCCTGCCTTCCGTAGGCTGTTTTTCGGGGATACGGGCGGGAAAAACAGTCTTCGTAGCCCTACGGAAGCGAGTTTTGGGGAGAAAAATGTTAATTGTAGTCAAACAAAGGCTATAATGGGCGCGAAAATGTCAATTGAAGTTATACAAAAGGCATTCGAGGCGGCAAAAGTCCCCTTCGTAGGCCTACAGAAGGCATTTTAATGCGGAAAAGTCCCTTTCGTAGGGCTACGGAGCCTGTTCGGGCTGGATGGAATCCTGTCTGTACGCCTTCAGAAGGCAGAAAGCGGGGCTGCAATCCGTCCCGACGGTGGTTTTTGCCCGTTTTGAACCAATTTATCAATCCCTGATGCCAATCACGCGGGGCAGTTTTTGCAACTTTTTTGTGTTGAAGGCGTAAGTCTGTAGGATTAATTCCTTAGTTTTGTGAGGTAATTTAAACGTGTAACATAATAACATAGAATATATGTCGGACAATTATTGCGTTATCATGAGCGGAGGGATTGGCAGCCGTTTCTGGCCGTTCAGCCGTGAACATTTTCCCAAACAATTTCTTGATTTCTTCGGCATAGGGCGCACACTTATGCAAATGACTTTCGACCGTTTCAGCAGGATAATACCGTTGGAAAATATATTCATAGCCACTAACGAACAATATGCGTCGCTTGTCCGCGAGCAGTTGCCCGAACTTCCGGAGGCAAATATTTTGCTCGAACCTACGCGGCGTAACACTGCACCGTGCATTGCCTATGCAACTTACCATATAAAAGCCCGTAATCCCAAAGCCAACATGGTGGTAGCCCCTTGCGACCACCTGATTTTGAAAGAAGATGTGTTCCTTCAAGATGTGCAGAAGAGTCTGGACTTTGTAAGTAAACATAAAGCCTTGGTCACCCTTGGAATCAAGCCGAACCGTCCGGAAACAAGCTACGGCTACATACAAAGCAGCGACACCATGAACGGGGAGTTTTCGAAAGTCAAGACGTTTACAGAAAAACCGGATATTGACCTTGCGAAAGTGTTCTACGAAAGCGGTGAGTTCTTTTGGAACTCCGGGATATTTATATGGAATGTCAATGAAATCCATGCTGCCCTCTCGCGTTACCTGCCGGACATTACCGCGCGTTTCGACATCGGGCAAGGATTGTTCAACACAGCAGAAGAGAAAGTTTTCATCCGCGAACATTTCCCTTATTGCCCGAATATTTCTATTGATTACGGGGTGATGGAAAAGGCAGACAATGTTTATATGTTGTGTGTCGATTTCGGTTGGGCTGATTTAGGGACTTGGGGGTCACTTTATGATATTGCCGATAAAGACGTGAATGGCAACGCTTCCCCCAAGACCAATGCCATACTTTATGAATCGAGCGGAAACATGATAGCCCTTGAAAATCCGCGCCGCCTTGCGATTATACAAGGGATGAAAGACTACATAATTGCAGAATCCGGTGATGTTTTGATGATTTGCAAGCGCGAAGAGGAGCAGCGCATAAAACAATTCATTGCAGATACAATCATGAAATATGGGGAAGAGTATCGTTAAGGATACTCTTTTTTCATTTCAGCCACTTTTTCCCCAAGTAATGTGATGGATACCAGGCAGCAAGGAATCCAATGCACAAAACTGTCAGCAAGACGGCAAGCACATCGGTCGCAACCACTCGTACCGGATAGGCTTCGATGACGAATGCTCCGGCTGTGTCTCCGAGAGGTATAAGTCCGTATTTTTGTTGCAAAAGGCAAAGCACCACGCCGATTATTATGCCTATGAAGCCGCCGAATCCGGAAATCATCCAACCTTCCAATAAAAAAATGTGACGGATTTGCGAGTTCTCCGCCCCCATATTCCGCAGAGTCCGGACATCATTTTTCTTCTCGACCATGAGCATGGAAAGGGAACCGACAATGTTGAATAAAGCAATGGCTAAAATGAAGCAAAGGATTAGGAACGTGACCCACTTCTCGACTTGCATTATCCGGAATGATGCTTCGTGTTGCTCGAAGCGGTTTTGCACAACGAAGTCATCCCCCAAAATAGAACGGAAATCTTTTTCAACCTGAGCTTGTTGTGCATCGGGTTTCATTTTTATTTCCAACGCACTGATTTCATTTTCGTAATGGAAAAGAGAGCGCGCAAGAGGGAGGGAAACAATCATATAGTTCTCATCGTAATTTGATTCGTTCACTCGGTAAACCCCTCCGATGTACGCATATTCCACGCGGAACGAAGCCGTGAGATTCGCCATGTTTACCGTCTCATTCCGTTTCGGGGCGTAAACTTCCAGCGGGTAGACAAATCCTGCGTTGATGCCGAGAGACGATGCAAGTCCTATTCCAAGTGTCGCGTAATTAACCACATCCTCTTCAAGGACGAAGCGCCCGTCAATCAAAACGCTGTCAATTTGGACTAATCGGGGAAAATCCTCATCCACTCCCTTCACCGTTACGCCTACCACTTGCCGCTCCCGGTATTTCACAAGCGCATTGTCTTCCAAGACTTCGGAAGAAAGTTCGACTGCCGGATGCCGGCGAATATCTTGTATGCGTTCGTCTGACGGGTTGAAAACTTTCCCGTATCGGGATGTGATTTTCAATTCCGGGTCAAAATGGCTGAAAAAGGATGCGGCAAGGTCTTCAAACCCGTTATAAACCGAGAGCGTGCAAACAAGAGCCACCGTTGCCACCATTACGCCGCAGACAGACACCAATGAAATCACATTGATTGCGTTATGCGATTTTTTGGAGAATAAATAACGGCGGGCTATGTAGAACGGGAAGTTCAACTTGCGGGAATTATTGCTTCAGCAGTTTGTCGATGTTTTCAATGTAATCAAGAGAGTCGTCTATGAAAAAGCTCAATTCCGGAATCTTGCGCAGTTGCAGCCTGACCCTTTGCCCCAAATCGTAGCGTATCGATTTCGTATTTGCGCGTATTGCATTAATCAGTTCCTCCGTCTTTGCCGAAGGGAAAATGCTCAGATAAATTTTAGCCACGCTCAAATCGGCACTGACGCGTACCGTCGTAACCGAAACCAAAACACCGCGCATTGCCTGTGTTTGTTTCTGGAAAATGTCTCCCAATTCTTTTTGCAGCAGGCGGTCTATTTTATTCAGCCTTGTAGTTTCCATGTGTCTTATTATTTTTTCCAAATCATTGTCAAGCCGTCCCTGAGGGGAAGAATCACTTTTTCTACCCTGTTGTCGGACTTGATTTTGTCGTTAAACTCTAAAATACCTATGGTTTGCTTGTCGGAGTGCGGGACATTCTTTTCTATTACCTTCCCGTCCCAGAGAGTGTTGTCCGCAAGAATCAGCCCTCCGTGGCGGACTTTCGGAAAGACCAAATCATAATATTGGGAATAAAGACGCTTGTCGGCATCTATAAACACCATATCGAAAGTCTCATCCAGAGCGGGAATGATGTCAAGCGCGTCGCCGATGTACAACCGTATCTTGTTTTTATCCGGGGAAAGACTCACGTACTTCTGGATAAAGTCTTCCATCTCATCGTTGATTTCCAGCGTGTAAACCAGAGCGTCGTTGTCCAATCCTTCCGCTAAGCACAACGTGGCATAACCGGTATAAGTCCCAATTTCCAAAACACGGTGCGGGCGGAGCATCCGGCAAAACATTTTCAATATTCTTCCCTGCAGATGCCCGGAAATCATCCGGGGGCGTAGAAGATTGACGTTTGCGTCCCGCTCAAGGGCTGCAAGGAGAGCGTTTTCCTCATCGGAATGAGACAGGATATAATCGTCAATCGATTCTTCCTCCACCCGTGCCGGGAGATGGGTCAGATAGCGATTATGTTCCACTAATCCTTGAATGTCGGCAACTGGTAATTTTTCCCGGCGTCCAACACTTTCCCGACATTGTTTATTTCGAGGAATGTCGTTCCGCCGCCTTCACCATAGCTTCCGCTCAAGTAAGCGACCATATCATTGCGGGTGATGCGTCCGCTGTTGATTAATTGCGTCAAAGCATCATAGAAATAACCACGGCGGCTGTCGTTCCAAGGTTGGAAGACCGCCCATACGCCGTATGATAGCGAGAGCATCCTCATCACCCTTTCATTGTAGCAAATAGCGAAAACCGTGGATGTTCCACGGAACGCAGCCAGGTAACGCGCCGTCCTGCCCGTGTAGCTGTCGGTAATGATTGCTTTCACGTGAAGCTTCGACGATGATTCCACAGCTTGCTTTGCAAGGAACGAAGTTACATCCAAGTCGTTTCCCTCAATCGGCACGCGGATGTCGTTTGCTGCCAATTTGGTTTTTTCCGCCTCGCGTGCGACTTTCGTCATGGTTTCCACCGCTTCGACAGGGTATTTGCCGTATGCCGTTTCGCCGCTGAGCATCAAAGCATCGGTGCGGTAGTAGATGGCATTTGCTATGTCGGTAACCTCTGCCCGCGTGGGACGGGGGTTGTTTATCATCGAGTGAAGCATCTGCGTGGCAACGATAACCGGCTTTTTAACCTCGACACATTTGCGAATCAAGATGCGCTGGATTCCGGGAATCTTCTCCGCCGGGACTTCGATGCCTAAATCTCCCCGCGCAATCATAATCCCGTAGGCAGCTTCGAGGATTTCGTCGGCATTGTCTACACCCTCTTGGTTTTCTATTTTTGCAATGATTTTAATCTGGCTGTTGTTCGCGTCGAGAATCCGCTGTATGTCCAGCACGTCCTGCTTGGTGCGCACGAAAGAATGGGCTATGAAATCGAGGTCGTGCTTTATCGCCCAATGGATATTCCTGATGTCGCGCTCCGTAAGCGAGGGAAGGTTGATTCTCACTCCCGGCACGTTCACACTCTTGCGGCTTCCGAGAGTTGCTTCGTTTTGCGCTTCGCAAACAAGGTAATCAGCCTGTTTTTCAATAACGCGGAGTTCCAAATCGCCGTCGTCAATCAAGATGTCGCTTCCCACAGACAAATCGTTTACAAAATTCTTGTATGAGACATAAATATGTTCGTGGGATGTGAGTCCATCCGGGTTTCCGGAAATCTTTACCTTATCTCCCGTCGAAAACCCGATGGGTTCGCCATTCACCGTTGCAGTGGTGCGGACTTCTGGTCCTTTCGTGTCTATCAGGATGCCGATACGGTCCGATACGGTGCGCACGTTATCGACGATGTGCGACAACCCCTCGGCATCCAGGTGTGCCGTATTCAGACGGACAACGTTCATTCCTGCCCTGTAGAGCGCTTCGATGAACGGCACATCGCAACGCTTGTCTGAAATCGTGGCAACAATTTTCGTATGTTTCAGCATAAGACTATATTTTGTTTGTTTCAACCTTACATAAAGGTACCGCCGCAGGCAGTGCCCCGTGTTTTAACAGTTTTCTCTCAATCCGTGCCGAGGAGGCCTTCTACTGCCAGGCGGTAGGAATCCAAACCGAATCCCAGCACTACGCCCTTGCACGCAGCCGAAATCATCGACACATGGCGGAATTCCTCGCGTGCGTGGACATTCGAAATGTGTACCTCGACCACCGGAGTGCTGACAGCCTTTATCGCGTCGAGCAGCGCGATGGAGGTGTGCGTGTAAGCCCCGGCGTTCAGCACGATACCGTCGTAACTGAAGCCAACCTCATGGATTTTGTTGATTAGTTCCCCTTCTATGTTGCTTTGGAAGTAACTTATCTCGCACCGGGGGTAGCGTGCCTGCAATGCCTTCAGGAAACCTTCGAACGACGAATCCCCGTAGATGGAGGGCTCCCGCGTGCCGAGCAGATTCAGGTTGGGTCCGTTGATGATTTGAATCTTCTTCATTTTGTTCCGATTTTAGTACTTTTGCGGGTATCGTTGCCCGGAAAATTGAAAAAATACGGGGCAAAGATAGGAAATTCCGCAGACTTTCCCCGGAGATTCGCGGAATATTGAACCATGATGCGAGAATTAATCACAATGGGACGGGACTTGTTTAAAGACTATACGGTTTATTTGAAACTCGAACGAGGCTTCTCAGGGAACACGGTCGATGCTTACCTCCGGGATTTGGGCAAGCTCCGCTCTTTCGCCGCCGATTCGGGCAAGAGCGTGCTCGACATTTCCTACGACGACCTCCAGCAGTTTGTCGCCCGCCTGCACGACATCGGGATACATCCTTCCTCGCAGGCGAGGATTATTTCCGGAATAAAATCGTTCTACGAATTCCTGCTTCTCGAAGGATACCTCAAAAGCGCGCCTACGGAACTTCTCGAAGCCCCGAAAATAGGGCGGAAGCTCCCCGATGTCCTGTCAGTGGGCGAAATCGACGCGATACTCGGCAGCATCGACCTGAGCAAACCCGAAGGACACCGCAACCGCGCCATGCTGGAAGTGCTTTACAGTTGCGGGCTGCGCGTTTCGGAACTTATAAACCTCCGTTACTCTGAAATTTACCCGGACGAAGGTTTCGTCCGCGTGCTGGGCAAGGGAAACAAGCAGAGGCTCGTCCCGATTTCCGAAACTGCCATCCACGAAATAAAACTATATCTTCCCGACCGCGCCCGCCTCACGCCGAAGGCGGGATGCGAAGACATACTTTTCCTGAACCGCCGTGGCGGGAAACTGACCCGCGTCATGGTGTTCCTTATCATAAAACAGCACGCCGAGCTTGCCGGAATCCGCAAGACCGTAAGCCCGCACACGTTCCGCCATTCCTTCGCCACGCACCTCCTCGAAGGCGGCGCCAACCTACGTGCCATCCAGGATATGCTCGGGCACGAAAAAATAACCACTACGGAAATCTACACTCACATAGACCGCGAGCATCTGCGCGAAGAACTCCTGGCGCACCACCCGCGTGCGAAAAAGAAGGATTAGGCAGCCCCGAAATGCCCCGTCGAAATTTTCGAAGGCA
>CAYZTO010000027.1:0-7760 GCA_964481365.1 uncultured Parabacteroides sp. | reverse complement strand
GAAAATTGATGCCCCCGCGCAGCGCGACGGTATTTTGCAAGAAAAAAAAGGGTGGGGAAGGGTTACTTTATATAAATGAAAGGCATCCGGGCCTGCACGCCTTGCATTTTCCGTGCTTCCGACATGGCGTTGAACAGCCGCAGCTCTTCCTCGCCCATTGCCAGCCGCGCGAAGCGTGAGGCAGCGTTTCCTTCGCCAAAAAGAAGTTCCAACGACTCGGTGAAGAAATCTTTCGGGCTGTTCACGGTGTACACCGTGCAGTCGTCCACCCCGGCAAGCAGTTTCGCTTCGTCGATAGCCGTCTGCAACCCGCCGAGGCGGTCGGCAAGCCCCACTTCCACAGCCTGCGCCCCGGTCCATATCCTTCCTTGGGCGACAGAGTCGATTTTAGCCTTCGACATTCTCCTGCCTTCGGCACAACGCATGAGGAACAAGTCGTAAGTCCTCGACACGGCACGCTGGAGGATAATCCGTTCGTCTTGGCTCATCGGGCGCGAGGAATCCCCGAAATCGGCATACTTGTTGGTTTTCACAACGTCGGTAGTTACCCCAATCTTCTGCAGCGTGCCTGCGTAGTTTGGCATCACGCCGAAAACACCGATGGAACCTGTCAGCGTGGTCGGTTCGGCAATGATTTTGTTTGCCGCGCACGAAATGTAATATCCCCCCGACGCCGCGTAGTCGCCCATCGAAACCACGACCGGCTTTGCATCCCTGATGCTTGCGACAGCCTTCCAAATCTGTTCCGAGATGTAGGCATCCCCTCCGGGGGAATTTACGCGCAAGACAACCGCCTTCACGTCGTCTTTTGCAATAAGCCCGCGCAGGTCTTTCACCAAATCTTCCGTGACGGCGCTTCCCGCATACGGGCTGCTGCTCTCTTTGCTTTGTATGGAGCCTTCGGCAAATACGAGTGCGATTTTGTCTTTCCCGGAAGATTCTCCGGAGTTAATTGCAAGCATATTCCTGACGGAAGCCATTTGCAGGTTGCCGCCAGCCGGTTGCCCTGCCATCCGTTTCACGCAGCTTTCGGCTTCAAAGCGGTACGCCAGTTTGTCGGCAAGGCGGAAACGCAAGGCATTGTCGGCTTCGCCGAAAGCCATTCCCTCGTCGGCATAGCGGTTGATTTCGTTTGTCGTGGTGTTCCGCGATTTGGCAATGTTGTCCGCCAAGTGGTACCATATATTGTTGAGGCACGAAGTGAGCTGCTCGCGGTTTTCATCGCTGAATTGCTCCGCCATGTACGGTTCCACCGCGCTCTTGTATTTCCCGGCTTTGAAAATCTCGAACTTGACGCCCAGCTTTTCGCCCAGCCCGGCGAAGAACAATCCTTGTGTTGCCAAGCCTTTTATGGCTATGCTTCCATGCGGATTGAGGAAAATCGAGTCTGCCACGCTCGACAAGTAGTAAGTCCCGAGCGTGTAGTCGTCTGCATAAGACACAATGAACTTCCCCGCTTTGCGGAAAGCCTCCAATTCGTTGCGTATGGCCTCCAACGACGCGAATCCCCCGTTGAGGTTCCCCGCATCGATGTAAATCCCCGCGATGCCAGGGTTCGCCTGCGCATTGCGTATGGCTTTAACAATATCTGCCACCGCGATGATTTCATTGTTGCTGCCGAAGAATTTTGCAAAAGTGTTGTCTTGCGCTTGCTCGGCAAGCGTCCCTTTCAGGCTTAGCCGGAACACAGTGCCCGCCTTCGGCTTGTAAACGGTGGGTTCGGAAGAGTAGAAGAGAAGGTTTAAAACGATACCGGTTCCCAAAAACAACAGGATGCAGGATGCGAGGAATACACCCAAAAACGAGGCGAAAAAAGCAGAGAGGAAACGTTTCATAGCGGTTGTATGTTTTATAGTCCGTAAAAATCATCTAATGTGTAGTTCAAAAAGCGGTTGAAGGGCAGGAGCTTCTGCGCAATGGCAGCGGTATTCTCTAACCAGTCGTCCGTGAAAAAGAAACCGTCCGGCAAACTGGTGGAAACGCAAAAATCTTTGTGGCGGATGATTTCCCCGTAGGGACAGTCCGCCGGATAACCGGCAGGCATTCGTTTGAGTGTTTCTCCTTCGAGCGCGGGGAAAATTGCCTTGAATCCGGGTTCCTCAAGGATGGAAACGAACTCTTCGATATGTTCGTAGATGTCTTTCCTCAGCAATTTCAGCAATTTGGGCTCCGGGCACCAGATTCCCCCCGAAATCATGCAATTCCCCGGCTCCACATGGATATAATACCCTCCGCGCTGGCTGGAACGCCCTCCCCGGACAATGTAGGCGGAGAACTGCCTTTTGTAAGGTGTTTTGTCCGGTGAGAAACGGATGTCGCGGTAAATCCGGAAAATGCAGTTTTTCGCTTCCATCCCGGCGACTTCGGGGTCGAAAAGCGCGATGCGGTTTATCAATAATTGGATGTCTTCGATGAAAGCTTGGTGCAGGACTTCATATCTCGGTTTGTTTTCCTGAAACCAAGGGCGGTTATTGTTAGCGGCAAGTTCTTTGAGGAATTGCAGTATATTTTTGTCCATACGTGATAGTTTTGTTCTCTTTGAAATCGCGCAAAGGTAGCGCATTCACGAGAAAGATACAATCTGATGTCGCAAAGCACGTGATAATTATGTTTTAATCCATTTGGTTGCCATTTAAATTCGTCTATCTTTGCAAAATCATGAAGAAGCATAACATACTCTGTATAATTTGCATATTAGCCTTAGTCGTACCGGGAATAAGTGCACAGGTGAGTCACGGGGGCGAACCGCTTCCGCTGTCTGCTTTAAGGAGCAGCGATGACATCCCGTTCATCGAAATGCCCGGTTTTGATGTCGAGGAAGAGCTTCGCCTCGATTCGTTGGAAGGAAGCTGTTTGCGGGGAGGCTTCAGGTTCGCTTACAAGTTCATTACCGACATACGGCGCGGCAATTCCGGTACGTCTTTCATCCTCCCCGACGGGACGAGGGTCTGGCGGGTAGGGATTTATTCTCCCGGGGCTTTGTCGATAAATGTGTTGTTCTCCGAATATGAATTGCCGAAAGGGGCGCAGCTTTTCCTGTATGACGAGAACCAGCAGCACATACTCGGAGCTTTTACCCACCAGAACAATTCGGAACTGGAGGTTTTGCCGGTAGCTCCGGTACGCGGAGACCGCTTGATTATCGAATACCAGGAACCTTCCGGCGCGGAGTTCCCAGGAAGGCTGGCGATAGGCGAAGTGAACCATGCGTACCGCAGTTTAAGCGGACAAGAGCCCCAGGAGGGTTTGACATCCATCGACGGCATCCCCGCGTTGTGTTGTTATGCCGACAGTTCTTCGCAAACGCAGACTTTGGGGCAAAGCGTGGTGTTGATGATTATAAACGGGACGACAGCGTGCACGGGGACTTTGCTTAACAATACCGCACTCGACGGGAAGCCTTATCTCCTTACCGCTTCCCATTGCCTCAACAATTCGTTCTCTTTGGAAAATCCCGATTATGAAGAAATCGCGGGAAGCATCGTTTGCTTTTACAATTACAACAGCCCGCTATGCGACCCAATCCTGCGGGGAACGGAGGAGCTTAGCACGGCTTCTGCGCATAGTTGCGCGGTTTGCGAGTTTACCGACATGGCTTTATTGGAGTTGTTGGAATTGCCGCCGGTTTATTATCAGCCTTATCTGGCAGGATGGAATGCCGGAGGGAAAGGAAACGCCCCGTACCAATGTATCCAACATCCGCAGTACTCAACAAAACGTATCAGCATATCTGAAAATGAACTGACGGCATATTCGCTGTCGGATGTGATTATGTTTCATCCGCAAGCCCATTGGCTGGTCGATGAATGGAGTGTCGGCTACACGGCAGGCGGGTCGTCGGGTGCGCCGCTTTTTGACAAAACAGGAAAAGTTGTCGGTGCGCTGTCCGGAGGGCAATCCACCCAGGGTTCGCCTTATAATGATTATTTCTACTCTTTGCAAAAGAGCTGGAACTTGCTGGATGACGAAGACCAGCAGTTGGAATGCTGGCTGTCGCCGAATGGTTCGGATACATCTTGTGAAGGAATGGATCCTTATGCTTCAACGCCTTGCGTCCGGTTGAGCAATGTGCAAGACTCAGGAAAGAAATCTTCTATTGAAATGGCGGAAGAAAACAGCGAACCGGTGTTCGGCAACAACAGTTCGGGAGTTGCAGAATACGCCGAGGCTTACACGATTACAGGGAGTACCCAACTTTACGGAGTGTATATCGTTACCCCTTCTTGCGGAACGACTTCCCCCGATGTTGAGATTACCGTTTACGATGGAGACGATACACCCTCTACATTATTATATACGGAGACTTTCAAACCTGTTTATCTTAGTTACTCGTCAGATGAAAGCTTTGTGGAAACTGCAAAAGATTTAAACCGGGCTCAGGAAAGTTTTGTTGTTTTTTCTTCGCCCGTTACTGTCAGCGAGAAGTTTTATGTGGGTTATCGGATAACGCAATCATCAGACGACGGTTATTTTGCTGCTTACAATTTGCCGAAAGGTTCTGTCAGTGGTAATACCGCATGGATTCTGAATGGGAACGAATGGCAACCTGCCAATGAATATTCCAAAGCAGGGTATTCTACTTCGTTGTTTGTTGATCCGGTTGTAAATTACCAGCGGACAACCAGTACTGAAGAAGTTAGTATTGACAATGACATACAAATCTTTCAAAGCCGTGACAGACAATGGCTATATATCCGTTTAAACCAAGAAACGACTTCGGGGAACGGCATTTACCGGATTTATTCAGCAAATGGGAAATTGGTGAAAAACGGCACTCTCGAAGGTCAGCAAACCTCCGTTTCGCTCGACGACCTCAGTTCCGGCATTTACATTGCACAAATATCGGCAGGAAATATCCTGAGCAATCAAAAAATCATCCGCTGAAAAAACGGGGATATGTCGTGTGAATTTAAATATGGAAAAAACAGATGATAAGCGATATTTTTATGTTTCTTTGTGAGATGAATTAAAAAAATGCCGTACTTTTGTCCCACTATTATAGGACGCAAATAGAGGAATAATAGATATATAGATATAACACTTTAAAACTTACATCAATCATGAACAGAAAGTTTTTATTGCCTTTCCTAGTATTGGCAGCAATTCTGACTTTTTCTTCTTGCTCAAACAAATTGACACCGTGGGCAGAAGATTATGTGACAACAGAACCTCAGCCTTTGGAGGCAATTGGTGGCAAAGTCCCCGTTACCATCAATGCAACTATCCCAGCTAAATGGTTCAATAAGAAAGCTACCGTGACAGTTACTCCGGTGCTTCGTTACGATGGTGGTGAAGCGTGGGGAACTTCTTATACTTATCAAGGAGAGAAGGTTGATGGCAATAACCAAGTTATTCCTTACAAAGAAGGTGGAAACATCACGATGCAATCTTCTTTTACTTACAAACCTGAAATGAAAAAATCAGAATTATATCTGACTTTCGATGCTAAAGTTAAAAGCAAAACTGTCAAATTGCCTGATTTGAAAATTGGCGAAGGAGTAATCGCTACTTCTGAATTGGCAGATGCTGCTACTGCTACTCCGGCTATTGCTCCCGACAAGTTCCAGCGTATCATTAAAGAAGCTCATGATGCGAACATCATGTTCTTAATCCAGCAGGCTAATCTTCGCTCAGAGGAATTGAAGAAGGATGAAATCACAGATTGGAAAGATTTAGTAAAAAATGCGGATGAAGCATCCAACCAGAATGTAGCTATCGAAATCCAGGCTTATGCATCTCCTGATGGTGGTGTGGAACTAAATACCGGTTTGGCTGAAAGACGTGAAGATAATACTTCCAAATATCTTGCAAGAGAATTGAAGAACATGAAAGTGGATGTGCCTGTAGATGCTAAATATACAGCTCAGGACTGGGAAGGTTTCCAAGAATTGGTTTCAAAATCAAATCTGCAAGACAAAGACCTCGTTCTTCGTGTTCTTTCTATGTACAAAGATCCGGAGCAACGTGAGCAGGAAATCAAGAATATTTCTTCTGTTTACAGCACTTTGGCTGAAGAAATATTGCCGCAATTACGCCGTTCTCGTTTGATTGCCAATATCGAAATAATCGGTAAGTCAGACGATGAAATCTCAGCTCTCGCAAAGAGCAATCCATCAGAACTGAATGTTGAAGAAATCCTCTATGCTGCAACATTGACAGACGACAATGCAGAAAAGGATCGTATTTATAATGAAGCTACCAGATTGTATCCGAATGATTACCGTACTTGGAACAATGCCGGTGTGATGGCTTATGTTGCAGGAGATTTGAGCAAAGCTGAGCAGATGTTCAACAGGGCTAACTCTATTCAGAACAATCCGGAATCTAACATGAACTTGGGTCTCATAGCTTTGGGTAATGGTGATTTGGCTAAGGCAGAGCAATTGTTTGGCAACGCTTCTGGCGTACCCGAATTAGGCGAAGCTCTCGGACTTCTTTATCTGAAACAAGGCGAATATGCAAAAGCAGTAAATTCGTTTGGTTCTGTGAAATCCAATAATGCTGCTTTGGCCCAACTTTTGACTAAGGATTACAGCAAAGCATCACAGACACTTGATGCTGTTTCCAACCCCGATGCAATCACTTATTATCTGAAAGCTGTCGTTGCAGCACGTACTAACAATTCGAATGGTGTAATCAGCAATTTGAAAGAGGCTATCGCATTAGACAGCAGCTTGAAAGCTGAAGCAGCAATCGATTTGGAATTTGCAAAGTATTCTACCAATAGCGATTTCACGGCTTTGGTACAATAATATCGGCAGAATAGAAATCAGGAATTAGAAAACCAATTTGGTTGAATTAAAAAAGAGGATTCTGGAAGGAATCCTCTTTTTTTAATGTCTTTTCGTGGCTGGGGCTTATTCGCTTGTCTTTTGTTCCAGTCCTTGAATTGCATACGCACTTTCCAGCTCCGGGTAGGCCGTTTGGTATTGTTCCGTAACATCGTAATGTAATTCCGTGACGTTGCCGGAAGAATCTTTTATTAGCGAAAATGTGTAAGTTCCAGACCCTATGTTCACAGTCGTATAACGGTATTCCTGCCCTTCGGGTGTAAACAGATTCTTCAGGGAAAAATTACCGTAGTAAGAATTGCTTTGGGATTCGGCAGGAGAAATGGTTATGATGCCCTCGGTGCAATCTTTGTCGTGATAAACAAAACGGTAGCTTCCTCCCACACTTACGCTCATGTTGTTAGTAATGTCGGATATCACCTCTTTCATTTCGCCCAACGTCATCAATTCCCCGGTGACAGATGCGGTTTGCGACACGACCTTAAACGTTTCCTCCACGTAATTCACCTCTACAGTCAGCTCATAAACACTGCCTGTAGTGTCGGTAATGGTTATTACTGTAGTTCCGACACTTATGGGAGATACTGTCAGTGTTTTCCCATTATATTGGTATGTTGCTACCGTGTCGTCTGAGTTGTCAATCACGTAATAACCTTCGCCTCCTTGGATTGTAAGAGAAACGCTCTCTCCATAGGCAAACAGCGACAAGGTATCGCCGGTCTCACCAAAAACGACGGTCTCATCGTCTGACGAAACCAGATACATCTGCTCGTAGTCGTCGCCACAAGCTGTGAAGCCCAATGCCACAAGAGACAAGCAGGCTATTCCCGAAAGTTTTCTGATATTCATATTATTCAGCGATTAATTTTCTTTCGGACAAACATACGAAAAAAATCTTTGCAAACTTATGTAAGGATTACAAGGATTTATCCATATAGTTCGGATAGTGGGGAAAAACCGCCTCGCAAG
>CAYZTO010000026.1:21141-22289 GCA_964481365.1 uncultured Parabacteroides sp. | reverse complement strand
AAGGTGTGGGGAAGTGTGGAAGAACTATTGAAGGTTGTGGTTATGATTGAGATTTTCATGTATTCTTATTGCAATATTTTTTGTTCGGTCAGAATTTCTTTCATGACCTTGGATAATAATTTCTGTCCTTCTTTATTTATATGGATTCCATCTCTGTAACCTGTTTCTTTTTCATAGTTAATACCAAGATATATTGGAACATTGTTTTTATTTGCCCAAGTTATAATTTCTAATCCTTGTTGATTATAAGAATGAGCGGTAAATTCTTTTTTATCCGGATGTAAGTATATATAGAATGGTATATTATTTTGTTCTGCTAAGATTTTCAATGAATCAAATCCATCATTAAACTTTTTTATCACACCGGGGGGGGGGGGATTTGTGCTTTGTTAATACTAATACCTACCAATACTTGTTCGTCTGGATCGGCAATCCTATTTTTTAACAGTTTAGGTATCAAATAACGATCGAAAAGCTCTATCCATGCAAGGCTGTATTGTTTTGCGGGATAGGATTTATGAACACCAACTACCGGCTGAAAATCCATGTCATCGTAAGCATCATGGCTGCTTACAACCAGAATAATTGCTTTTGTATTGAACAAACCGTTTTCTTTCAAATAAGCATAACAATTATCCGGCCCCCAACTGCCTGCTGATATATTAAGCATTTGAATATTTTCTTCTTCACTAATAATAGATGTTGCCAAATCTTTATTGTCTGTTTGCACACCTCCATTAATAACACTATCTCCAAGTCCTAATATTATCAGTTTTGAACTATCTGGTTCATCGCTCCTTTGCGAATAACTGTTATAAATAACTTGATTGCCAAATCGGTAAAGATTTTGATTCGGTTTACAGATATATTCGTATTTATCACTTTCCATATAAAGAGGTGAATGGCAAAAGCCAAATAGGTTGCGAAGAATAATTTCTGTGATAATAAAAAAGCAATATAGAAATATGAATACAAATCCAATCTTTTTCATCGTATATTGTAATTAGAATTTTAATATTCGAGAATCATTTCTTTATCATTTTTCGTCTGCTCCGCCTAAAGAAGCTTCCGGTCTTTTCTCTTTCATGCGTTGCCGGAGTAAATTACCCAAATTCATTCCTTGATTTGGTAATCGTGTTACCATACTG
>CAYZTO010000026.1:0-21041 GCA_964481365.1 uncultured Parabacteroides sp. | reverse complement strand
CCGGAGTAAATTACCCAAATTCATTCCTTGATTTGGTAATCGTGTTACCATACTGTGGAAATGATATTACCATACTGAGGTAACCAAATTGGTAATCTTACAACCCGCGATATTTCTTTTTAAGTAACACTGTTTCAGGATTAATGGGATGTCACTCTTCCATTTTCCGTTCTCTGATTTTGGCAGCAGGATTCCCTTGATAAACACAATATGCCTCCAAATTATGGTTGGCAATGGAACCCACACCTAACACCGAGTGGGAATAAGCCGTTACTCCTGGGCAAACAACAGCCTGTGCTCCAATCCAACTTCCATCCTCTATGGTTATTTCTCCTATCATCAGGTCAAAAGTTGATTTCTTGTAATTGTGGTTGCCGCAAAGCAACATAGCTCCTTGGCTGATGCAAACGTTATTTCCAATTTTCACTTTCGCAAGATTGTCTATCCACACATTCTCGCCAATCCAAACATTGTTTCCTACTGTAAGCAACCACGGATATTTGATATTGACATTGGGCTTGATGCAAACATTGCTTCCAATGCGTGCTCCAAACCGGCGCAACAACCATACTTTAAGTGGAATAATAGGGTTAAGCGGATTAATGAAAAACAGGATATTGACAAAATACCACAATAGTCTTTTAAAAACATTCCCTTCTGGATTATACCAAGAATTGTCGTAGCGGGATAAATCTGTTTTCATGCTGCCCTCCTTTCCGGAGCAGCAAAGAGATTATAATCCCCCCCCTGATTAACTTTCGTTAATATATCAATATTGTATTCTTCTTTTATGTATCGGCATATTTTGTCTCGGCCTGTACCACAAACCTGCCTGATTTCATAGACCTTAGCATCTACCAATGTGCGGTACCACCACCCTTGCAGGAAAGTCCAGATGAAACCTACTTTGCCGTTCAAGCAAGCCCCCTTCAGGAAATAGCGGTAGCAGAAATAAGCAAACGACCGCCAGAACAAAGGTTGCCGCGCATACTTATGCTTCTTCATGCGTTTCGCCAATGCCTGCGGGCTAATTTCCTTGCCGTTGTCAGTTTCTGCCGCACCGGTCAAGTCCAGTTCGATGTCGAGCAAGTCCAGTGCTTCGCGGATGGCGTAGTTCACATGCTTGTGGCAAAACCATGAAAGATTGTTCAGATTATGGTCACAGAAATCATGCTCAAACTCCACTGCGTGTCCCTCTGTCAGCTGAATATGCTCGTCCATCAGCCTCTGTTCGCACATGCCCTTGCCATAACGGAATAACCTCAACAGTTTCACCGGATAGATGCCCCGCTTCATCCACTTGCCCATGAAGATGTGCCGCCGCTTGAAGATGATGCCGGTAACGTCTTCCGGTTGTGCCGGCAATTTTTCTTGCAGCTCGGCAACCAGTTCCGGCATCAAATATTCATCGGCATCAAGGCGCAGCACCCACTTCGTGATAATCTCTGCATGGTTTAGCCCCCAATTGAATTGCTTCGCATAATTGTTTTCCCATTTGTTTTGTAGAATGTGCACATGGTCAAACTCCTTGGCAATTTCCAGCGTCTTGTCAGTAGAATAGCTGTCGATAATGAAGATGTCCTTAGCTATAGGCAGCACATTCTCCAAACAACGACGTATGTGCAGCTCCTCATTGTAGGTGAGGATGATAACAGAAAGATCAAGCATATTTTAGCATATTAAAAGATTCAGGGGATTGGTAATATCATAGTAGCTGTGGAAAATGCACACTTCATAGTGCGTTTTTCGCAAAAAGTGCACACTTCGCAGTGCGTTTTTGTACCTTTGCCTAAAACATCACGATTTATGGAACAACTTATAATGAAATACAGGGAACTGCTGCGTAATACCGACACCCGGTTTGTCAGATACCTTGAACTGGAAATAGAATGGGATGCACGTCTCATCGCCATCCTTGGTGCACGGGGTGTGGGCAAGACCACAATGTTGCTCCAACACATCAAGCGACACGACAACCCCTCAACATCTCTCTATGTAACAGCCGACGACCTCTACTTCAGCCGCCACACTTTGGTGGAACTTGCCGGGACATTTTATCATAATGGTGGCACACGGCTTTATATCGACGAGATACATCGGTATGCCAATTGGTCGGTGGAGATAAAGAATATTTACGACAGCCTTCCCAATCTCAGCGTTATCTATACAGGCTCATCCATTCTTGAACTTGAAAAAGGCGGAGCGGACCTATCACGCCGTCAATTGCACTATACCATGTACGGATTGTCATTCCGCGAATACCTTGATTTTGGTTTCGATATTCGTGTACCGGTCGCAACCTTAGAAGATGTTCTTAGCGGAGAGGTCAATCTTCCCAATGAGTATCGTCCACTACCATATTTCCGCCAATACTTGCGTGAGGGTTATTACCCATTTTTCAAGGAAAAAGGATATTTGTCGAGATTGAATGCCGTAATCAATACCACATTGGAAACCGATATCCCGACTTTTGCGAATTTCGGTATTGCCACGGCTCAAAAACTGAAACAGTTGATGTATATCATAGCGCAAAGCGTACCGTTCAAGCCTAACATGACCAAAATAGCCCAAGACGTCAATATCAGCCGTAACCAGTTGAACGACATTTTCGCTTACCTTGAGAAGGCGGGTATGATTGGCAGGTTGCGCAGCGATGTGCAGGGTATTAGCGGACTCGGTAAAATTGACAAGGTCTATCTTGACAACACCAATATGGCTTACGCCCTTTCCGACAGCACACCCGACATTGGTAACCTGCGCGAAACATTCTTCTATGCACTAACCCGTGTAACCCATGTCCCGTTGTCATCGCGCCGGTCGGACTTCACTATCAGTAAATATACATTCGAAGTTGGTGGCAAGAACAAAGGAACGAAACAAGTCAGCGGTCAGCAAAACGCCTACATCGTGAAAGACGATATCGAGACCGCCGGGCTGACCACGCTTCCCCTTTGGACTTTCGGTATGATGTATTAGGTGTTTTCCGCATCCTTTATTTCTCGTTTCTTAATAAATCTTGCAGGATTGCCGCCAACTACAGTCCACGGCTCGACATTTTTGAAGACAGCAGCCCTTGCTCCAACCACAGCCCCTTGACCTATTGTTACCCCCATACCGACAAACGCTCCAGCAGCCACCCATGCCTGGTCTTCAATTGTGATAGGCGCAGTAATCCGTGGATTCAACGGATTGGTGATGTCATGGCTTGCTGTACATAGGTACGCTACTTGCGAGACTGTCGTGTTCGCACCTATTTTTATCAAAGCTACATTATAACAATCCACATCCGAAGCAAGGCAGGCGTACCGCTCCATGACTAGATTAGCGGGGTAATACACCTTTGCCGATGAATAAACCACAGCAGTTGAGTCTATTTTTGCACCAAACAACCGCAGCAGGAAACGTTTCCATCCACTGCACACACTGCGCGGTAAAGGACGGGCAAACAGCCCCCACACGATTGTCCATAACATCCTCACCACCTGATTCCGGCGGCTCAAGGCGTTGTGATACTGGGACAAGTCGATAATTGTCTCATCCATATTGTCCTACAAATGAAAATCCTTTGTGCAAGGTTATGAAAATAAATCCTATTCAAAATTCCGTGATTGGCATCACATCGATCCTATAACCGCATTTCTCAATTGTACGCTTATCGTTATAAGTCACTATGACAAGGTTGTTGCACTTCAATTCCCCGGCACATTCAACAAGGCTGTCCACTTCCCGCTTTTCCGTTTTAGGACTGCCCATATCATAACACACTTGCACGAGACGCACTATGCTCACCCCTTCACGAAGGACAAAATCAACTTCCCTGTCGTTTCGTGAGCGATAATAGAACATTGTCTTTTCGACATCATACCCCCGGCGTATTAGTTCTATGAAAACTTGATTTTCAAGCAATCTTCCCAGATTGTCGCTCAAAGAAAATGCCTTGGATACCACAAATCCATTATCCACCACATACACCTTTCTCGGAGCTTTTTTCATCAACTTCAGCTTGTTGTTGTAGCGTGACAAATAATAGAAAAGGTATGGTTCGTGCAAATAATCCATATACTTCTGGGTCGTATTGACACTGGAGAATCCAAGTTCCAATGTCAGTTCGTTAGCACTGACCGGATTGCAAAAGTTGGGAACAAGATACATGGCCAGGTTATTCAAATCTGTCACGTTCCGGACATTATGACGTTTAGCAACATCTTTCCATATAATGGAATCAAACAACGTGTCAAGATAACTGCGGGTCAATTGGCGTGAAGCAACCACTTCCGGATAACCACCATTCCTCAGGTAGTCGTCAGACAACACAAGAGAATCCGTTTTGTGTTCCGGCTTCAGCGCGTGCAGATCCAGTTTATTTCAATCGAAAAACTCTTCCAAACTAAATGGCAACATCTCCACTTGAAGATACTTGCCGGTCAATACCGTAGCCATTTCACTGCTGAGCATTCTGGCATTACTACCCGTTATTACCAGATTCTTCCCCATTCTATAGAGTTCGCTGACCCATAAATCCCACGAATCAAGGTTCTGCACCTCGTCTAACAGTATATATTCATAACCCGGGTAGACATCATCCAGCATCCGCATGACAAGATTGGCATCCCAGGCCTCCAACAACTGATAATTATCGAAGTTCAAGTAAGCAAAATTCTTGTTTCGTAGTATCAATAATGCCTGCGTGGATTTGCCAGCCCGTCGGGGACCTGTTATCAGCTTGATTAGATGACTGTTCAATAATAAGTCCGTATCCTGGTTGCTCCGACGTATCAAATAGGGACGTGACATCAGCTCGTCCCGTTCTTTGCGCTGATTTAGAATGATTGTTTTCACCTTTCACATTGTTATTCAAATGCAATGTTACTCTTTTTAATTCAAATAACAATGTTTATTGCGCAAAATTCGGGATATTTTATGCAGTATGATGTCATTATTGAGTAAAATGAATGACATCAGCCTACCGGAAAGCATCAAGGTATTGAGTAAATATGTCGGCATGCCCCAAGTCACTGTCCACAGCATACGGATTATTTGATGTCTCGGTGTGGTATTTGGATAAGTTTATCTTTGTATCAAGCATAAACAAACTCAGGTTTAGAACCACCATAAAGTATCCATTCATAAAGTCGCTTCATCTTTTCTCCTAGGCTATCAACTGAATATTTCTTTGCAACAAGTTGCTTTCCATTCATTCCCATTTTTATTCGTTCGGATTCTGATATATTTATTGCAATACGTAAAGTTTGATTGATTGTTTCTTGGTCATTATCAATCCACCATCCGCAATGGCATTCTTCTAGTTCTTGCCAAGGCATACCTTTTGAAGCAATTACTGGAACTCCTCGTATCAAGGCTTCTGTTACAATGTTTCCAAAATTCTCAAAATCACTGGGAACAACTAAATAGCTAAGCGATAAAATAGCTTTATCTTTTTCTTTTCCGGAAAGGAAGCCTGTAAATCTCACATTAGTCAAATTCAAACGAATAACTTCATTTCTCAAATATTGTTCGTATTGCTTATCTCCGGCTCCTATAATAAACAATTCAGTCCCCTTCAACTCATCACGTAAAGCATTAAAAGCATAAATTAATCGTTCAATTCGTTTCCGGGGATGAACCCTCCCCAAGTATCCAATTCTCAATTTTTGAGAAAATTGAATAGGGCGCTCTATGACACCTTCTATATCTATTGGATTAGGTAGCACAGCCACAGGATTGGAAAATCCCAATTCCCGATAATAATTCAATTCCTCTCTACAAGTAGCTTGTATGCAAGCGGCTTGCTGCAAATCATTACGCTGATAGAGAAGCAATGAAATCTTCTTAACCAAAGCCGAATGTGCTAAGGCTTGTGGGTAAAGCATTCCACGCAGTGTCACCACGTAAGGTTTTTGTTGATTGCGGGCAAATGCAGCTACGCCATGTCCTAAGTATTGCCAAATCCCCTGTACATGATAGATGTCGTAGGACGGTAGTTGCCTCAAAGTTTGTGGTAGTTCCGGCATATAGCCCAAACGTACATTTTTAATAGTTTCGGTATAATGGATAGGAACATCATCCCCAACCAGTTTGCCTCCTGTTGTTAAAGGAGGCATTAAAGCCTCTGCTGTAACACCTGCATATATCAATCCCTTCAATGTGAGGTACATGCTAAGAGCAGGGCCTCCAGACGTTACATCAAGTGAACCAGAATGAAGTATGAGCATGGAATATGCGTTTATTTACAAATATTTTTGCCGAAGTTCTTCAATGGATTTTTTCTCAAGAGAGCTTTTAATTAATTCTCCGATATCTTTCAATTTATTTTTTGTGGAATCATTCTTTAAGTAGAAATCATTTTCGAAATTTTCAAGTTCAGGTATTAGTTGTCGTTCGGTCTTCTGTCTAATATCATTAAATTTCCGCAAAATCAATGTCAATAAATCCCGTATTTTAATTAATTGTTCATCACTCATGCGTGAAATATGCTTTTGAAGCATATCCGCAAATTTTTCCACCAATTCTCTGGATTTAATAAAGTTTGTTTCTGCGGCATTATTAGCAATTATTTGTTTATATTCATTTAACAATAAATATAAGACTTGGCAAATCATATTATTCTCATCCTTTTGCCGATTTAGATAATTAACACATGTGCATTCAAGATTGTCAAATAATTTACGAATAGTCATTTTATCTTTACAAATATCTTCATTATGGTGATGGACAACAGAATATAATTCTTTTAATCCTTCTGGTACATAATCCAAAATCGAATATAAAGAATTAAATTTTTGAATCCAATCTTTTTCCTCACATAAGAAGTATTGAAACCCCTTAAAGATAGATAATCTTTCAATAGAAGCTATTCTATCATAATGCTTTAAGGTAGCTCTATAGAGTCCTGCGTAGTTATATGGATTTTCTCTTATATGTCTCAAATATTCATCTAAGTACTTTATTCTTTTATCTATATCTTTGATGGTTTCATCTATATCTACACACAATAATTTCAATTTGTTATAACTATCAATTTCTTCATCAACAAAAGATTTTTTCAAAGATGCTATAAACTGATTACGCTGTATTTCATTGGCTCTAACTTGTATCAAGAAAGCTAGGAATGTTGATAATATACCGGCTATGGCTATAAACGGATTCATAATTCCTCCGATAGTATCCCCTATCGAACCTGTGTCCTTAAAATCCCATGTTTCCGAGGAGAGTGTAAACAGAGTAGGTGCTACAAAGCTAAAAAGTATAAGAAAGATAGATGAAGTAATCAACACCATTGATGTAATGGTATATTTCCTCTGAGATTCTTTCATGGCTTTCAAATCCATGGACACTGTGTTTTTACTTCAGACAAACAATCTATCATGTATTTTGCAATGGAAGAACCGCTGATGCATTGCTGCGCCCATTTAATGCGGTAACTCCTGTTACTTCTTATTTCGATAATAGACTCAATGCATTGTTGCATAAGTTCAGACAATTGTTTGTTATCGCCACTTCTAAAAACAATTCCACACTTGGAATTTTGCAATAGTTCTCTTGCTCCACATTTATCACTGCAAATAACATAACATCCGCTTCCCAACGCTTCATTGACCACAGCTCCCCAACCATCGTATATACTGGGTAAGATTAATATATCTTGAGATAATAACCATTGAGGAATATCCGCATTACTTTTAGTCCCCAGAAATTTCACTTTTTCATTCAAATGATAATTGACAACCTGCATTTGTAGTTTTTCCAGTTCATTACCATTCCCAACGAGAGACAAGCAATAACTTCCATTCAAATTATGGCAAGCATCAATAATAGTTTTGACTGATTTTCTCCTCGACAAATTACCGATAAAAGCAAATTGGGGTTGAATAGTCTTATGCTCTATCTTTTGAATTGAAGTCAATTGGGTTTGATCTGTACAGTAAGCAAACGGGAAAACTTGCCATCGAGAACATAAAGACTGATAATACAAGACCGCATCCTTTCCCATAGCAAAGATGTACTGTATATAGGAAGCATATTTCTTGTCCTTTGTGTAATAGCGAATTTTATTTAACCATAAGGGCTTCCCATTACATAGCCCCCATGCGTATGTATATGGACGTTCCACTATCAATCCTCTTCTCAGCTTATATTTCAAGCTACACAAAAATGCATGGAACACAAATTGGAATCCCCGTAATCCTGAAAATAAATGGTAGCTATCTTCTGTTCGATATGATAATAAATAATCAATCGTTTGTGAGTTAGGAGCTATGTAAACCTCGCATTTGTCTAAACCAGAAAAAAAAGAAATATCCCATCCCATTTTTTTTCGAACATCGCTTGTAGCTTCATTAGCGACAATTACCACACAATTTACACGATCATCATCCATAATATGTACAATATACGGTAACTGATGTGGGCTTAATCCATTTTGCCAAAAAACAAGTCTCATAAAAATAGAACTTTACATATTAATAAATCTTCGAATTACAACTGTTCTAAAACATCGTCAGGTTTTCTCCCATATCTGTCTGCTGAATGGCATGAATGCAACATACTGCAGCACCAAGACAAAACTAAAATAGAAGAAAAACTCCCTGACGAAATGAAGTAACCTTTGGATATCATGTGGACTCCTATAAATATTAATACGCTAATCAAGAACAAGGGTGAGTTAGTACTTATCATGGAAAGATCAAATAAAATCTTTCCATAAATGCAAATGCAGTAGCAACTGCATTACATAAGCAGCTCCCCCCCCTTCATAACTACCAATATACACCAATAACTCCTGATATACTAATATTTGCAGCCAAAGCGAACAAGCCTGCAATTAAGAAAGTAAGTCTCCTAAATAGAGTTCCTCCTACATTTTTTTCAATTAATACAGAAGAAAGCATAATGACTGGCAAAAATAACATTAATCCAACGAAGCGTTGAGAAATTTCAAAGGATAAATTTATGGCACACATTGAAAGATACATTAAATAATTAATAAAGAGAAAGTCCCTATATTGCAGAATTTTATTCGACAACAGCATGGAATATTTAAATAAGATATATATCAAATAGGACAAATAAATAGCATATAAAAAATAGATAACCTGATATGTATAGTAGATTCGCCTTGAAGCTCGTTGTTCCGCTTCAAAATTGGCATAATGTGAATAACCTGAAAAATAGAAATCCATAAAATCAACTAAATGGTTTTGCACAACCAATGAGAACACAAAAGCCACAAGAACAACAAACAAGATTCTAAATTTATCTAGCTTAGGTCCAAAAAGCAAAAACATAATAGATGGCAGGTATAAAGCAGCCCCTTTATGCAAAAAAAGCTAATTGCAAAAATAGGAAAAGAAAGAAAGTATTTTCTTTGTGAGAACAATTCAAATGAAATATAAAATAGACAGATGAAAAAAAATTGTCTCCCACCACTCACTAAATACAACCCTATCAAAATATACAAAAGAATAAACAACAACCTACAGTTCTTAGATATATATCTCACTATATAATAGTAAAACAACATATAAATCATAAGATAAAGGATACTTCTAAAAATATAAATATTGTTTCTGAAAAAAGCATCAGCTTTACCCAAAAATTTTCCAGATTCGTTGAAGCAGTTCCGCTATATAATATTTGCTCCTTCATGATTTCCACATACGAAGTCCAATCAGAGGAAATTATAGCAAATATTCTAAATACTGCAAAAATGAGCATAAAAATAGAAACTATTCCATTACCAATCTTATACTTATAAGACTTTTTATACAAAGCAGTACCAGCAAACAAAATTAGAAAGATATAAACTGCCCAAACAGTAATGTAATAGTATTGAGGATATTCCATATTAGTTTAACTCGATAAAGTATAAAACAATTTATTCCATCTTTCACCTACCTCATTTATGGCAAATATCCGCGCCTTAAGCCAAGCCTCTCTCTTCATTTGTTTTCTTAGAGTTTCATTATTCATCATACCAACTAAAGATGATGAATATATATTTATATCAAACGGTGGTATCAATATTCCATTTTCTTGATTATCAATAATATCTGTAACAGACAAATACGAATTAAAAGCAAATGGGATAACTCTATATTGCATAGCTTCCACAATACTATGCCAAATCCCTCAAAGGAAGATGTCAAAGCAAATATCGAAGCCTTTTCGTAGAAAGGTCTAGGATCACAGCGATCAACCCATCGGACACGCTCCAATTTTACTGATAGAGACAAGTTCGTCAGTTCTTCTTTACTATTTCCATCACCAACTATAACCAAAGACCAATCAATACATTGTTTTTGGACTAATGCCCATGTTTTTAAAAGAAGATCTATACGTTTTTGTCTATTTTCAATCCGTCCAACGTATAGTAATATTTTTTCTTTTTGTGATTTCAATAATTCTCCTTCAGAAAATCCCTCATAGGATGTTGGACTTGGTATAGCTATAATATTATATTCTGGACGAATTGTGATAAATTCAGATAATTCATGTTAGAATTTCTCGGAAAGCAGGACTAATACATCGCTATATTTGCATATATTCTTATAATGTCCTCTCCATTTAAGCTTATAAAGGAATCTTACTACAGCACCTATAATCAAATCAATTAAGACTCCAATTCCTGCTTTTATTAAATATTCATCCAACACATATGAATATTATATTTTGCACTACCCCATAATGAATTATGCAAACAAGTTATTAGCTTAAAGGGATATTATCTTTTACCGAATATATTAGACGAAACGTATCTTTAGAAAAACCAGCCTGATTAATAAGAATTTCTATTCTATACTTTTCTATAACTTGAGATAAATAACTTACATTTCAGCAGTGTATATTTCTTTTGAAGGGAATACCAAGCCTTCCTCATCGGATTTTCCCCAATATATCCAATAAACTGTATGACCAATATTCTTCAAATAGTGAGATAATACATTAGTCACTCGTTCAATTCCGCATTTCAGAGTATCTAACTTTGCTGTGTATAAAAAATAGAATATTTATTTAGAACTACCGAATATATTTCAACAAAAAGGAAATAGATTTTTTTCTTTCACATTTCCAAATTGATTCAACTTTGCTAAAATCAATATCAGAATCAGTCAATTTCCTCTCAGCATTAGGATTTACCAATCTATTCATTGGAATATGAAATAAATTTAATAGAGACTCCATTCGGGTTGTGCCTCTTTCATCATTATAAAACACATAAAAATTCTTTCTGAATATAATAGAAAAACGGTTCCATGAAATGAATCAGTGATTATATAATCAGAATTATATAAAAGAGATAACCAAGATGTTACATTCTTCTTTATCAAATCTTCATTAATATGTTTTCCTACCCAAAACGATGTCTTCTTAAGAAAATTTATTCTGTATCCATATTTTATAGCAAAATCCTTCACCTTGGATAATTTATGATGGCTTTCGTCTAATAGATATACACCCACTCTTTTAACTGAAGATTTTCTATATCGAAGTGATAAATTTTGAATGTAATCTTCTGAAGTTAGTAATAGAGTTGGATCTAAAATTTGAACAGCGTTTATATCGAATATCTTCTGGCAAATATCTACTCCGCTTTTTCCCCGAACACTTATTGCATCAAAACGCTTTAAAAGCATCCTTACTTTTGAGGTTACTTCACTTGATATTTCTTCCATTAAATGAGGGGCGTTTTTATTTTCTAAAAGCGTAAAATGCGGGAACAATAGATATGTGCTTTTAGGGCGCAATCTTCGCATATAAGTGCGGTGTGGTTTTTTGCGGTTTATTACTACTTTTGCCCTGTATCTATAAAACGACCGTTGAAATGAAAACATTAAAGCATGAAAACACAAAATTTATCGAAGATGTGATACGGGCTTGTGACATTTGCTTCGTTAGTATGGCCGACATCGACGGAACTCCTTACAATATTCCTATGAATTTTGGATACCATAATGGCGTGCTATACCTCCACTCTGCTCAAGAAGGGCGTAGTATTTCGATTTTGGAACGTAATCCGCGTGTCTGTATAGCGTTTTGCAGTGAACGGGAGTTGCTATACCAGAATGAGGAAGTCGCCTGTAGCTACAGGATGCGTGCAAAGAGCGTGATTGCGCAAGGGAAGGTGCAATTTGTTGAAGATTTTGACGACAAGGTAGATGCGCTGAACGTAATAATGCGGCAATACAGTACACGTGATTTCAAATACGGTGCGCCTGCTGTTCGGAACGTGAAAATATGGAAAGTTAAATTGGAGGATGTTTCATGCAAGGAATTCGGAGTGCCGTACCGTTCACTAACTATTACTCAATAGCCTTTATTTGCCGGCAAAAAAGAACGCAGAGCATTGCAGCATTTTGTACTGCAATTCCCTGCGTCATAATTGTATAACATACAAGATTCGACTACTTTATTTCCCATGTCTCACCGCTCAGAAGATACTCTTTCAGTGTGCGGCAAGGCATTTTTGCTTGTACTTCGGCAAGCTGCTGATGCACTGATTCGTCGTATGTCGGAGCATCCACATCTCGGATGATCCCAAGGGCAACCGGCATATCGCCACTCATCATTGCAAGCATAGTATGCAAAGTATTGTCAGGGCAATGGGCATCATGTACAAGCACATCGTCAATCGTATACCCATCCTGCCCGATAGTGACAGATTTCAACTTAAGACCGTCGAGGACTATTCCCATATCGTTGTTTGCTCCATAAATCATTTTTTCTCCATGACGCAAGAAAATAGTCCTGTCTGCACGGAACTCCTTATCCGTTATCTGTTTGTGGATTCCATTATTAAATATCATGCAATTCACCAGCACTTCTGTTACTGAAGCCCCTTTGTGGCGGGCAGAAGCAACGAGAATGTCGGTTGTATTCTTCAAATCGACATCGATTGCACGTGCAAAAAAGTTCCCCCGTGCACCAAAAGCAAGTTCAGCCGGGATAAACGGATCTTCCACAGTCCCATAAGGTGAACTTTTAGATACGAAGCCCCTATCGGATGTAGGAGAATATTGCCCTTTCGTAAGTCCGTATATTTTATTATTAAAAAGGACTATATTCAAATCGATATTACGTCTTACGGCATGGATGAAATGATTACCGCCGATAGCAAGGCAGTCGCCATCACCCGTAATCAACCAGACACTCAAATCGGGACGTGCAGTTTTAACTCCTGTTGCGATTGCTGCCCCACGTCCGTGGATGGTATGAAATCCGTAAGTGTTCATATAGTAAGGTAAACGGGAAGAACACCCGATACCGGAAATGACTGCCATATTGTGCGGAGCAACTCCCACTTCGGCCATTGCTTTGTGCAGGCAGTTCAGCACAGCATGGTCTCCACAACCGGGACACCAACGTACATACTGGTCACTTTTATAATCCTTCGGTTGATATTTTTTTTCTTCTGTTGCCATAATTCTTTATTCCCCCTCCAATATTTTAGTGAATTCTGCGACTAATCTCGATACGATAAACGGTTGCCCTTTTACCCTGTTGAACTGGTATGGCTGGAAACCGGGGTCTTTGCCACGCAAGTAATTTGCAAATTGCCCGTTGTTCTGTTCGGCTACAATTACTTTTTTGTATCTTGCCAGAACCTCTTGCGTGTTTTTCGGGAGAGGATTGATGAATTTGAAATGCGCCAAGGCTACTTTCTTGCCTTGCTCGTGCATGATTTCCATCGCTTCGTATAAATGCCCGTATGTTCCGCCCCATCCTACGATAAGCAAATCAGCATCCTCGTCTCCAATGACTTTCAGTTCCGGGATATAATCCTTTATCTTATCTATTTTAGCCTGTCGCGTCCGAACCATCTTCTGGTGATTTGCCGGATCGGTAGAAATTGCACTGGTGTCATAATCTTTCTCCAAACCACCCAAGCGATGCATGAAACCTTCAGTCCCTGGGATTGCCCAATAACGTACCAAGCTCTCGGCATCGCGGCGGTAAGGCTTCCAAGGCTTGTCGCTGTTATAATTTGAAACATAATTCGGTTTTATATCCGGATAATTCTCCAAATCAGGAAGACGCCATGCGGAAGAACCGTTGGCAATGAAAGCATCAGTCAGGAGAATTACAGGTGTCATGTGTTCTATGGCGAGTTTCCCTGCCCAGAATGCCATATCGAAACAGTCTGTCGGGGTGGCTGCCGCCAAAACAACAGCGGGACATTCACCGTTCCTGCCATATAAAGCCTGCAAGAGGTCGGTCTGTTCCGATTTTGTCGGCATACCGGTAGAAGGACCTCCACGTTGCACATCAATAACAACCAACGGTACTTCTGCAATCACGGCAAGACCGATTGCCTCACTTTTAAGTGCAAGTCCGGGACCGGAAGTCGATGTTGCTGCCAAGCATCCGGCAAAACTTGCCCCTATTGCCGTACAAACACCGGCTATTTCGTCTTCAGCCTGGACGGTAATCACTCCCAAGTCCTTACGTTTGGAAAGTTCGTGTAAAATATCCGTTGCCGGAGTGATGGGATAACTGCCGAGGAATAGACGAAGCCCTGCCTTTTCCGAAGCAGCAATCAAACCGTATGATGTTGCCTTGTTTCCATTCACATCCATATAAATGCCCGGCTGCATCTTCTTGCTCTCTATCCGGTAAGTAGAAACTGAAGCTTGGATGTTGTGACCGTAATTGTACCCATCCGTAAGAGCTTTTATGTTTGCTTTGGCTATCAGCGGTTTTTTGGCAAATTTGTTTTGCAACATGTGCATTGCCTCGTCCAGAGGGCGGTCGAAAAGCCAACAAATCAATCCGAGTGCAAACATGTTTTTACAACGGAGTGCGGACTTGTTGTCCAAGCCGAAATCCTTGAGCCCTTCCTTCACCATTGTAGATATGGCAGCAGCAATTACCTGAACTCCCGTCAATCCGAGTTCCGTGAAAGGGTCATCCGTAGTAAACAATGCCTTTTCCAAATCACTCTTCTGGAAAGAATCAGTATCTATCAGTACAATCGCATTCGGCTTCAAGTGCTTCACATTTACTTTCAGCGCAGCCGGGTTCATTGCCACAAGAACGTCTGCTTTGTCGCCCGGCGTGAAGATTTTACGCGAACCTAAATGCACTTGGAAACCTGATACACCACTTAGTGTCCCTTGGGGAGCACGCACTTCAGCCGGATAATCGGGAAACGTGGATATTTCATTCCCTAACACGGCTGATAAGTTTGAAAAGATTGTCCCGGTCAGTTGCATTCCATCGCCAGAATCACCTGAGAAGCGGACAACAATCTCATCCAACATTGTCACCTTTGTTTGTCCAGTCATGATAGTAAAACTTAACGCAACATTATTTTTTATTGATCGATGTCAAATTCGCGGCAAAGGAAAGCATAAACTTTGCAATTTCAAACTAAAACGCCGACAAATAAATATCTATGTTACTCGAACGTATATTAAAATAGGAGGCAACGACATCATTCACCAACTTCCCACGGTAAAGGTAGATACCATTCCTGAAGCCCATATCCGTCCTCGCAAAGGTTTGGATGCTTCCTACATCACCCAATTCGAGGAACAAAGGTACCAATACATTGCTCACAGCCATAGATGTTGTCCGTGCAACTTGGTTACTTATGTTTGATTTGCAATAGTGAAGTACTCCATATTGTTCGAAGATTTCCGGGTCTTTTGCTGATAAACAACAAGTTGTTTCAAAGCATCCTCCTTGTGTCACGCACAGGTCGATTAGCAATGCGCCATTCTTCATTTCCCGTATTAAATCTTCGGCTACAAGGTATCGCTTTATGCTACTAATGTATCGCATTGCCCCGATGACAACATCAGCACTGCGGAATGCATTATGCAATACGTTAGGATGGAAATTGGAAGTAAACAGCCCCTCCCCCACTATGTTTTGGATTTTCCGCAAATTGTTAATGTCGTTATCGAATACCTTAACCGACGCACCTAACGCCCGTGCTGTCCGTGCTGCCGAAGTTCCGGCATGTCCGGCTCCTATGATAACGACTTCCGCCGGTGAAACTCCCGGAACACCACCTAACAGGATTCCTTTACCGCCGTGTGCGTTCCCCATCAGTTCCGCAGCTATGTTTATGGCGGTGATACCTTCTATCTCTGAGATTAAATTCAGTACCGGCAGATTCCTGTTCTCATCTTGCAACAATTCAAAAGCAATTGCGTTTACACGTTTTGCGGATAAGATTGACAATGTTTCTGCTTCGAAGCGGTGCAACTGTATTAAAGAGAAAATGGTTGCCTGTTGTTTTACCAGCATGGCTTCATGCGGTGTGGGAGGAAGGATTTTTAAGATGACATCGGCTTGATATACTTCTGCAGCCGTTCCCACGACTTCCGCACCGGCTTCTGCATAATGATTGTCGGAATAATTGATGCCTAAACCGGCTCCTGTCTCTATCCAAACGCGGTGTCCTGCCTCTACAAGAATTCCAACGGCTTCCGGAGTCAATGCAACACGGCGTTCATCGTCCACGGTTTCCCGTGGCATGCCTATCCATAGCCTGCAACCCGTCTTTGTCAGCTCTTTTAATAATTCCTGCGGGATGTAACCGCACTTGTTCTGCGTGTCGTCCATATTTCAGATTTATTATGTTGTGTTTTCGCGGTGCAATTTACGATTTATTCCCGCGATAAACAATTTCCATAAAGATAGACGACACGCAGGGACGGCTACAATCCGAATCGGGAGGTATCGATGCTTTTTGTGGACTTGTCTTTATAACCTTTGAAGTTGTAGGTGAAAGTTACCGTCACGTTCCGATACCAATTCTTGTATTCCTCATAGTGATTCTGTGTGCCGTAATTAATTGAAACAGGCATACTCGATGTATTGAAGATATCGTTTGCCTGGACATTAAGTATGGCTTTGTCTTTGATGATTTCCCATTTCAATCCTCCGGCTATCCCCCAGTTTTCACCAATGTCTTCGAGTCCCTGAATGAATGGGGACTTATAATGTATTCGTAGATTCATTGTTATCATCGGTTTTTTTACCAAAGTCACCGTTGGGCTGACATTTACCAAAAACTCCCATTTCTTTTTATCGTATGAAATACCGAAAAAATCGTCATCCTTATATCGTTCTCTCGTGACAGCCATTGTTGAATTGACCGAAACCCTGTCCCCGATGTTGAAGGGGACAATAAAATTGAATATCAAATTCGAATAATGATTCACATTCACTGTTTGCAAAAAGCTTTTCAGTTCCGTTTGCGATTGGTAAAGCTGTGGAACAAATAAATCATTCATATCTTGATATTGGAAATGGAACATATATTTATTCTTAAACATATACAAGAAAGTATAGAAAGAATAACGGGATGGTAGCAACTCCGGGTTCCCGACCTCTACATTATACTCATCCACATAAGTAGTATATTCCTGCCGGTTCCAATAAGAAGGATATATACATAACGAATGATATATCAACGAAACATAATTTTCCGGATTAATCTGGTAAGACACTGACGCACGCGGTGTAAACGCATTCTTTTTATAATCATTGATTTTGTAAAACTCTTCTATCAAATACAATGATGCATTCAGTTTGTTGTCAAGAAATGATTTTGACACTCCGACGCTTACATCTGTTGTGTGTTCCGTTGTTTCCGAAGCATTTGAATAATTTCCCGCTCCATCATTTTCAATATCGGTATAATATTGCGCATTCTTGCTTTTGGAATAGGCGTATTTGACACCATAGCTCAGTTTCCACCCGTTCCAATCGTGTGCCATGTCTGCAAAAACATTCATTTGGTCTATATATTGGCTCATATCATAATCCGAAGCCTCCGTCAAGCCGTTCGTGCGGACCAAATCGAGCGATTGGATGCCGTAATTTTTAAAACGGGTATATTCCGCACCGGTTTTCAATCCGAATGAAGATGTATAAGTCAGGCTGATGTCATGCAAATAATCTTTCATCCGCTGGCGAGAGTAGGAATCGGAAAAATAATTGCTTTTATTATCATAATCTTCGTCACTTTTCGGCGCATATTGTCCGACATACGACAAATCCAATATGTTTCCCTCCGTAAAATGATATTTCAGGCTCGTGTAAAGGCTGTGCGACTGCCTGTGTTGCGGGTTGTTGGATTCTGTCTGGATATCATAAACCTCCGAATTTACGGTGTGCAGGTTCCTCTCTATTCCTTCATATCGCTTCCGACTGTCATCGAAATTGTAAATCAAATCCAACGATACTTTCGGGGATGAAAGGAAGATGCTTCCCCCTGCCTCGCCTCCGTTTCCGGCATGGTTCTTGTATGCACCCCGCAGCTGCCCCTGCAAAGTATATCTGTCTTCTTTCTTTAAGACAACATTAATGGCGGAACCCGTTACATGCCACGATGCAGGCGGATTATAAACAACTTCAACCTTTTCAACCCTGTCGGCAGGCAATGTGCGCAAGTAATCTTGCATTTGAGTTATCGACATATTCGATTTCACGCCATTCAAAAGAATGGAAGTTCCTCCCATAGCGCCTGTAATTGACAGGGAATTGTCCGTACTCGTGATGCTCGGTATTTCCTTTATCAAATCGAAGGCATTGTCTATTAATTTGTTTTCAGAAATAGCCCGCAAATCATAATCCAACCGTCCATCAATTATTTTTACTATCGGCCGCGTCGCACGCACGATCACACCTTCCAATTCATTTATGGCATCTTCCAAATAAATCCGCCCGACATTATCTTTAGATGATTCCAACACAAACGGTTTGTAAGCAAGATGTTGGAACAGCAACCTGTAGGGCCGCACGGAAGATGCAAAGCGGAATCGCCCGTCGGCATCGCTCACCTGTGCGTCGATGTACACGGAATCCGGTGTTTGCAAAACAACTGCCACACCCGGAATTGACAAACTGTCGGAACCAAATATAGTCCCGGTTATCTCAGACTGTTGTGCGTAAGTGAAAATGCTAATGCACAAGGTAACAAATAAAGTTAGTACTCTAATCATCTTATTATCGTATTTGCTTATTATCTATATTTAGATAACGAGAAGCGATTGTAAAACGTTGCATATTCTTTGTACAAATTTATTGCTTACAAAAACAATTGCAACACATGTTGTCGTTTTTAACAATACAACACATCATTAATCAACTCAGGTGCGAACTCGCAACGAGGGTCCGGATAGTCCCAATGTCCCGTTCCGTAAGACTGTATAATCTTTACCCAACATTTCCGATGCTTTTCGTGGCAAAAATCAAAAGCCTTGCAATTCACACAGATGCTTTTGCTCCCTTCATAGAAAGATTTCTTCCAGACAAAGAGTTCCTTAGCCTTTTCCGACTGCCATACTTCGGCTATGGATTGTGTCCGCAAATCACCGATGATGAATTTCGGATGCCAATACAGTTTCTCGCAAAAACCTACTTTTCCATCAGGTAAGATATAAAGATATTGGAATAAAGAACCGCAAGTCCCTGTCTGGAAAAGCTCTTCCGTGCATTTCACACCTCTATATTTTTCATCCAATTCATCCCGGTTCATTTTAATCTTTATCCCGGATGTCGGCAATATCTCTTTTCGGATGTAAGAATAAACATCTTCCAGCTGCTTTCGCGAAGCTTTTATTTCTTGGAAGGTTTTGGGGAAATAAATAGACTCTCCCGGCGTGCGGATTTCCCAATAGACAAAGTTTTTGATTGTCCGGGCATATTCGTAAAGGGCTTGCATCTCTTCCTTGGTGCTGTTATGTTTCGTGAGGATGGTATCTATCTGTATCTTGAACCCATATTCTTGCAGGTATCCTATCCCTTGCAGTACTTTCCCGACATATCCGGGAGTTGTACCGATAATTTCGGATAAATTGCTGTCGTTTAGCGTATCTAAGGATATTTGCACAACATTGTTGTATCCTGTTTCGTACAACATCTTCGCTATCCTTGGGGTAACCGGGAATTTAGTAGAAATATAGTTTGGTGTCATGCCCGCATCAACCAAAGCTTTAATGATAATATTCCAATCCTTACGGCAAAATACTTCACCTCCGGTTACATCTATGTTCATCACACCCAGTTTGCGTGCTTCATCAATCAATTCAAGGATTCTTTCCGTACTTAGCTCTTCGTAAGGGGTTTGTTTATCTGCATAGCAATATTTGCAAGAAGTAACGCATTTGTTTGTTACCATAAAAAGGATGGAATGTGGAGCTTTGTGCATGCGGTCTTGTTTCAGATTGACCGTTTTGCAGCGTAAATCTTCCGGTTTTATATCATAGGCTATCTTTTCCGGGGAAATGCCGTCGATATTTATTAAAACATTCTTTGGAAAAGCTATTTGGTTGGATTGGAACTCCGTAAACACAGGTTCTTCGTTGTGGATAAATGGTGAAATGATTTTTTCAGCCTTCTCCAAAGAAAAATGGAACTTGTTACATAATAAATCCAATTGTTCCTTGAGTGTGCGGACAGTTGTAAACAATGCCAGTATGATGGCTTGTGCCGGATGGATAAAACCTATCCAACCTGCCGAACTATAAGGAGCTACTTCATTCTTTGAAAAGATAACAATACGGTCAATATCATTTTTGAAATGATAATCCGGGTTCAAGATAAATCTCTGATTTAAATCCACGGGGCTGTTGTTTATTGTTTTATAAAATAATGTACCCGAAAATTTCCAAATAATGTAAAATCTCCGGGTACAGATTCTTTGTAAAAGGATTTGTCAAACGACTCCCGACGAACAAGTTACACCACCACTACCTGTACAAACTATAGTACCAGCAATAGAACATTTTATTGGTTCGCTACCACCTTTTACTACCATTAGTTCTTCGACATTAATGGTTTCTTCCATTTCGCAGAACATTTTCTGCAATTCTTCATTGTTGTTTTGCATAAAAAGACAATTTAATAGTTAATAAATATGTGTTAAATACGATATTTCATTCATATCTTCTTTATCGTAATAAGATTTCAATACTATTAGTATAACTCAAACTTGCCATAATAAAGCTCAGAGTCATATCCTACTACTATGGTAAACGAACCAGAATGTCCATTCAGGTCTATGTTTACAACACTTGTATCTGTTA
>CAYZTO010000025.1:8302-22406 GCA_964481365.1 uncultured Parabacteroides sp. | reverse complement strand
GAAATGCTCATCCCAAGTTGGGACGAGAACTTTGACAAATATGAAAGCTGTCTTATTGCTTGTGGAAGCGGACGAGACCTTCCAAAGGGTCGCGCTCGACTTTTCCCAGCCTTATGCCCAGCGACAAAGCTGCTTCTGCAAGAATATCCCGGAAAAAGAAAGCGACGGAACCGGTAAAATGGATGGGCAGGCTGTCGTGGCCTTTGTACGAAGTGACATTCCGGAGGAAGAAACTGCGGAAACTGTTGTATGCAATGCTGCGGATTTCGGGGACACTGATATTTTCACTGATAAAAGGTGCGAAACCGGCAAGGAAACGGTTGGGGTAGGGGTGGCGGTACACGTTGTCGAGGATGATTTGGGGTGTGAGGCTGTACGTATCCATGAAACGGCGGGAGATTTCCGGAGGGAGTAGTCCTTTAAGGCAATCAGCAACAAGGGTTTTGCCTAAAGACGCGCCGCTTCCTTCGTCACCGAGTATGAAGCCCAGCGGGGAGACGTTCGAGATGATTTTATCCCCGTCGAAGAGGCACGAGTTCGAGCCTGTCCCCAAGATACAGGCGATGCCCGCCTCTTTCCCGCAAAGCGAACGCGCAGCCCCGAGCAGGTCGCTTTCTACGTTGATTACAGAGTCTGCCCAAAATTCGCGGAGCACCTTGCGTACGAGTTCTTTCTGCTCTGCAAATGCGCAACCCGCCCCGTAGAAATGTATGTATTGCAAATGATAATGCCCGACGGACGGGTAAACCTCTCTGGCAAGGCAATCGCGCATCCCGTCTTCGGTTTGGAAGAAAGGATTGAAACCTCCGGTGCGCAGGAGCGTTGTTTTGACTCCCCGGTGTTCAACGCACCATGTCGTTTTCGTAGAGCCGCTGTCTGCAATCAGTTGCATAAAAAAAGTAGATTTATCCGGGCAAAAGTAAGGATAAAACGCTTTTCCTGAATCAGAAATCAAATGTTTTGATAATTCGGTGGCTTGTCTTACCTTTGCCGCCGTATTACAAGAAATAAGGGAAAATGAAGACGATACAGTTGCACGACAAGACGTTCGAACTGTTCATTCACGAGGCGCAGATACAGGATGCAGTGGAAGACGTGGCGTGGCAGATAAAGGCGGATTTGGGGCTTTCTGAAGTGGACGAACAGGATGTGTTGTTCGTTTGCATGTTGAACGGGGCGTTCATGTTCGCCTCGGAGCTGATGAAAGCCATCGACGGACCGTACCGCATGACTTTCGCCCGCTATTCTTCTTATGAAGGAATGGAAAGCCGGGGTGTGCTGCACGAGGTGATGCCGGTCTTGGAGGATTTGCGGGGCAAGACGGTGTTTTTGCTCGAAGACTTAATCGACACGGGCTTCACGATGCAGTATATGAAGCAGATGATGTTCGAGCGCGGGGCGTTTGATGTGAAGGTGGCGACGATGCTTTTCAAGCCCCAAGCCTTGAAGTGCAATATAGAGCCTGATTATGTGGGGCTGGAAATCGAGCCTGGCTTTGTAGTCGGACACGGACTGGACTACGACGGGCTTGGAAGGGCTTACCGGGATGTATATAAAGTGAAAATGTAAATCTAAATATAGATACCGTTATGTTGAACATAGTAATTTTCGGGGCTCCGGGTTCGGGCAAAGGAACACAGAGCGAATTAATCATAAAAGAGTATGGCGTTGAACACATATCCACGGGCGATGTGCTACGTGCCGAAATGAAGAATGACACGGAGCTTGGAAAAATTGCGAAGGGGTATATCGAAAAGGGGCAACTGGTTCCCGACGACCTGATTGTGGATATGTTGGCGAAGGTTCTCGACAGCAAGGCTAATGCAAAGGGTGTAATCTTCGACGGATTCCCCCGCACAATCCCGCAGGCGAAGGCGTTGAAGTCGATGTTGAACGAACGTGGGACGGATGTGACTTTGATGCTGGATTTGCAGGTGGACGAGGACGAGCTTGTGAAACGTCTTCTGGAGAGAGGCAAAATCTCCGGTCGTTCTGATGATAATTTGGAAACTATAAAGTCCCGCCTCGAAGTTTACCACAAGCAGACGGCTCCGCTTGCGGATTATTACATCGGTGAGGGCAAGCATGTCGCAATCAAAGGCGTTGGTGCAATCGAGGAAATCTTCGGGCGCATAAAGGAAGCCATCGACGCAGTAAATAAATAATAGTAAGAGGAATCGTGGCTGAATCGAACTTTGTAGATTACGTGAAAATATATTGCCGTTCGGGGAAAGGCGGCAGGGGGTCTGCCCACTTCCGTCGTGCGAAATACATCCCGAAAGGGGGACCTGACGGCGGGAACGGAGGGAGAGGCGGCCATGTTTATCTTCGCGGGAACCGGAACTACTGGACTCTGCTCCACCTGAAGTTTGAGCGTCATATCATGGCGACAAACGGAGAAAGGGGCGGGGCGAAGCGAAGTTTCGGGAAGAATGGCGAAGACAAGGTTATAGAAGTGCCGTGCGGCACGGTTGTATATGACGCCGAGACCGGGGAGTTCATTTGCGACGTTACGGAAGACGGTCAGAAGGTGATGCTTTTGAAAGGCGGACGCGGCGGATTGGGAAACTGGAATTTCCGTACCTCCACGAATCAGGCGCCACGCTATGCCCAACCCGGGGAACCTTCGCAGGAACGTACAGTCATCTTGCAGCTGAAATTGCTTGCCGATGTAGGCTTGGTAGGTTTCCCCAATGCCGGGAAATCGACTTTGCTCTCGGTTGTCTCGGCTGCAAAACCCAAGATAGCCAATTATCCTTTTACAACACTTGAACCTAACTTGGGAATAGTTGGCTATCGTGACAATAGGTCGTTTGTGATGGCTGATATTCCCGGCATAATCGAAGGAGCAAGCGAAGGCAAGGGTTTGGGGCTTCGTTTCCTTCGTCATATTGAGCGCAATTCTTTGTTGTTGTTTATGGTTCCCGCCGATGCCGATAATGTAGGCAAGGAATACGGAATCCTTGAGAACGAACTGGAAAAATACAATCCGGACTTGGCTGCGAAGCCTCGCGTATTGGCAATCACGAAAAGTGATATGCTTGACGACGAATTGATAGAGGAAATGAAGCAAGAGCTTCCGGATGGCGTCCCGTACGTGTTCATCTCTTCCATTACGCAGAGGGGAATCACAGAGCTGAAAGACTTGCTTTGGAACGAATTGAACAAAGAGACGTTCCATGAAGTCGAGCGGATAGTCCATAAGAATATTGATGTAAGCACATTGCCTGCGGACGACGACGATTTGGTTATTCCAATGGATGATTCGGACGACGATTATGAGGAATACGAGGATTATGATGACTGGGAAGAAGATGCAGGATATGAAGATGACTCCGACGACCCACCTCATACGAAATCATGATGTTGTAATGTTGCAAATAGACGTTTTGAGCCGTTTTTGCAACATTACTCATTTTATAACTACGCGGCACGGCGGAATAAGCAGCGGGAGTTATTCTTCAATGAACACCGGAGCCTTTTCCGGAGATGCGAGGGAGAAGGTAGAGGAAAACCGCCGCCTGTTGGCAGACGCGGTGGGCTTTCGGAAAGATTTGTTATTCGCTCCGGCGCAAGTTCATGGGGCTGAGGTGCGTGTGCTCGATGATAATTTCCTGAGGTTGGATGAAAAGTCGCGGTCAAACTATCTGCAAGGTATCGATGGCGTGATAACTGCAACTCCGGGAGTCTGTGTGGCAGTCACTACGGCAGATTGCGTGCCTGTATTGCTATATGCTCCTGATAAAAATGTCGTTGCAGCTGTCCATGCGGGGTGGCGCGGGACAGTTAAGGATATTGTCTCCAAAGCTGTAGGAATCATGGTTGGGGATTTTGGTTGTGATGCCGCTGAAATGGTTGCAGGAATTGGTCCTGCCATAAGCCTTTCGAAGTTTGAGGTAGGGAATGAAGTTGTGGATGCTTTCGCAGCTTCGGGAAACTGGACAGAAGCGGAAATGGGGTCTATCGTTTCTTGCAATCCTGCAACAGGCAAAGCGCATATTGATTTGTGCAAGGCGAATGCCCTTCTGTTAATGAAAGCCGGATTGTCCGCTTCTTCAATCGGGGACTCAGGAATTTGCACTCACACTAACTACCACGATTTTTTCTCTGCACGCAGGTTGGGAATTAATAGCGGACGCATCCTGTCCGGTATATTCCTCCGTTGATTGTGATTGTAGAGGTTGAAAAAAGAATATGAAAGAAAGATAAGAAGAAGAAATGGTTGGAATAACGTTGTCGGACGAAATAACATTAGTCTGTCCGGATTTGCATATCTTGGCTATAACTTGCAATGTAGTCAATACTCCTTCGGATGCAAGGTTATGGGATGAAATAGTCGAGGAAGAAAACAGGTTGCGGGAATCTTGCAAATTGGAGGACATTAATAAGTGGAAACCTATTAATGCAACCCGGCAAGCATACAAGCGTCTCGGTAAAGACCCAAATCGTTACCGTCCTTCTGCTGAGTCCTTGCGCCGTAGGGTAATAAAAGGTATGTCTTTGTATAAAATAGACACATTAGTTGATTTAATAAATCTGGTATCTCTTCGCAGCGGGTATTCCATAGGCGGTTTTGATGTTGATAAAATCCAAGGAGATTTACAGTTGGGCGTCGGGCGCGAGGGAGAGCTTTATCATGGCATTGGTCGTGGGAATTTGAATATTGCAGGTCTGCCTGTTTACCGCGATTCAGCAGGAGGCATAGGAACTCCGACCAGCGATGAAGAGCGGACGAAAATAAGTTTGGATACAACGTCATTGCTTATGATAATCAATGGCTATTCGGGAGAATGCGGATTACGGGAGACAGGTGAGTATGCAGTTTGCCTTCTGAAGGAATATGCAGCTGCGTCAAATGTAGAATCGGAAATGATTTCAGCCCGGATAACCGATTAGATTATTCCCGTATATTCGGACTTATCTATAATGCAGGTTATGGCGTATGTGTCTAACCGAAAGAAGTGCATATAGTAATTTGTATCTCGATTGAAAATAAAGAACAATCACTTTAGGAGAAAGAAAAGCGACAGTTTGATAGATAAACAGCGAATTTTTATTTTGTGTTTTTTTGTATCAGCGATTAAATCTATAAATTTGCCGCAGTAACATATAAAAAATAAAAAATGATAGAACAGATTGGAACTAATGCCGGCATTGTTTGGAATGCATTGAACAATGGTGGCAAGATGACGCTTAAAGCGCTGAAAAGGGCTGCCAAGATTAAAGCGGAGAAAGATATGTATGCTGCTTTAGGTTGGTTGGCAAAAGAAGGAAAACTTGCTTTTGAAGAAGCAAATGGTGAAATGTATGTTTCTTTAGTCTGATAAAGGCTGAAAGCTATTCGATTCGCGCAGATGGAAATAGAAAGTTTGTAATGCTTAATGTATTTATATTCAACGGTTAATATTAAAGTATGGTGAATAAGGTTTTTCCATCTGCGTATTTTTTTGTCTTTTCCGTTGCGGAAGTTTTCAACTGATTAGTTGGAAAATAGAAAACTAAGCTCTATTTTTGTCTGGATTTTGTTTGGAATGACCGAAGAAGAGGCAAAACTATTAGCAGTTTTTGAAGTGCGGGTTCATGATTTGATTGCCTTATGTGAAGAACATAAAAAACAAATTGCTGAGCTTGAATCTTCTTTAGCCAAGAAAGAAGAAGCACTCCAAGAGGCTTTGGTGCAAATTCGGGAATTGAATACAAAATATGGCAACTTGCTGACAGCACGTGTCGTTTCTGTAACAGAAGGAGACATGAGAAAGGCTAAGATGCGGTTGTCGAAATTAGTGCGGGAAGTAGATAAGTGCATTGCACTATTGGCAGAGTGATGATAGTACGATGGACGATAAGTTTCTTATACATATAGAAATAGCAGGAAGGCGTTATCCGCTTACCATCTTGCGCTCGGAAGAAGAACGGGCTCGCGAGGCGGCAGCACAGATAAACAGCAAGATGTTTCGGTATAGACATGAACTTTTCGAAAATGATTCATCGGTGGATGCGATGGATTTGCTTGCTATGACAGCTTTTCAAATGTCGTTTCGTAATCTTGAATTGGAAAAGGCTAATGAAACAGCTCCTTTTATAAAGAAAATCGGGCAACTTATGCAAGAGTTGGAAGATTGCATGAAGGGTTAGATTTTGAAATAATTAATAGACATAAAAAGTATTTTCCGCACTGCTTAGCGTGATTATGGTACGCCAAGGAGTGCTTTTTTTTGTATATATAATGATTTAAATTCTTAATTAAATGGTGTCGTATATAATAATATCGGTAGGAGCTCTTTTAGTAGGGGGTGTGCTAACATGGTTTATTTTGCATTTCCTGATGAAATCGCGTTACGAATCCATACTTCGTGAAGCGGAAAAGGAAGCTGAAGTTTTAAAGAAGAATAAATTGCTTGAGGTCAAAGAAAAGTTTCTCCACATGAAATCTGATTTGGAGAAACAGGCAGCGCAGCGTAATGCTAAAATTCAATCGGCAGAAACGAAGCTGAAACAAAGAGAACTGGTTTTAAACCAACGTCAGGAAGATTTACAGAGGAAGCATTCTGAGGTGGAAGCTGTAAAGGAAAATCTTGCATCTCAGCTTGATTTGGTTGAAAAGAAAAAGGAAGATTTGGAAGCATTGCATCAGAAGGAGATTGAGTATTTGGAATCTTTGTCGGGTTTATCAGCTGAGGAAGCAAAAGAAAGACTTATTGAGTCTCTTCAGGATGAAGCAAAGGCTCAAGCTGCTTCTTATATTAATGAAATCATGGAAGATGCCAAGATGACGGCTAATAAAGAAGCAAAGAAAATCGTTATTCAATCTATCCAGCGGGTAGCTACGGAAACGGCTATTGAAAATTCGATTACTGTGTTCCATATTGATTCTGATGAAATAAAGGGTCGTATAATAGGCAGGGAAGGTCGAAACATACGTGCATTGGAAGCAGCAACAGGAATTGAAATCGTGGTCGATGATACGCCGGAGGCTATAGTGCTTTCCGGTTTTGATCCTGTCCGCCGTGAGATAGCCCGTTTGGCTTTACATCAATTGGTGCAAGATGGTCGTATCCATCCGGCACGTATTGAAGAGGTCGTTAATAAAGTGCGCAGGCAGGTGGAAGAAGAAATCATTGAGACAGGAAAGCGCACGGCAATAGACTTAGGTGTTCATGGTTTGCATCCAGAGCTGATTCGTTTGATCGGGAAAATGAAATATCGTGCGTCTTACGGACAGAATCTGTTGCAACATGCACGGGAAACGGCCAACCTTTGTGCTGTCATGGCTTCTGAATTAGGGCTTAATCCCAAAAAAGCAAAACGTGCAGGTTTACTTCACGATATTGGTAAGGTTCCAGATGATGAGCCGGAATTACCTCATGCCATATTAGGGATGAAGCTCTGTGAAAAGTATAAGGAAAAGGCTGATATCTGCAATGCAGTCGGTGCACACCATGATGAAATAGAAATGCAGTCTTTATTAGCTCCGATAGTGCAGGTTTGCGATGCCATTTCTGGAGCGCGTCCGGGGGCACGTCGTGAAATTGTTGAGGCTTATATCAAGCGTCTGAATGATTTGGAACAATTGGCCCTGTCTTATCCGGGTGTGGTTAAAACTTACGCTATTCAGGCAGGTAGAGAATTGCGCGTGATTGTCGGTGCTGACAAGATTAGCGATAAAGAAACTGAAAACTTGTCGGGTGAAATTGCCAAACGCATACAAGATGAGATGACTTATCCGGGGCAAGTGAAGATTACGGTTATCCGTGAAACTCGCGCTGTAAGTTATGCCAAGTAAACCATAAAAAAACCGGGAATTTGTCTTTCCAGACATTTATTCCCGGTCTTTTGTTTCTTAATTGAACTCCAGCTGTCCATTAAAATATTCTTTAAATCGTCATGTGCGATTTTCTTGGTTATCAATGGTTACATTCATAATATATTTCCTCTTCTTCGCGGTTTTGACTGATGCGGTTATCGCGCATCAGGTTTGCAAGAGCAAGGCATAAATCAGTGTTGCTTAAGTTACAGCCTTTCTGGAGTTCGTTAAATGTACAGCGCGTGGAGTGATGAAGCAAATCGTAAACCATTGCGCTGTTTTGTCTAATGAAATCGAAATTGAAAGCCATAATAAATCGTTTTTGAGTTATACGTCTATACAAATAACGGGTTTATACCCCTAAATGTTTCTGGTTGTCTGATTAAAAAGTGTTCTTCTTTGAATTTTTAATAGCTGATTGAATTTCTAAGTGTTTTTCGTGTTTTTATAACGCAGTCTTGATTTTTATTATTAGGGATAAAAAGGGAATAGTCGGCTTATTCATTTCAATTTGTAAGGATATTTGGAAAATATTCTGTTATTTCGCACAGGAAAATAAAGTATTGAAAGTTTTATGGAAAAGGAGATTAAAACAAGCGGTTTGGAGAGTATTTCTGTCACCGATGCCGCTGTGTATTGTGATGATAGGATTGCTTTCATAGACGATTTGCATGGAATCAAATCTGTAGGAGCAATAAAGACAGATGCGATTATTCTTTCTTTGTGTTTGGAAGGAGAGTCCTCTTTTTTTATTGACGGTGAGTCTCATGTCCTTCACGCCAATGAATTGTTGATTTGCCGTCCCAACATTGTTTTTGAGAAGAGTATAGTAAGTGATGACTTAAAGTTTCGTTGCATTGTGCTCTCCAAGGAATATGTCAAGGAAATGGTTCTGATGGTTAATAACAGTTGGGATGTCGTACAGTTTCTGCAGCAGTCCCCCGTATTGCAGTTGCAACCGGAAGAAGTAACGATGTTCAATCAATATTATGATTTGCTTCTTTCCAAACTAATGGGCGCGGACAGCCGGCACAAGGAAGACATTGTCAATATACTGTTGTCGGCATTTCTTTTAGAGTTTCACGACTTATTAGAGCATTTTATAAAGATAGAGCCGCCTTCATATTCGTCTGGAGAGAAACTCTTCAAGAGATTCCTCGAAATTCTGATATCCTCTACGCCTAAGAAACGGATGGTGCAGACCTATGCTGAGATGCTGCACGTCACGCCGAAATACCTTTCTGCCATTAGCAAGGAATCTTGCGGAAAACCTGCGTCTGATTTGATAAATGACTACGTTATGGCCGATATCCAATTCCTTTTGAAGAGAAGTGACAAGTCGATAAAGGAAATAGCGCACGAGTTGGAGTTTCCTAACCTTTCGTTTTTCGGCAAGTATGTCAAGAAGCATACCGGTTTATCACCGAAACAGTACCGTAAGAAACTGAATATGAAAGAACCGGAACAGTGATTTGCAATCCATGCTTATAGAGATTCGTTATTTGGAAGTTTCTTCCGCCGGGCTTACTCCTGCAGACGCACTTTTGCGCGAAGCAGCTTTGCAGGCAGCCGGGCGGGCGTATGCTCCGTATTCTGGTTTCCAAGTCGGGGCGGCAGCTTTGTTGGATAATGGCGAGGTGATTACCGGTTGCAACCAAGAGAACGCAGCTTTCCCTTCGGGGTTGTGCGCCGAACGTGTGGCTGTGTCCTATGCCGGAGCGCGTTACCCCGGAGTTCCGATATCCACGTTAGCTATAATTGCGACATCCGGCGGGGATATACGTTCGCATATCGCTCCATGCGGCGCTTGCTGCCAAGTTTTGTTGGAGATGGAGAGGCGCGGGGGCAAACCTATGCGGATACTGCTTTGCGGCAAGGATACGGTGCGCATAATCTCGTCTGTTTCAGACCTTTTGCCGTTTTCATTCACGGAAAAGGACTTGCCAATTTGATTTAGCCTGGGCAGCAATCGTGGCAGTGTTTTGCCAACACTGTTTATGAGGGAATAAAGACCCGGAATGTGTCGGAAAACTTTTTCAGAGGCGATTGCCAGGCTTGCAGGCAGTCTTTGAAAAAGTTTTTTGCTGTTATGCCACCCGCAAGTAGCCTCTGAAAAAGTTTTATTGGGGGGGGGTCAAGCCTGAAAGTGGCTTTTGTAATAGTTTTTTTTAACCATGCAGGCTTGAAAGTTTGTTTTGTAAAAGTTTTATTAACGCTTGCGGGCTTGAAACCTGCTTTCAAACAAATTTCCTGCTTGTTTATGTGCCGGCATTCCTCAGGAAAACTTTTCCGGAGAGGGTTTTCCCCATTGCAAGGCAAAACAAAGAGGATGAGCCTTTTGGAACCCATTCGGGATTCTTTCCGGCGCACCCTCTCTTCTTATACAGATATAATAACAACAAAACAAGTCAGATTCCCAACGAGGCTTTGATTGCCTCAATCTTTGTTGCGGCAGCTTTTTCGGCAGCAGGGATTTCGTCGATGCTGTCGATTTTTGAGTGGACTTCGCAATAGAATTTTATTTTCGGCTCTGTACCAGACGGGCGGATAGAAACCTTGGTCTTGTCTTCCGTAAAGTATTGGATTACGTTTGAAGTCGTGGGCATATCGAGGGTCAAAATCTCGTTTTCGTGGTAATCTTTCCCTTTAAGCGTAGAATAATCGAGCATCAGGGTCACTTTTGAACCGGCGATTTCTGATAGTGGATTTGCACGGAAATGTTTCATCATTGCATCGATTTCTTCAGCCCCGCTTTTCCCTTTCTTCACAACGGAGATGCCTTTCTCTTTTGAGAATCCGTATTCAACGTATATTTTTTGCAGAAGCTGATAAAGTGTGATGCCCTGTTCCTTTGCCCAAGCCGCTATTTCAGCCAGCATAGCGCATGCTGATACGGCATCTTTGTCTCGGACGAAATCTTCACACAGGAAACCGTAACTTTCTTCCCCTCCGCCAATGTAATTTTTCTTGCCTTCATTCTCGCGCATCACGTTGGCAATCCATTTGAAGCCGGTATATACATCGTAAATCTGTACACCATTACGTTCAGCGATGGAACGGAGAGTTTCTGTCGTTACGATAGTTTTTACAATGTATTCTTTGCCGGTAAGTTTCCCAAGTTCTTTCCATCGGGTTATAAGATAATAAGTGAAAAGCAATGCATTTTGGTTACCGTTCAGGAGAACCCATTCCCCATTGTTGTCTTTTACGGCACAACCCATGCGGTCTCCGTCAGGGTCGGATGCCATAACAAGTTCAGCGTCGGTTTCTTTAGCTTTTTCTACTGCCATAGATAAAGCAGCAGGCTCTTCAGGGTTGGGAGATACTACTGTAGGAAAATCACCGCTCACCACATCCTGTTCCGGGACGTGGATAATATTTGTGAAGCCGAATGCAGCCAAAGTTCTGGGAACAATCTTTACACCTGTCCCATGTATTGGTGTATAGACTATTTTCATGTCGTGATGATGTGCTATAGCATCAGGAGAGAGGGAGATTTTCTTTAAATCATCCACATACTGACGGTCGATTTCTTCTCCGATTGTTTCAATCAATGCCGGATTCCCTTTGAACTTGATGTCCGCTGCGCTGCGAACCTTGTTCACTTCGGAGATTGTGTTCTTATCATGTGGAGCAATCATTTGGGCACCGTCAGACCAGTATGCTTTATATCCATTATATTCTTTCGGGTTGTGGGATGCCGTCAGAATTATTCCACTTTGGCAATTCAGCTTGCGGATTGCGTATGACATTTCCGGAGTAGGCCTTAAACTTTCGAAGATAAAGACCTTAATTCCATTAGCAGAGAAAATATCGGCAGAGATTTCGGCAAATTTGCGGCTGTTATTGCGGCAATCGTGCCCGATTACCACTTTAATTTCACCGAGGTCGTCAAATTCTTTCTTCAGATAGTTTGAAAGTCCCTGAGTAGCGGCGCCGACGGTATAGATGTTCATTCTATTAGAACCTACACCCATGATTCCGCGCAAACCCCCGGTTCCAAATTCCAAGTCTTTGTAGAAACACTCTATAAGCTCAGTTGGATCTTCGTTATCAAGCAAAGCCTGGACTTGTGCGCGGGTTTCTGCATCGTAACTATCGGTAAGCCATCCTTGTGCCTTACTTCTTACCATTGATAAAAGTTCATTGTTTTCCATGTCGTTTTTTATTTTGTGTTTAATGTTGAGTTCAAAAATTAGAATTAACGGAAACAAATATACGAATTTCCGATAGAAACTATGTTCCGTTTGATTTTTTTCTTTCCAAGCTGGAATTTTGCCCCGGGAAGGGATTCTTAAAGTTGGGAATCCGCTGTCAGGGGGAAGATTGGCAGATATTTGCGACAATGAAAGGGAAAAGCATCGCAGGTCGGGTTGTAATCAGGCGAAGCAATCCCTTAATCATAATAGAATGTATATGAATAAGAAGATTTATTGCCGCAGGCATCCGTGGCGGAAACGGTCAGAGTATGTTTCCCGGGAACCAGCCGTTCGTCATCAAACCTGTATGTAATCACCGATTGGCTGTTCATCTCGAAAAGGGCAAATTTCCCGTCAATCTCCCCGCGATAGCTTTCAACGCCACTAAGATTGTCGGAGAGGCGCAGGGTTATGCACTTTTTACGCACCCATGATTCTATGTTCAGGGGAGTGATGGCCGGTGCTTTAGTATCTTGCCTTATTGTAAAGGCTCCAAGCTCGCGGATTTCACCATTCACCCAACCGTTGCGGTAAGTACCGCCAATCCATGATGCCTTTCCGTTCTTCCATTGCACAATACCATATTGTTTCTTGTTATTTAGCGTATCGAGTTTCGGATTGAGGCGGATTGAGAGACGCGCACTTTTATGCAGAGGCACAAGTTCGTCGTTCAGGTAATGCGTCGCGGCAAGGAGGGTCGAATCCTCGCGAACTGAGTACTTCATATAAATATCACGATATAAATTGCCGTTGGGTATGGTCAGCCTGATTCCTTTTGCCCCGAAACGGTTCTCTTTATTCCACGACATTAATTCTTTACCCGTCGTATCGGCAGCCGGTATGCTTTGTTTTTTCCCTTTAACCGGGACAGACAGCCTTGTCGTGTTTCCATAAGCATCTTGCAAGGTGTAAGTGAAGTTGTACGTGCGTTCTTCGTTTATATTAACGATGCCCCTGTTCTTTGCCGAGAGAAAACGGAGCCGGTTACCCGGTTCGATGAAACTTTTGATGTAAAATGAGCGGCTCGTATGCCACAAACCGTAGTCGGTGAGGCTGTTTAAGTAGCGGGTCTCGCTGAATGCGAACCGGGAGATGTCGCTTCGGAATATTTCAGTCCCGTCTACATCCAGGGAGATAATCCTTACGCCGTAGATATTGGAAGTTCCGTCCATGTAATCATAGCATTTTATGGCGAAGCCTATTTCTCCCCATGCTTCGACAGTGGATGCGGTTTTTTTGCCTCCGTTATCCTGTGAAACGAGCTTGATTTGTTGTTTCTTCTGCGAACCATTGGCTATGCCGCGCCCTTCTACGGGATATACCATCACGCCAAGTATGCGGGGGGGCGTGCTGTCTTTTATCTTGTCTTTGAAATAGGGCAGGGGGTCGATGATTTCTTCCGTTTTGGTGTCCCTTACCTCGAAGTGGAGGTGCGGTCCGCCCGAGCTGCCCGAATTTCCGCTTAGTGCGATAATCTCTCCTTGTATTACGGGGAATTTTCCCGCCTCGGGGAATATGTTTAAAGAAAATTGCTCCTTCTCATACTGCTGTTCTTTCACAAATTCGGCTATTTTCTCCGAAAAACGCTGCAGGTGGGCATATACTGTGGTTGTTCCATCTGGATGTGTGACGTAAATGCAATTCCCGTATCCCCACGGACTTACGGATATGCGTGAAACGTACCCGCTTTGGACAACGTGAACCGGTTTCCCCTCTGCACCTTGCGTCTTGAAATCTATCCCCGAGTGGAAATGGTTGGAGCGCAATTCCCCGAAATTACCGCTTAGCAAAATGGGGAAATCGAAGGGGTTGGGCAATTCATTTGTTGTGCCTATAAGCCTGTTGCGCATATCCTGCGGTTCATTTTGCCCTAATGCGCACAGAGGGAAGAAGATGAGGGAAACAAGGAGCGTCCCCAATTTGACCTTTTTCATGTGGATATTGTAAATCATGTTTTGCCGCCTTGCGGAATTTGTTTGCATGGCAAAGGTAATAATCAATGCAGAATAATTCTTGGTATGCCTTGGCAGAAACAAGGCTTCCCTCATGCTTTTCTTCTCTTGGAATATTTTATTGAAGGCAGGAATGGAACTCCGCCAAG
>CAYZTO010000025.1:0-8202 GCA_964481365.1 uncultured Parabacteroides sp. | reverse complement strand
CTTTTCACCCCCAAATATTTTTATCCGTTGCCGGACAAGGCTGCAGGCGCGCGTGAATATTGTCAGTGAAAGGAAAAACCCTGTAATTGTTGAAAAACAATACAGTATGCAATGTCAATCCGGATGTAATCCGTTATATTTGCACATTAGTGATTTAAAAACAGGGACATGATTGCATCTTTTCGTTTGTTGCTACTCTTTGCAGCACTGCTTTTCAGCACCAATTCTTATGCAAAGGGCAATAAGAAACTGGATTCCTACCAGAAATACATCAAGGAATACAAGGATTTGGCTATTGACCAGATGCACCGGTACAAAATACCCGCGAGCATCACGCTTGCGCAGGGATTATTGGAATCAGGAGCGGGGCAAAGCACGTTGGCGCGCAAGTCCAACAACCATTTTGGGATAAAATGCCATAGCGATTGGACCGGACAGAAAGTTTACCACGACGATGACCGTAAGGGCGAGTGTTTCCGGAAATATAAGCGCGTGTCCGATTCCTACGAAGACCATTCCAAGTTCCTGTTGCGCCCGCGGTACTCCAGTCTCTTCAGTTATAATATCCGTAATTACAAAAAATGGGCAAAGGGCTTGCAGAAATGCGGCTATGCGACCGACCGCTCGTATGCGAACAAGCTTATTAAAATAATAGAAGACTACGAACTGTATGAATACGACACTGCAAAAAAAGGACGGAAGCAACGCGAGCAGGAAGCCGAGGCCCTTCCTGTCCTGAAGCGCGAAATATACCGTTACAACGGGCTTCTGTATGTCCATGCAGATGATAACGACACGTTTGAAAAGATTGCCCGCGACACAGGATTCAAGGCAAAGCGCCTTCGCAAGTATAATGAAGTCCCGGATGACTTCCCGCTCCAGCAGGGCGACATTGTTTTTCTTGAAAAGAAGAAGAAAAAGGCGGACAAGTCCAATAAAAGGCACGTGGTAGAGGTGGGCGAATCGATGTACAGCATTTCCCAGAAATATGGAATCCGCGTCAAGAGCCTTTATGACCTTAATAAGAAAACAGAAGATTATATCCCCGAGGAAGGCGATGTGCTCAGGTTGAGGTGAAACATTGCCATAGTTGGGGGAAATATAATATCTTTGCATCCAAATCAAAATATAAATGAGCAACCAACGTTATGACCAGCGCGGAGTTTCCGCATCGAAAGAAGATGTTCACAATGCAATCAAGAACATCGACAAAGGTATTTTCCCAAAGGCTTTTTGCAAGATTATCCCGGATATATTAGGCGGGGATGCTGAATATTGTAATATCATGCATGCAGATGGGGCTGGGACGAAGTCGTCTCTCGCCTATATCTATTGGAAAGAGACCGGGGACCTTTCAGTTTGGAAAGGTATAGCCCAGGATGCCTTGATTATGAACATCGATGATTTGATTTGTGTCGGCGCTGTTGATAATATACTCGTCTCTTCAACTATCGGACGTAATAAGATGCTTGTCCCGGGAGAAGTTATTTCTGCCATCATAAATGGTACGGATGAATTGCTCTCGGAATTGCGCAGCATGGGTATAGGTGTTTATGCGACAGGAGGCGAAACTGCCGATGTGGGTGATTTGGTCCGCACGATAATTGTAGATAGTACGGTTACTTGCCGAATGAAGCGTTCCGACATCATTGATAATGCCAATATACGCCCGGGAGATGTGATTGTCGGCCTTGCATCTTTTGGACAAGCCTCATACGAGAAGGAATACAACGGTGGTATGGGCAGTAATGGCTTGACAAGTGCCCGCCACGATGTCTTTGCAAAATATTTGGCTGGAAAATACCCCGAGAGTTTCGATGCATCAGTCCCGGAAAATCTGGTTTACTCAGGAAACCTGAATCTTACCGACAAGGTAGAGGGTTCTCCTCTCAATGCCGGGAAATTAGTGCTTTCTCCAACGCGGACATACGCCCCGGTTGTGAAAGAATTGCTGGATGTGATGCGCCCTAAGATTCACGGCATGGTTCATTGCTCGGGAGGAGCACAGACAAAGATTATGAATTTCGTCTCTGATAATTGTCGAGTGGTGAAAGACAATCTTTTCCCTGTTCCTCCGTTGTTCCGGACGATAAAAGAACAAAGCAATACCGATTGGGAGGAAATGTACAAGGTATTCAACATGGGGCATCGCCTGGAAATCTGTCTTGCGCCTGATGATGCGGAGGCAGTCATGGCTATCTCGAAATCTTTCAATATCGATGCACGTGTGGTAGGCCGCATAGAAGAAAGCATGAAGAAAGAACTAATCATACGTTCGGAGTTCGGGGAGTTTTTATATAAATGATTCACAAATGGCAGGAAACAATACACTTTTGGATAAGCTCGACGGATTAATGGCGCGTTTTGAAGAAGTTGCAGTTCTCATAACCGACCCGAATGTCATAGCTGACCAGCGTCGTTATATCAAGCTCACAAAGGAATATAAGGAATTAAGCGAACTGGCAAAGGCGCGCAAGGAATATCTCCAATGTTTATCCGATTTGGAAGAGGCCCACAGGATGATGGGCGAAAGTGATCCGGAAATGAAAGACATGGCTCGTGAAGAAGCCGCAATCTGTGAGGCTCATATTCCGGAATTGGAAGAGCATATCAAGCTATTACTTATCCCGGCAGATCCTCAGGATGACCGCAATGCAATTCTTGAAATCCGTGGTGGCACAGGAGGGGATGAGGCTGCAATCTTTGCCGGCGATCTTTTCCGAATGTATTCTAAGTATTGCGAATCTAAAGGTTGGAGATTGGAGATTTCCAGTTTTACCGAAGGTGCTGCGGGCGGTTACAAGGAAATTATTTGTTCTGTGAGTGGTGAAAAAGTATATGGAACATTGAAATATGAATCGGGTGTCCATCGTGTTCAGCGTGTACCGGCAACTGAGACGCAAGGAAGGGTTCATACTTCGGCAGCGTCTGTGGCTGTGCTACCTGAAGCTGAACCTTTTGACGTGGAAATCAATGAGGGCGAAATAAAGTGGGATACTTTTCGCAGCGGAGGTGCGGGAGGTCAAAATGTGAATAAAGTTGAGTCGGGTGTACGTTTGCGTTACAATTGGAAGAACCCCAATACTGGAGATGTAGAGGAAATACTTATAGAGTGTACAGAAACTCGCGACCAACCTAAAAACAAGGAGCGTGCTCTCTCCCGTCTTCGTACATTTATCTATGACAAAGAACATCAAAAATATATCGATGACATAGCAAGCAAGCGCAAAACGATGGTCAGTACAGGCGATCGTTCGGCAAAAATCCGGACATATAATTATCCTCAGGGACGCATAACCGATCATCGTATCAACTATACAATATATAATTTGGCTGCATTTATGGATGGCAATATACAGGATTGTATAGACCATCTTATTGTAGCTGAGAATGCAGAAAGACTGAAAGAGTCGGAACTATAAATTTGCAAATTAAAGAGTAATGAAAAAGAAAGAGTTATTTGAGAATATCCGGAGGAAAAAATCATTTCTCTGTGTAGGGTTGGATACAGATATAAAAAAGATTCCCCAACACTTACTTAGTGAGAAAGAACCTATATTTGCTTTCAATAAAGCTATAATTGATGCGACAGCTCCTTTTTGTGTAGCTTACAAACCGAATATGGCATTCTATGAATGTCTTGGAACGAGTGGTATTGAGGCTTTTGAGAAAACAGTTAAGTATTTGCGGAAATATTATCCTGACCAGTTCATAATAGCTGATGCTAAACGGGGTGACATAGGCAATACATCTGAAATGTATGCCCGTTCGTTTTTTGAACACGTCCATGTTGATGCCGTGACTGTTGCTCCTTATATGGGAGAAGATAGTGTGAAGCCTTTCCTTATATATCCTGAAGCGTGGGTAATACTGTTGGCTCTTACATCGAATAAAGGTTCGCATGATTTCCAGCTCACGGAGGATATCCAAGGTGAACGCCTCTTTGAAAAGGTATTGAGGAAATCTCAGGAATGGGCATCGGATGAACAAATGATGTACGTAGTTGGTGCGACACAAGGGAATATGTTCCTGGATGTGCGCCGCTGCGTGCCAAACCACTTTCTTCTGGTGCCGGGAGTTGGTGCACAGGGAGGAAGTTTGGCGGAAGTTGCGAGATACGGCATGAACGATGAATGCGGATTATTGGTTAATTCTTCACGAGCAATCATATATGCTGACAAGTCTGTCGATTTTGCGGCAGCAGCAGCTGTAGCAGCCCGGAATGTCCAAGTTGAAATGGAGGGATATTTAAGGGAGAAAGGTTTGGTATAACCAGCATGGAAGCGGATAAGGGAAGGAGATTCCCGGCGAATGGCGGTGCAGGAGCCTATGTGTGGATTCGTTTCCGGAGGGATGTAAAGTCCGCAAAAGAAGGAAAGTATTTACATTATATAATATAGAAATCGTAATGGAGTTTTCAGCTCAACAAATTGCTTCTTTTTTGAAAGGCACAGTCGTGGGCGACCCGGAAGTGAAAGTATGCAATTTTTCCAAAATAGAGGATGGAAAGCCAGGGACAATAACTTTCTTGGCAAATCCCAAGTATGAACATTACATTTATAGCACGAAGGCCAGCATTGTTTTGGTGAACAAAGATTTCACCCCTTCTGAATCGATAAATGCGACATTGGTGAAAGTCGAGAACGCTTACGTGGCATTGGCTACGTTGCTCGACATTGCGGTTCAGTCGAAGATGAAAAAAGAAGGCATCGCGCCGTTGGCTTTTATCAGTTCTTCGGCTTCGCTAAGTGACGGCTGCTATGTCGGAGCATTTGCTTACATTGGTGAAAATGTGAAAATCGGGCGAGGATGCCGCATTTTCCCCCATGCATATATAGGAGACCATGTTACGATAGGTGATAACACCACGATATATCCCCATGTTACAGTGTATATGGGCTGTGTCATCGGGAGCAACTGCATCCTTCATGCCGGGTCGGTTGTCGGTTCGGATGGTTTCGGGTTCGCCCCGGAAGGCGAAGCATATCGGAAGATTCCGCAATTAGGGAATGTAATAATTGAAGACAATGTTGAGATTGGGGCAAATACGACGATAGACCGCGCAGTGCTGGATTCTACGATAATACGCCAGGGTGTAAAGCTCGACAACCTCGTCCAGATTGCGCATAACGTGGAAGTAGGTGAAAACACTGTGATGGCAGCCCAGGTAGGCATTGCCGGCTCGGTAAAAATAGGCAAACACTGTATGTTTGGAGGTCAGGTAGGGCTTGCGGGACACATTAAAATTGCTGACCATGTGAACTTCGGCGCGCAATGTGGCGTTATCAGCGACATAAAGGAACCTGCCTCGTTGTTGGGGGCTCCTGCCATTCCTGCGAGGAACTTCATGCGTTCGAGCGCAATCTTCAACAAATTGCCGGAGATGTACCGGACATTGGGGCAACTTCAACGCGAGATTGAAGAATTGAAGCAAGAAATCAAAAAATAACACTATACTATGACAACGTTACAGAAACAGAATACGCTTGCGGATAGCATTAGTTTTAAAGGTAAGGGGCTGCATACGGGGCTGGATATACAAATGACATTCCGTCCTGCGCCGGAGAACCACGGTTATAAAATCAAGCGGATTGACTTGGAAGACCAACCCGTGCTCGATGCAGTCGCGGATAACGTCGTGACCACCCAACGGGGCACCGTTATTTCGAAGAATGGAGTGCAAGTAGGGACTGTGGAGCACGCTATGGCTGCGCTTTACGCCCTCGGAGTCGATAATTGCCTCATTGAAGTAGATGCACCAGAGTTCCCCATCCTCGACGGCAGTGCGCATTTCTACGTAGAAGCCATCAAGAACACCGGGCTGGTTGAGCAAAATGCCACAAGGAACTATTACGTCGTGAAGCATAAAATGGAAGTCCGCGATGAATCCGGCGCGTCGCTCGTGATATTGCCGGACGACAACTTCAGCATCAACACCCTCATTTCATACGATTCGCCGATTCTCCCGAACCAATTTGCAACGATGGAGGATATTAGCGAATTCCCCGAAGAAATCGCATCCGCGCGCACCTTTGTTTTTGTCCGTGAAGTGGAAATGCTTATCAAGAACAACCTTATTAAAGGCGGTGATTTGGATAATGCCATCGTGATTTATGATGAAAAAATTTCCCAAGAGAACCTCGACAAGCTTGCGGACATGATGAACCTTCCGCACATGAACGTCCAAGAGCTGGGCTACATCAACCACAAACCGCTCGTATATGCCAACGAGCCTGCAAGACATAAATTACTCGACGTGATAGGCGATATTGCCTTGGTGGGCAAACCTATCAAAGGCAGAATCATCGCTACGCGCCCGGGGCACGGGATTAACAACAAATTGGCGCGTATGATTCGCAAGGAAATCAAGCTTAACACTGTGCAAGTTCCGCTTTATGACCCCAACCTTCCCCCTGTGATGGATATCTATCGCATCCGCGAGCTATTGCCGCACCGTTACCCGATGCAGCTTGTGGATAAAATCATTGAATTAGGGCATATGTATATCGTAGGAGTCAAGAACATAACCACCGACGAGCCTTTCTTCACTGGCCATTTCCCCGACGAGCCTGTGATGCCGGGAGTGTTGCAAGTCGAAGCTATGGCGCAGACCGGCGGGCTTCTTGTGCTGAATTCCTTAGACGAGCCGGAGCGGTATTCGACCTATTTCATGACCATCAACAACGTCAAGTTCCGCCGCAAGGTGGTTCCGGGAGATACCTTAATACTCCGTTTGGAGTTGCTTGCCCCGATACGCCGTGGCATTTCCTCCATGAAGGGCTACGCTTTCGTAGGGGACAAATTAGTTAGCGAAGCCGAGTTCATGGCTCAGATTATAAAGAACAGATAAGCATTAAAAAGGAATGAACATATCTTCATTGGCAGTTGTACATCCAGAGGCGAGACTGGGCGAGAATGTTACCATCGACCCATTTGCCGTTATTGAAAAGGATGTCGTTATTGGCGATAATTGCCACATCTTCCCGCACGCGGTTATCCTTGATGGCGCAAGGATAGGGAATGATTGCAGGATTTTCCCGGGTGCTGTCATCGCCGGAATCCCGCAGGATTTGAAGTTCAGGGGTGAAACCACCACTGCAGAGATAGGAAACCGCACTACGATACGTGAATGTGCCACCGTGAACCGTGGCACAGCTTCAAAAGGGCGCACTGTCGTGGGGGATAATTGCCTCATCATGGCTTATTCGCACGTTGCGCATGATTGTGTAGTCCACAACAACGTAATAATAGGCAATGCGTCGCAGATAGCAGGCGAAGTAGACATCGACGACTACGCCATAGTGAGCGGAGGGACGCTCGTACACCAATTCACACGCATTTCAAAGCACGTAATGATACAAGGAGGCTCGCGGATAGGCAAAGACATCCCGCCTTACACCCTCGTAGGCAGGGAACCCATCGCGTATTGCGGGATAAACATCGTCGGGCTGCGCAGGCGCGGCTTCACAAACGAGCAAGTATATCTGATACAAGATATTTACCGCACTATTTATACGCGGGGGCTGAACAACAGCGACGCGATTAAGGCTATCGAAACGGAATATGGTCCGAGCGTGGAGCGGGACCTCATCCTCAATTTCGTAAAGTCTTCCAAACGCGGCATAGTGCGCGGTTCAATCGACGAACTATAGCCCGCCGGCGTTTTTCCGGCAGTTGATGATTTTTAGACATACTCTGTGCACCGCAGACAGGCATTCCCGGCAGGGAAAAACGCTTGCAGCGGTGCATCTTTTTTAATAGATAAACGGCAACGGGGTTACTTCACGCGGACTTTGTACGTTTCGTCGCCGATTTTCAAGATGTACAGGTTTGCGGGCAATTCCACTGTTGTGGTTCCGGCAGGGATTTGCCGTATCGATTGCATTACACCTTGGAATGTATAGGCTGCAAAGGCTGTCGGCTCTTCCGTTGTGATGCAAATAGCTCCCGGCATCGTGCGAAAAGATATTGCAGATTTTTCAATCTTCCCTGCAGCTGTTGGTGTCTCGCTGTCCACCTGCGAATCCAGCACAGGGTACGAGCCGGGTTCATACCGCCATTGCAAAGCACCTTCCACAGGCGTGGCATTTATTAGGCTGATGAAATCTTCGCTTTGCATCTCTTCTGTGGTGCGCGCCGCTCCGTCGTTTTCCGTGTCTGCAGGCGACAGGTCGGAATCGTAATAGCAGTTTTGCAACGTGT
>CAYZTO010000024.1:4545-22876 GCA_964481365.1 uncultured Parabacteroides sp. | reverse complement strand
GAAAACAAGACTGCCCCAAACGGATACCGGGCACCGGACACGGCGGAACGTCAGAGCTGCTGGAGTTCGTTGTTGCCGTTATCCATCGAATCGTCGTTCTGTATGCCCCGGGTAACCCTCTTGATAGCATTTTTCAGTGAGCCGAAACGGTAAGTAAGGGTAAAGCGGAAGTCGCGTGTACGCGTGTTTGTTTTTGTTTCCATGCGGAACGTGGAATCTTCCGTCACGCTGCCCATTTCAATGGTCTTCCAGAACGGGTTATTGCACGACAATGAAACCGTAAGCTTCTTGTTGAAGAAACTTTTATTGACCGTGATGCCGGTGGAATACATTGCTGTGCGGCTTCCCTGCAAGTTGATTCTCGGGGAGAAATACCCGCCGTTCAAATCCACGCGGAAATCTTTCGGGAAGGAGAATTGAAAACCGCCAAAGACCCTTCCACTGAATCCGTCGTTTGCCATACCGGTCTGCTCGCTGCTCAAATCTTCATAATTCACACCCCCGTTCATGAAAATACGGAGTAATTGCACCGGCGTGTAGCTGGCATAGAGGAAAAGGCCGATGTTTTTGGTTTTCCCGATGTTACCATAGGTGGTTTCAGAGACTCCTTGCTCGTTCACCCACGTATATTCCTCGATTGAACTGTTGTTGAAACGATAATTCGCGCTCAAGTTCATGTTGAACTTCCGGTTGAAAAAACTATAGTTAAAATGTATGTTGTGGCTCTTCTCCGGGTCAAGATTAGGATTACCATACGAAATGTTTAGCGGGTCTGTGTCGTTTACGTACGGATTCAGGTAGCGGATACCCGGACGGCGGATTCGCATGTTATAACCCAAGCGGATTTGCTGGGCTTCGGAAATCTGGTAGGACAAAGTCCCGTTGGGAACGACGTTGAAATAGTTTGTGCTGAAATTCATCTCCGGGGCATAAGCGTACTTGACGTTCAGGGATGTCCCTTCCCCACGCACACCTGCCTTGAAACCAAGTTTCCCGAATCTCAAGGCATAACCCACATAGGCAGAATAAATATGCTGGTTATGGTTGAAGTCGCTGTTCGCATCATAAACTGTTTCCCATGTCTGAAGCGAGTCGAGGAAGTGTTGCTCTTGGGTTTCGCTGTTGCTTCCCCGGAAGATATATTTTGCGCCAAGTTCCAGGGTCTGGTTTTCCCACGTAGGGGTGGTATAATCTATTTGGACTGTATGTTCATTGGTTGCGGCATCGTTGATATTCCACTGAGGATAATCATCGGCAAGATAGTAGTCCACCACATTCAATAATTCAGTATAACTTTCATTATCATCAGGCGTCTGGCTGAAACGATAAGAGACTGTCAGCAGTTCGTCTTTCTTATCCGTGGAATGCTGGTAATCCACATTAATATCTGTAGAGCCAAAAACAGAAGTGGAACGACTGTGGCGGTCATAATAATAGTATGGGGTCAAACCACCATCCACTACATTGAACATATCCACGCCATATTCCGTTTTGGAGGTAGCTTTGCCACGGAAAAGGTTTGCCCCGACTGTGATGAGGTTATATGTGTCGATTTCATAACTTCCTTCCAAATAACCGAACTGGAACGGGCCTTGGCGTTTGCTCCTGCCAGTCTGGTTCAGGAAACTCGCACCGCGCGACTCGGTCGCAAAATCTTCGCGGGTCGAAAAAGAGTCGCTCCAAGGACCGTTTTCATAATTGTAGTTGTAATTGGCTGTAATCCCGAAGTTGCCAAATTTCGCCGAAACGTAAGCTCCTCCTCCGAAGCGCCCCAACGTGCTGGCATTTGCCCTCACAGTTCCTGTATAACCTTCAAAAGCATTTTTTGTGGTAATGATATTGATGATTCCGCCTACTCCCTCTGCATCATATTTGGAACCGGGATCAGTTATGACTTCAATATCCTTGATGGAGCTTGCCGGCATACTTTTTAATACATCCGCCGGATTGTTATTCAACATATTGGAGGGTTTGCCATTCACGTAGATTTTGAAATCCGTCGAACCCTTCAACTGGATTTCATCATTCCCATCGACCGTAATCATCGGGACTTTGCGAAGCATATCCAGCGTATTGTTCGTTTGGGATTCCGGGTCATCCTGCAAGCTGTAAGTCAGTTTGTCTATCTCAACCTTGACTAAAGGTTTTTGAGCCGTAACGGTTACTTCCCCTAACTGCTGCGTGTCGTCCATCATGTATAACATCCCCAAATTAAGTACAGGATTACGTGATGTCAAAGTAAAAGTTTTCGTCGCAGGCTTTTTACCAATAGACTGCATTGACAAGATATATTGCCCTGCAGATTTCAGGCTTGCCTCGAAATTTCCGTCTATATCACACGCCAACAGCTGCAATGATTTTTGCGGGTTACTGGCAGACGCTATGCTCAACGTTGCATACGGCACAGTTTCCAAACTAAGAGAATCTACCACCTGTCCTTTCACAATAAAGTCCCCTTGAGACTGGGACTGAGCTACACTCACAGCAATAAAAGCAAGAAAGCTCATCATGATCAATAAGCACTTTTTCATCAATCTCACACGTTTAAAATCATCTAAATAATAATAACACACACATTTTGAGCAAATGTAAACGATTTCTTTGAAGAGTACAGATATTGCTTCTTTAAGAAATTATAAAAACGAGGTTTTCCCAGAGGAAAGGAAAAGAGAATATTCTATTTTTGTCTTGAATATTAAAATGGTAAAATTATGAGAAAGCAACTTTTGGCATTTGGCGTCGGATTATTGACTGCGGCGTCAGTTTCCGCTCAAGACTTGAGCGCAATCCAGTTAAACACACCAAGCACTGACCGGGGAAAATCCATCATGGGGAGCCTGCATGCCAGGCATTCTGACCGGGCATTCGACACAAAAGAATTAAGCCTGCAAGATTTATCAGATTTGCTGTGGGCAGCTAACGGAGTCAATCGTGCGGAAGAAAAGAAACGCACAGCTCCTTCAGCGATGAACAAGCAGGAAATAGAGCTTTACGTATTTAATAAAGACGGCGTATATAAATATGATGCCTTCGGCAATACTCTGCAGCCCGTAGCATCAGGAGATCACAGGTCTTTAATAGCCGGTGCACAAGATTTCGTCATGTCCGCTCCCGTTTCTCTTTTGATGGTAGCTGATTTGTCTAAATTCGACAATACCGATGAACACACAAAGATTATGAGTGCCGCCGATGCAGGAATAGTTTCACAGAACATCAACCTTTTCTGCGCAGGTGTCGGATTATCGACAGTCCCACGCGCTTCAATGGATTCAAACGGCTTGAAAGAGCTTTTAAATTTAAGCGACACACAGATTCCCTTGTTAAATAATCCGGTAGGATATCCGAAATGAACTTTTTCGCATTAGTCCCCGTCCTCTATATTTTAGGTAATGCCTACATTTTTGGGCGGGGAAGACAGGCGTTAAAGGCACAACCTAAGGGACGGAAGATATTGCTTACCTTTCTTTTCTGGATAGCAGCACTCTCTTTCTTCCCTGAATTTTTGTGGCGCAGCGCATCTTCTCCCCTGTTACTGTTCCGGTGCATGCATCTGGTCGGAACCGGATGGATGGTCTTCACGCTATATATGTCCATCTTATTAATAGCTTTCGACTTACTCTGCCTGTGCAGGCTCCAGATAAAAGGGAGCTTTTGGATTGCATTGCTGGTTACGGCAGGGACATTGTGCTACGGTTACTACCATTACCAACATCCAAGCATAAAAAAAATAGATATCGCCATTGACAAGGAGTTCGGCAAACCTTTGAAAATAGTTGCTTTCAGCGACGTGCATTTAGGTTATGGTACGGGAAAGAAACAACTCGCCCGCTACGTGGATATGATAAACGAACAAAAGCCGGACTTAATCCTCATAGGGGGAGATTTGATAGACAACGATATCACACCAGTGGTGAAAGAAAGTATGCAGGATGAACTGAACCGTCTCCATGCCCCGCAAGGCATCTACATGGTGCCCGGGAACCACGATTATTTCTGCGGAATAAACGCCTGCGAGCAATTCATATCTCAAACAGACATTTGTTTCCTTAAAGATTCCGTCGTCACATTACCCTGCGGCATACAAATAATCGGCAGAGACGACCGGCATAACCGCAACCGCCTCCCCCTTGCATCATTAGCCGGGAAGACAGACAAAACCAAACCCATTATATTAATTGACCATCAACCCTACAATCTGGAAGAATCCGGACAATGCGGTATAGACCTGCAATTCAGCGGCCACACCCACAGAGGGCAAATATGGCCCCTAACGTTGCTCGCCGACCATATTTTCGAGCTTAGTTATGGCTACAAGGCTTTCGGCAAATGCCACGTCTATGTATCTTCCGGCCTTTCGCTTTGGGGTCCGCCATTCCGCATAGGGACAGACAGCGAACTGGTCATTTTCCAACTGATATAAACGAAAAGAAAAACAATGGTCTTCTTTCTAAATGCACTTTACGGTCAGATTTTCCTTAGTGCCTTTATCGCTTGGCGCGGCTTTTACGCCATACCACGCAAGAATGCATGGCAGCTTTCGTACCTGCTTTTCTTCCTTGTAGAAGTAGGCGTTTACCTTCTGGGGTATATTTTCAGGAATGATATACCGGACAATGTGATGCTTCCGCTGATGCTCGTTTGCAATACATGGTATATCGCCTCCATTTATCTTACTCTCGGACTAATCGCCCTGGAGCTAATCCGCTTCAGCGACCGTATTTTCCATTGGTTCCCGTCCTTCATCAAGAACAATATGGCGCGCACGAAGTATATTTTGCTCTTCGTGTTCATTGCCGGGGACATTTCCATCATGGCAAACGCCTACCACACGGTCACGAACCCCGTCGTCAGGCATATCAATATCACTTTGCCAAAGGGGAGCAGCTCCAGAGACAGCATTCGCATAGCCATGATGAGCGACATACACATCGGGGAGGTCATACAAAAGAAGTTAGTGCAGAAGCAAATCGCCCTTTGCAACGCCGAGCACCCCGAAATGGTGGTGCTTGTCGGAGATATAATCGACTACGAGACCCGCTGGGCTGAAAATGCTCATATAGAAGACGATTTCCAAAAGCTCGAAGCCCCGCTCGGCGTTTACGTCGTAAATGGCAACCATGAATACCGCGCCAACATCAATGCCAAGCGGAAATGGATTCGGGAAATAGGCACATTGCTCATCGACTCGGTGGCAAGCCCCGACTCGACATTCCTGCTCATCGGCCGCGACGATTTTATCAACAAGAAACGCAAAGCGCTGAAAGAATTGATAGAGGGACAAGACACCACGCTACCCACAATTGTGCTCGACCACCAGCCGTGGAGTTTTTACGAGATGAGGATGCTCCACATGGACTTGGGACTCCACGGACACACGCACAACGGGCAGCTTTGGCCTTACCCGCTTATCCTGAAGCTGGTCTACGAGTGCCCTTATGGTTATTACAGCAAAGGTTCGACGCAGCACTACATTTCTTCGGGCGTGGGATGCACCGGGCCGCCCTACCGCGTCGGGACTCTGTCCGAGATAGTCATCCTCCACATCAAATTCGTATAAATTTGCCCCATGCAGAGCCTCGGAAACAAGCTCCGGAAAGTTTTTGGAAGAAAAAAGACCTTTTTTTTTGCCTGCCAGAAGTTCTGCAGAAGAAAAAAGGGGTCTTTTCGGCTTCGCCGGAAGTTCTGTGGAGAAAAAAAGGGCTTTGGATGGGGCCAGCAATCTTCCGGAGAAGGAAACAACCCTCGAAAAAGGTGCGCCGAAACATTTTTAGAACAAAACAAAGATTATACTATATGGAAATAGACAAAAGATATATGCGCCGATGCCTGCAACTTGCCCGCTGCGGCGCCGGACATACGGAACCGAACCCAATGGTGGGTGCCGTGGTTGTCTGCCGGGGGAAAATAATAGGCGAAGGCTTCCACCGCAAATGCGGGGAAGGGCACGCCGAGGTAAATGCCATTGCAGAGGTGCAAGACGAATCGCTCTTGCGTGATTCTACCTTGTACGTCAGCCTTGAACCTTGCTCCCACTACGGGAAAACTCCGCCATGTGCAGAGCTGATTATTCGCAAGGGCATTCCGCGTGTTGTGGTGGGTTGTATGGACCCGTTCCCAGCCGTTTCCGGGCGCGGAGTAAACATGCTGCGCGAAGCAGGTGTCGAAGTGGTTACCGGAGTGTTGGAAAAGGAAGCGCGCGAACTCAACCGCGTTTTTATGACAGTCCAGGAAGAACACCGCCCGTATATCCGCCTCAAGTGGGCACAAAGTAGGGATGGTTTCATGGACAAATTACGTTCTTCGGCGGCGGAAAAGCCTGTTGCATTCTCTATTCCCGAAACGCTGGCGCGTGTGCACAAGATGCGGGCGGAATCATCTGCCATAATGGTGGGCACTAACACTGCCTTGCTCGACAATCCTTCGCTCACTGTCCGTTTTTGGTCAGGGAACCGGCCCGTGCGAATATTAATCGACCGGCAGCTGCGTGTGCCTAAGACATGCCACCTCCTCGACGGAAGTGTCCCGACTCTTGTCTTTACTTCAGCCGGAATAACAGAAAACCGAGAGAATGTAACTTACATCACTGTTAATTTCTCAACAGACGCTCTGCCCCGGATACTTGAGGAATTGTATCTACGTAAACTCTATTCTCTCTTTGTGGAAGGTGGGAGCGCTCTCTTGGGAAGCTTTCTCCGAGCCGGACTTTGGGACGAGGCAACCGTGGAAACATCGCCAATGGATTTAACCTCCGGAATAGCTTCCCCGAACCCTCCGAAGCCCCTCCCGGACACCACAATATTTTGCCACGGACAGCGCATCGATACTTATATAAATCAGCGTTTTCAGCAGAAAATAAATATTCTAAATCTTTGTAAAGGGCTGCGATAAAGCAGAAAATGTTCATACATTTGCGCCCTATACGTAACAAACAAAGGTTTTGATGAAAAAAAAGATTGTACAGTTGATAAGCGTATGTTTTACAGCGTTCTTGTCGTCATGTTTAGGTTCTGACAACGATTACATTTACGAAACGACTAACAATTGCCAATTATTAAGCTTCTCGCTGGACAATGATTCTGTTTCAGGATTGGATGACGTCAGCTTTACGATAGACCAACTTACCAATACGATTTTCAATCTTGACTCCATGCCATTAGGAACAGAAGTCGATTCTGTGTTGCCTACACTTACCTACGCATCAGCTGTTACCGGCGTTTATATCTACCAGAGTGCTACAGGAGACACTGTTGAATATTCTTCATCAGATACAATCAATATATCAGAACCAATAAAGATTCTCCTTTATTCCAGCGGAGTTCTTGCCCGGTCTTATGATGCTTGGATTAATGTTCACACCCAAGAACCGGATTCAATGACCTGGAAGCTCTATTCCAAAAACCTGCTCACCCAAACCATGAGCGACATAAAAGTCATCACAAACCAATTCTATTCCGAAGATGAAGATACCTACATGATGTATGCCCGGCCGACGGCAAGCCAGACATATCTGCTATATACTGCGCCAATGGACGACCCCGATGCGTGGACAGAGCAACAGCTGACCGGCTTACCCTCTAGTGGTTTGCTTTTGGGACAAATCACAACGTTCCAAAGCCGGCTTTATATCCCGTCTTCTGATGGAATTGTGTATGTTTCGGAAGACGGTGTATCTTGGGAAACCTTCGAAGGGACACCCACCACAAAAGCTTTGCTTGGAGGACTTACAAACAGCGTCAATCAGCCACCTGCATTATCGGCAATCATTGAAGAGGACGGCATATTGTTTTTTGCTGCTATGGATACAACTAATGTGTGGACTATCGGAGCAAGCGTCCCGGATGAATTCCCTTTATCGGGGTTCGCAGCCGCAAACCTTGATGTAATGTATCGCAACAGACTGTTCGTTGTGGGAGGACGTACGTCCGACAATCAATTGGTGAACACGACTTGGTCTACAATGGATGCTCTAACCTGGGCAAACCTTACTGATTCGGAATCCGATTACTTCGAGAAGAAAGAAGGGGCAAGTGTTGCTTACTACGATGACAAGTTTTATTTGATTGGCGGCATCAATGAGTCCGGACAACCATCAAAAGACATCCACCTGTCAATAGACAAAGGTGTAACATGGTCTTATATTGATTCCCTCGTCGTTTTACCTGATGATTATAACGCACGAGGTTTTGCCTCAATGTTAGTAGACGATGAAAACTATTTATGTATCTTTGGCGGGAAAACAGCAAGTTCGGCTTCAATTCTAAACGAAATCTGGCGCGGACGCGTCAATCGGTTAGGGTTTGAAAGACAATAAGGATATGTATTTTGCGTTAGAATAGAAATATGGAAACGGAAGCAAATGGCACACGCTTATGAAGAAACATTTCTTTCTACGCATCAACATCATAATATCGATTATAACATCAGCTATTGTAATGGTATCCGCACAAACGAAAGACAATGACGATTACCGCTTCGAGATAGGCGGAATGGTAGGCGGTGCTTTTTATATGGGCGACGTGAATAAAAACACGATTTTTAAAGGAATGAATCCCGCAATAGGTGGTGTATTCCGTTATACGCCAAACCTGCGTTGGGCGTTGAGGACAAACCTTATATGGGCAAGGATATCTGGAAGTACTGAAGGATTGGACAATGTTTTTCCCGGTAATGCACAAGCCTCTTTCAGTCGAAGTCTGATTGACTTGGATGAACAGATAGAGTTCAACTTCATGCCTTACAGTGACCGCTACGTTTATTTGAATGCCAAACGCCTTGCTCCGTACGCTTTTTTAGGTATCGGAATGACAATGGCAATGGGCGGGCAGACAGCAACGGCATTCAATTTGCCTATTGGGGTTGGTTTGAAGTATAAACTGACCAGCAGATTGAATTTAGGTTGTGAGTTCTCTGTGCGGAAAGTGTTCAGTGACAAGTTGGATGTTACTGATGACGGAAATGCCATATTGGAAGACCCGTATGGCATAACAAGTAGTTTTTTGAAAAACAAAGATTGGTATTCATTCTTGACAGTTTCCATTACATGGAGTTTTGGTCCCAAATGCCAACCTTGCAATAATATAAGGCAAATGCAATAAGATATAACGATTGAAGAGAAGATGTCGCTAATAGAGCAAATAGATAACAAACGGTTGCCTCAGCACGTGGCGATTATAATGGACGGCAACGGACGATGGGCAAAATCAAAAGGATTGAAACGTTTTCAAGGTCATCAAGAAGGTGTCGTGTCAGTTCGTAAGGTAGTAGAAGCTGCAAGAAAATCCGGTGTGGAATATCTTACGTTATACACATTTTCAACGGAAAATTGGAATCGTCCGAAAGAAGAGGTTCATGCGCTAATGCGCCTTATGGTTACAGCAATCAAACGCGAAACGCCTGATTTGCTAAAAAACGACATCCGATTAGAAGCCATTGGTGATTTGTCTCGTTTACCGGAAGATGCCTATCAATCACTAATGGAATGTATTGAAGAGACATCCAAAGGAATCAGTACAACTGTCATATTAGCTTTAAGCTATTCATCACGATGGGAAATCGTGAATGCTATAAAACAGGCAATAAATGCAGCATCCGAGGGAAAGCTAACCTCAGATGATATTAATGAAAATTGGGTCAGTCTGCATTTAACGACAAGACATTTGCCTGATCCGGATTTGTTGATTCGTACAGGCGGGGAACAACGCTTGAGTAATTTCTTACTTTGGCAATTATCGTATGCTGAACTTTATTTCACACCGACTTATTGGCCGGATTTCAGAGAAGAAGAATTTTATGATGCCATTTTGTATTATCAACAACGGGAGCGTCGTTTTGGTAAAACAAGCGAGCAATTAAAATAATAAACATGCTGTTATGTACAAAAGAATAGTATTGTTACCACTTTTTCTGGGTTGGACGTATGCCGCCTTTGCTCAGGAAACGGATACTACTAGGGTTGAACAACCGGTGGAAGTACCGGAAATATCCTACTCGTTATCACCAAAGAAATATAAAATAGCCGATATAAAAGTAACGGGTATTAAAAATTATGATGATTTTGTATTGATTGGTTTCTCCGGTTTGTCAGTCGGTGATGAAGTGACAATTCCTGGCGATGAAATTACGACAGCAGTAAAACGTTTCTGGAAACACGGTTTGTTTTCAGATGTGAAAATATTGGCAACCAAAATAGAAGGAAACCAAATCTGGCTGGAAATACAGCTGAGGCAACGTCCACGTATATCTGAAGTAAATTATTATGGTGTTAAGAAAAGCGAACGGGAGGATTTAGAATTAAAGTTGGGTCTAAAAAAAGGATTCCAAATCACACCGAATTTGGTGGACCGCGCAAAAACACTCATCCAACGTTTTTTTGATGCCAAAGGATTTAAAAATGTGGATGTGAACATTGTTCAAAAAGACGATTTGTCTCATGAAGGAGAAGTCATTTTGGATATTCATATAGATAAACACGAGAAAACCAAAATTCACCGTATTTATTTCGATGGTAACAAAGCTTTGACCGCCCGGGATTTGAAGAAAGCGATGAAAAAGACAAATGAGAAATTTAGCTTATTCAATGACTGGAAATCAAGCATCCTCGAAATGTTCAGTACGAAAAAATTCACCACAGAAGAATATGAAAACGATAAAAAGAATATTATTTCCAAATACAATGAGTATGGCTACCGTGATGCCGTTTTATTAGCAGACAGTGTGGTGAATTACAATTCAAAGAAAGTAGATATTTTCCTTTCTGTAGAAGAAGGACAACAATACTTCTTGAAAGATATACGTTTTGTTGGAAATACAAAATATTCGACAGACTATCTGGCAGCCGTATTAGGTATGAAAGCCGGAGAGGTTTATAACCAGAAAAAATTGGAAGAGCGTTTAACTACTGACGAAGATGCTGTTTCTAATGTTTACTTGAATGATGGTTATTTGTTCTTTACAGCAGACCCTGTAGAAGTGGAAGTCGAGAATGATTCGATAGCTTTAGAGATCCGAATGGTGGAAGGTCCTCAAGCAACCATTAATCGTATCATTATTAACGGTAATGACCGCTTGTATGAAGATATAGTGCGCCGTGAGTTACGTACAAAACCGGGAATGTTGTTTAGCCGGGATGATTTGGTCCGTTCAATTCGCGAATTAGCACAAATGGGGCATTTCGACCCGGAAAATATGAATCCACGGCCTATTCCAGACCCTGAAAATGGAACTGTAGATATTGAATACAATTTGGTTTCAAAAGCAAATGACCAAATAGAGTTTTCTGCAGGCTGGGGACAAACAGGTGTTATTGGCAAACTCAGCTTAAAGTTCACAAACTTCTCAGTAAAGAACTTTTTTAACCCCAAAACATACAAAGGTATTATTCCCCAGGGAGAAGGCCAGACATTAACGCTTTCCGGTCAAACAAATGGCCGTTATTACCAAGCATACAGCATTTCATTTCTAGATCCATGGTTTGGAGGGAAAAGACCTAATACTTTTTCTGTGAGTGCTTATTTCTCAAAACAAACAGATGTAAGTACAAACTATCTAAGTAATTATGGATATTACCCATACTATTACAGTAGTTACTACAGTAATTATTACAGTAGTTACTATGATAGTTATTATCAGTATGCTTTAGACCCGGACAAATACATTATAATGTTTGGTATATCTGCAGGTTACGGGAAACGGTTAGAATGGCCGGATGATTATTTCCAATTTATGGCAACACTGAACTATCAAGTTTACAAGATGCAAGACTGGGATTACTTCCTAGTAAACAACGGTACTTGCCACAATATAAACTTGGAGTTGTTACTTCAACGCAATTCAATTGATAACCCTCTATATACTCGTAGAGGTTCACAATTTTCCCTATCTGTAGCAGCAACTCCTCCCTATTCTTTGTTTGATGGGAAAGATTACGGATCAATGGATAATCAAGAGAAATTTAAATTAATAGAGTATCACAAGTGGAAATTCAAAGCCAAAATATATTCACCTTTGGCACCAATGACTGTAAAGCGTACACCAGTCTTAATGACACGCGTAGAATATGGTTTTGTGGGTTCTTATGATAAAAACAAACGTTCTCCCTTTGAAACCTTTTATATGGGAGGTGACGGTATGACAGGTTATTCTAGTACATACGCAACAGAAACTATAGGCTTGCGTGGTTACGAAAATGGCAGCATTGCTGGTAACGGATATTATAACTCTTATGGATATGCGTATTCCCGTTTATCTATGGAATTACGTTATCCTTTCATCCTTGAACCTTCCTCTACTATATATGGATTACTATTTGTCGAGGCTGGTAATGCATGGACGGATATAAAAGATTTTAGTCCATTCGATTTAAAGCGTTCTGCTGGTGTAGGCGTTCGTATTTATTTGCCTATGATTGGCCTAATGGGTATTGACTGGGCATATGGCTTTGACACCCCCAACTATGGAGATACGAGCAAACGAAGTGGAAGCAATTTTCACTTTATTATTGGTCAAGAATTTTAAACCCTCTATTATCTTATATGTCTGAAGATAAAACTTTAAATGAGAGTAGATATGAAAAAGTTCTTTTTAGTAAGTTGCATAGCGTTGTTCTGTGCCTTTGTGACAGATGCTCAAAAATATGCATTAGTGGATATGGAATACATCTTAAAAAATATTCCCGCTTATGAAATGACAAATGAGCAATTGAGTCAAATTTCGCAAAAATGGCAAAATGAAGTCGAGGCACTCCAGCAGGAAGCCCAGAATATGTACAAAACATATCAGAGCGATTTAGTCTTTCTTTCTGCAGAAATGAAATCACAACGTGAAGAAGAAATTGTTAAAAAAGAGCAAGAAGCTCAAGATTTAAAACGTAAATATTTTGGAGCAGAAGGTGAACTATATAAGCGGCGGGAAACTTTAATGAAACCTATCCAAGATGAAATATATAATGCAGTAAAAGAAATTGCAGATGATAGAGGCTACCAAATTGTTATCGACAGAGCCTCGGCAATGAGCATTATTTATGCATCTCCTAAAATAGACATCAGCAATGAAGTGCTTTCGAAGTTAGGATATTCAAAATAAATACATTACTTTTGTGCGTTTTTTAAGGTATGCGAATCAACGGTGACTACTTTACTGATTCAAAAAATCAACCAGATAAAGGCTATATGGTCATCCTGCTGATTGAAACATATATGATCAAGGGAAACGTAAGAATTTACAGTATGATTGTTCTTTGATTTTAAATTCAGCTGAAAAAAGTGATTCTATAGGCAATAGATTCCTTTTGATACAATTTTACAAGAGAAAAAGAACAAGCATTAAATAACAGTATATAACACCTAGATATGCATCATGTATTTTTCAATGGCTAACTCGCATAAATCATGGATTTAATAACAAGTAACGAACTATAGAAATGAGAAAGTTTATTGCATTATTGTCGATGATTATTCCCATGAGCATAGTAGCTCAGGAAGTTAAAATTGCTTTTGTAAATACACAAGAAATTTTCATGGCTATGCCTGAAGTTTCAGATATGGAAAAGAAAATGTCCGACCTGCAGGAAAGCTACAAAAAGGAACTATCCCAAATGGAAGAGGAATATAAAAAGAAATATTCAGATTTCATTGCTCAACAGGACTCTTTGACTGAGAATATTAAAATAAGAAGAATGCAGGAAGTTCAGGATATGCAACAACGTATGGATAATTTAGTACAAGTTGCTCAACAAGATGTCGCTAAGCAACAACAGGAACTTATTCAGCCAATCCAAGAAAAAATACAGGCAGCCATTAAAAGCGTAGGAGATGAAAAAGGCTACACATACATTCTTACCCCGGAAATCTTACTTTATTTCGGTTCTGATGCAACAGATGCGACTCAATTTGTAAAAGACAAATTAGGTTTAACCGGAATTGCCACTGCAACTTCAACAAACTGATAATTCACTCATAAAATACATATATACGCGAATTGTGCGGGAATACAAATAATAATGTACCGCCCAATTCGCGTTTCTTTTTATATGGATATGCAAGACATATTTTTTCCTAAACAGCCTGGTCCTATCGGTATCTTCGATTCTGGCTATGGAGGATTGACTATTTTCTATAAGATTCGAGAAAAATTGCCTGAATACGACTATATTTATTTGGGAGACAACGCGCGGAATCCATACGGACAAAGGTCATTTGATATTGTATACCAATTCACTCGCCAAGCAGTAATGTTCCTTTTCCAAAAGGGATGCCAATTGGTTATTTTGGCTTGTAATACAGCTTCCGCTAAGGCGCTGCGCACTATACAACAAAATGATTTACCCCAATGGGACATTTCCAGGCGTGTTTTAGGAGTTATCCGTCCGACAATAGAAGTCATTGACACCATAAGTCATAGCAAGCACATCGGCATTTTAGGAACAGAAGGGACTATTTCGTCCGCATCTTATACATTAGAAATCGGGAAGATGTTTCCCCATATAACCGTAACAAGTGAGGCATGTCCCATGTGGGTTCCTTTAGTTGAAACCGGTGAATTTGATTCTCCCGGTGCCGATTACTTTGTGAAGAAACATTTGGAACATATTCTTTCAGCAGACCCAATGATTGACACCCTGCTTCTTGCTTGTACGCATTATCCTCTTCTGATAAAAAAGATCCATCAGTTTGTTCCCAAACATATAACCGTTGTTTCCCAAGGGGAATACATTGCCAATAGTTTGGCAGATTATTTACGCAGACATACAGAAATGGATATGAAATTGACAAAGCATCATAAAAGCCAGTTCCTCACTACCGAGTCTGCAGCAAAATTCTCTGAAGCTGCCTCTATTTTCCTTCAAACTCCCATATATGTGGAAAAGATAGACTTATAAACTTTACTAAATGTGGAGTACGCATTCTGTTTTTTGTGCACTTGCTTTAATTTTGCACACCAAAATCAATAAGATATGGAGCCCCTAAAGCTGATTCAAAAATATTACTCATTAAACTCCAATGCCTATCGAATTTTAGTATCACATAGTATGAGCGTTGCAAACAAAGCTATTTCCATAGGCAGAATGCATCCGGAAATGCAATTGGATTTGACTTTTGTGAAAGAAGCAGCAATGATACACGACATAGGCATTTTCCGTTGCTATGCACCGGAAATAGATTGTCATGGTACAGCGGATTATATCTGTCATGGATATTTAGGAGCAGAACTGATGCGGACTGAAGGGTATCCACTACACGCGCTTGTTTGTGAACGGCATACAGGGACAGGTCTTTCCCTTGAAATAATATTGAAGCGCAACCTGCCAATTCCACACCGAGACTTCCGTCCTGTTTCTTTGGAAGAACAATTAATATGCTTTGCCGACAAATTCTACAGCAAGACCAAGCTGGACAAAGAAAAGCCCATAGAAAAGATTCGCAAAGGTTTAGAGAAATATGGGGAAGAGGGAGTAAAACAGTTTGACGCCTGGTGTGAACTATTTTTAGGAGAATAATATAGTTGCACTTGTTGTATTTGTCTTACTTTTGTGTTCTCTGAATTGGCAATGTGCGATTGATAAACGTTATTTATTGGTTAATTGCAGTGTCAATTGTCTATTGAGATAAAATGAAGCATAGAGCTGTTATAACCCTCTTATTAGCACTGTTTTTCGTTTATATCCCTGCCGTGGCACAAGATATCGCCATGCAGGAAGATTCCGTGGCGATTATGCAACCGGACACTTTGGCTACAGATACCGTACCCAAGCACAAAGACGCTCTGGAAGCTCCTGTCAAATATCAGGCCACTGACTCTATCGTGATGACATCGGGAAACTGGGCATACCTATTCGGTGACGGCGATGTGAAATACCAGCAGATACAACTGCAAGCCGAACACATCCAGATGAATTTGGACAGCAGCCTTGTCTTTGCCAAGTTCGGGTTAGACTCTATCGGAGAGGAATTTGGTTACCCGTTGTTCATTGACGGCAATGAACAGTATGAATCCAAAACCATGCGCTATAACTTCAAGACAAAAAAGGGGTATATAACCGATGTCATCACCCAGCAAGGCGAAGGGTACGTGACAGCCGGACGTACGAAAAAACGGGAGGACGATGCCCTCAACATGGTCGGCGGACGCTATACCACGTGCGACAATCATGAACATCCGCACTTCTACATCCAGATGACCAAAGCGAAAGTACGTCCCAAGAAGAACATCGTTACCGGACCGGTCTTCCTTGTGCTTGAAGATGTCCCGCTACCTTTGGGATTGCCATTCTGCTTCTTCCCGTTCTCGGATTCCTATTCGTCGGGAATCATCATGCCTACCTTCGGGGATGAATCGACCCGTGGCTTCTTCCTACGCGACGGAGGGTACTATTTTGCCCTCAGCGACTACATCGACTTGGCACTCACGGGGGAAATTTACACAAAAGGTTCGTGGGGGTTGGCGGCACGCTCAAGCTATAAGAAACGGTACAAATTCTCCGGGAGCTTCAATGCGTCTTACCTTGTGACCAAATATGGCGACAAGGGGCTACCCGATTATTCACTGTCCAAGGACTTCAAGATACAATGGACGCACTCGCAAGACACAAAGGCAAATCCTTACCGCACCTTTTCGGCAAGCGTGAACTTCTCAACCAGCAGCTATGCCCGCAACCAATACTATGGTCCTGCGTTGAGCAGCGGAGGTACCGACAACATCAAGAGTTCGAGCATAAGCTTCACGCAACGCTTCCCGAATTCACCTCTGACCATCTCGGCATCCACGTCAATCAGCCAACGTTCGCAAGACTCTACCATATCCATCACTCTGCCCGACCTTACCTTCTCCCTCAGCCGCATATATCCATTCAAGCGGAAGAGAGCAGTCGGCAGCGACCGCTGGTACGAGAAGATTTCCTTTTCCTACACAGGGTATATCCGCAACAGCATCACCACAAAGGAAAACTTGCTGTTCAAGTCGAACCTCATACGCGACTGGACCAACGGCATGCAGCACAACATACCCATCAGCGCCTCGTTCACCGCGTTCAAATACCTGAACATCACACCTTCGTTTGATTACACCGAGCGGTGGTACACCAGCAAGGTGATGCAATCTTACGACTTCAACCAGCAACAGATGGTGCCCTCCGACACAGTTTACGGCTTTTACCGCGTGTACAATTATAGCGCATCGGTATCGGCATCCACCACGCTCTACGGGTTCTTCAAGCCCTTGCCCTTCCTCGGGAACAAAGTCGAGATGATACGCCACCGCCTGGAGCCGTCCATTAGCTTCAGTGCCAGTCCCGACTTCGGGTCTTCGCGTTTCGGGTATTACGAGAACTACGTTTACACCGACGCGCAAGGCAACCAGCGGTCGGTAACTTACTCGCCTTTTTCTGGACAGATGTACGGTGTCCCCTCACAAGGAAAATCGGGGAGCATAAGCTTCTCGCTAAACAACAACCTTGAAATGAAAGTCCGTTCCGACAAGGACTCTACCGGCTCCAAGAAAATAAGCATCATCGACAAGCTCTCGCTCAGCATGAGTTACAACCTCGCAGCCGACTCGTTCCAATGGAGCGACTTGTCCGCAGGCCTCCGCCTGAAACTCACCAAGAGCTACACGCTCAACCTCAACATGGTTTTCGACACCTATACCTATGGTTATGACGAAAGCACGGGAAGCCCTGTGAGGCTCAACGTCCCGCGCTGGAAGGCAGGGAAGGGCATCGGACGCCTCCGTTCCACGGGTACAAGTTTTTCATACACGCTCAACAACGACACCTTCAAGAAGTGGTTCGGCGGAGGTAAAAACTCCGGTACACAACCGGGCACTGAGGAAACCTCTACTCCCGAAACATTACCCGGTGAGGATGCCTTGGGTGCAGAGGAAGAAAAGCCAAGGGAGAGGCTGCTGGGCAAGAAAGAAGAATCGAACGAGACAGATTCCGACGGGTATTTTAAGAACACCGTCCCGTGGAACCTGTCGTTCAACTACAGCATGAGCCTGTCTTACGGTACCTTCAACAAGGAAAAACTGGAATACAACTACCGGATAACGCAGGCTCTGTCGTTCAACGGCAGCATTCAGCCCACCAAGAACTGGAACTTCAACTTCAACGCGACATACGACTTCGACACGCACAAGATTTCATACATGACTTGCAACGTGACGCGCAATATGCACTGTTTCCAGATGACAGCAAGTTTTTCGCCCGTGGGCCAATACAAATCCTACACTTTTTCAATAGCTGTAAGCTCTTCTTTACTTAAAGACCTGAAATACAACAAGAGCAGCAATTACCGTGAGGCTGTAAGCTGGCCTTGAGCCGGAGGCTCGTGCTGGTGAC
>CAYZTO010000024.1:0-4445 GCA_964481365.1 uncultured Parabacteroides sp. | reverse complement strand
AGCAATTACCGTGAGGCTGTAAGCTGGCCTTGAGCCGGAGGCTCGTGCTGGTGACTGTGTGTCACCAACAAGGGTATGGGCGGCGAGCCTACCAGTCTATGGGAGTCTGCCCCGTGGCGGCAAGGTAATCGTTTGCTTTGCTGAAATGTTTGTTTCCGAAGAAACCCCGGTAAGCAGAGAGAGGGGAGGGGTGCGCGGAACGCAAAACAAGGTTTTGGTGTCCGTCGATGAATGCGCCCTTCTTTTGGGCATAAGCACCCCACAACATATACACGATGTGGTTGCGCTCGGCGGCAAGCTTGTGGATGACCGCGTCGGTAAACGTTTCCCAACCACGGTTCTGGTGCGAGCCGGCTTGGTGGGCGCGCACGGTGAGGGTCGCGTTGAGCAGCAACACGCCTTGGTCTGCCCAGCGCACAAGGTTCCCGCTGCGCGGCACAGGTTTTCCAAGGTCGTTTCCTATTTCTTTGAAGATGTTCACGAGAGAAGGCGGGAATGCCGTCCCGTCTTGCACCGAGAAGCACAGCCCGTGCGCCTGCCCCGGCTCGTGGTACGGGTCTTGCCCGATGATTACCACCTTCACGCTATCGAAGGGGCAGTGCGCGAAGGCATTGAATATGTAGGGACCGGGAGGGTAAACCGTCTGGGTCTTATACTCTTGGCGCACAAAGTCAGTGAGGCGCACAAAGTATTCCTTAGAAAATTCCCCCGCGAGCTTTGCCTTCCATGACGGCTCTATCCTGACATCCATCTTCCCGGTTTTCCTTTTCAAATCAACACCATGCCGGCTTCGCGAGCCTCGCGCCGCATTTCTTCGGGCCAGATGCTGGATTGTATCTCGCCTATATGTGCCTTGCGGAGGTAGAACATACAAAGGCGGCTCTGACCTATGCCCCCGCCTATGGTCTGGGGTAATTCTCCGTTTAGAAGACGGCGGTGGAAGTAAAGCCGGCTGCGCCCTTCAACCCCGCACAAGGCAAGCTGCCTCAGCAGCGCGTCTTTGTCCACGCGGATGCCCATCGAAGAGAGTTCGAGGGCATGGCCTATGACGCTGTCCCACACAAGCAAATCACCGTTCAACCCCATGAGGCCGTTTTCGGCAACGGTAGACCAATCGTCGTAATCAGGCGCACGGCCGTCGTGCTTCTCCCCGTTGCTCAGCTTGCCGCCTATACCTATTATGAAGACCGCCCCGTATTCGCGGGTGATGGCATCTTCCCGCTCCTTGGCTGTCAGCGTAGGATATTTCTGCAGAAGCTCCTCGGCATGGATGAAGTAAATCTCCTGGGGCAACTGCGGATGTATGGCAGGGAAGGACTCATAAACCAGATACTCGGTGCGCACCATAGCGGCGTATATTCGGCGGACTATTTGCTTCAGGAAGGCAAGGTTCCTCTCCCCCGGCTGCATCACGAGTTCCCAGTCCCACTGGTCCACGTAGAGAGAATGCAGGTTGCCCAGTTCCTCGTCGGCACGTATGGCGTTCATGTCCGTATAAATTCCGTAACCGGCATCAATGCGGTAGTCGGCAAGTGTAAGGCGTTTCCATTTGGCAAGGGAATGCACTATCTCGGCACGCGCGTCACCAAGGTCTTTGATGGGAAACGACACAGGACGCTCCACACCGTTAAGGTCATCGTTAATGCCCGTCCCTTCCATTACGAACAGCGGAGCCGTTACACGTCGAAGCCTTAATTCAGATGACAAGTTCTGCTGGAAAAAGTCTTTGATTTTCTTAATCCCCAACTCAGTCTGCGGGAGGTTCAAGATAGCCTTGTATCCTGCCGGTTTAATCAAATAGCTCATATAATCAGTCGTTATATTTTAATTTTGCTCCGCAAAGGTATGGATAACTGACATAAGATGCAAAATGAATGCCTGAAAATGTCATCGGCAGATTATACCCTGAATCGTGACACCCCGCCCCCAAAGCGCGAAAAACGCACGGGCAAGAGCCGCAGCTATTGCATAACTGAAAAGAATGCCCTACATTTGCTGCCGTTTTACGCGGCTGTGGTGTAATTGGTAGCCACGTCAGACTTAGGATCTGATGCTTTACGGCGTGGGGGTTCGAGTCCCTTCAGCCGCACAGAAAGACAGAAGAGGAAAATTCTGAAGAGTTTTCCTCTTCTGTTTTACATAACAGCGTGGACTAATTACCACGGCGTGGTGTTAGCTGCATTTTAGAATTGTGGTTCAGGTATTTTATGAATGAATCCAACATCCGTGGTTGGTTAATATCGTCAAACAAGCCTTAAAGGTAAAAGCAGTTTTAGATGATAAAAAACTTATTATTTACATTTGTGCCATAAAAACAAGAAGTATGCGACAAAGAGGTATTTTAGGATGGTTGTGTGTTGTGTTGCTTTCAAACATGACGTTTTGGGGATGGGCTCAAGAAAAAGACAATAAGTTCGAAGTAAGCAAGAACCTGGATATTTTCAATGCCCTGGTGAAAGAGGTTGAAATGTTTTATGTCGATTCAATAGACATAGACAAGACTGTACGCAGAGGCATTGATGCAATGTTGGGCGGATTAGACCCTTACACAGAATATATCCCGGAGGAAGACATGGGTGATTTCAAACAGTTAGTGACGGGCGAATACGGTGGCATTGGCTCTTATATCCGTCAAAGGCGGAAAGACGGCGGAACCATCATTGTCGAACCATTTGAAGGAATGCCGGCTGCCAATGCGGGCCTGAAAGCCGGAGACTTGATTCTTGCCATTGACACGACAGATGTTTCCAGATTCTCAAGCGACAAGGTAAGCGACCTTTTAAAAGGTGTGCCTAACTCGAAAATAACGCTCACTATCCTGCGGTCGGGAGAGAAGAAACCACGTAAGATAGACATCATCCGCAAACAGGTTGTGGTGGATCAAGTAACATGGTACGGTGTAAAAAATGACAGTATTGGATATATCTATTTGAAAAGCTTCACTGACAAGAGCGCGCAGGAAGTCAAAAATGCATTCATTGATTTAAAGGAAAACCATCATATCAAAGCATTGGTATTGGACTTGCGTGACAATGGAGGCGGTATCCTTGACGGTGCTGTGCAAATTGTCGGGATGTTTACGCCCAAAGGTACCGAAGTTGTTTCCACTCAGGCTAAGAACAAACTAATGAGCCGCATATACCGCACCCCGCTCGACCCGATAGACACAGTCATACCAATAGCTGTCTTAATCAACGAAGCATCGGCTTCTGCGGCAGAAATTCTGTCCGGTTCACTGCAAGACATGGACCGCGCCGTACTTGTAGGCCAACGCTCATTCGGTAAAGGATTGGTTCAAGCCTCACGTGATTTACCATACAATGGCAATTTGAAAGTTACAATCAGCAAATATTACATCCCAAGCGGCAGATGTATCCAACAATTGGATTATACACATCGCCGGGCAGATGGTTCTGTTGCTGCTATTCCCGATAGTCTGACTTCCGTGTTCTATACGCGCAACGGACGTCCGGTTCGTGATGGTGGCGGCGTGCGCCCGGAGTTTGAGGTGGAAGAATCTGAAATGCCTACAATGATGTATTACCTTGCAGTTGATACAGTTTTAATGGATTTCGTTACAGATTGGGAGCAAAAGCATAAAACCATACCGCCTGTCGAAGAGTTCCAACTTGCAGACGAGGATTTCGAAGCTTTCAAAAGTTATGCTTCAGAAAAAGGATTCACATACGACCGACAGAGCGAAAAGGCTTTGCGAAATCTGAAAGAAGTTGCAGGGTTCGAAGGATATTTAGCAGAAGAGGATTCGGTACTACTTAAATCTTTGGAAAGCAAATTGACTCCGAACCTGAGTAGAGACTTCGACCGCTTCAAACCGGAAATTAAACGCCTGCTATCGGCAGAAATCGTCAAACGGTATTATTACCAAAAAGGAGAATTGATTCAAAACCTCAAAGACGACAAAGTTCTGGAGAAAGCTCTCGACGTGCTTTCCGATTCAGAATTATACCGTAAGACTTTAAGTAAACCAGAAGTGAATGATGTTGCCATGACAGACGAAAAATCCCCCAAATAATTCCGTGCAAGTATCAGAACATGAAACAGAATCCTCTCTTTTACGAAGCATTGAATCGTTCAATCTCCAAAGAGAGCGATTTATTCAACTGTCTTGCCATAAAGTCCAAGAAAGGCTGATTGGTTTCTTCATCATGGCATTGACGCAGGGAAAGGATGTATTTTCTCTGTCCTCTTTGAATATTTTGACCGGGAAAAGATGGTAGCAAAATTGGATGTAGTTCATCAGCAACCGTGCCGTCCTGCCGTTGCCATCCACTCACGGATGTATGGTTACTAAATTAAGATGGGCATTGAAACTTAATTCATATTGCTCCCGAAAAGTCTCTGCCTTTTTTTTGCTTTTCTTGCAGAATGACACAGAGTTCTTCTACCTTAGCAGGAACTTTCAAATAGTTCATATAAGAATATCC
>CAYZTO010000023.1:15727-23087 GCA_964481365.1 uncultured Parabacteroides sp. | reverse complement strand
TAGGCTGTGTGGCGTGCAGCCTCACGTGCAGGAGTGACCTGCAGCCTCGTGCAGGAGTGACCTGCAGCCTCGGGCGGGAGTGTGCCGCAGCCTCGGGCGGGAGTGTGCCGCAGCCTCGGGCGGATGAGTGCCGCCCACTCGGGCGGGTATGTGCCGCCCGTGGGACAGGGTTATTTTAAGCAGGAAACAGGTTGTGCGGCATCCTTTCCCCAAGAAGAGAACGGGTGCTTGGCAAGCGTCGAGTTGTAGTAGCGCCTGTCGCCCGTGACCTCCGTTCCCAGCCACGCGGGGCGTTCAAAGGTTTCGTCTTCCGACGACAATTCAACCTCGGCAACTACGAGCCCTTCGTTTTCTCCACGGAAGACATCCACTTCCCACGTGTGCCGCCCCACTTTTGCCAGGTGGCGTACCTTGTCGATAACCCCCGGCTCGCAGAGCTTCATCAGTTCTTCCGCGTCGGCAAGGGAGACCTCGCGTTCAAATTCGTAGCGCGACAGCCCGTTGTCACCCGAAGGGCCTTTTATTGTAAGAAACCCTTTTTCCCCGTAGATGCGGACACGCACGGTTCTGCCCCTTTCGGAGCAGATATACCCCTGTACTATGCGCGACGACGAGACAGTGCAAGGGGTGAAGTCGCCGCAGACAAGGAATTTGCGTTCAATCTCCAGCATCTTTCCTACCTTATTGTTACCATTGTGGCACCGAACCCGTATTCCCTGAAGGAAGCGTCTTGGAAGTAGTGCTGCTTGTACTTGGTTTTCAGTTCCTTCTCAATGGCTTTGCGGAGCACGCCTTCGCCTTTCCCGTGGATGAAGACAATCTTCTGGCCCTTGGCGTTTGCATACTGGGTCATTACTTCGTTGAATTTGTCGAGTTGGTAGTGCAGCATGTCAGCGTTGGAAAGGCCGTTGGTGTTGTCGAGCAGCTCGGCGATGTGCAAGTCCACTTCGATGATAGCCGACGAGCCTCCGCCCTTGCGCTTGGCGATGGGCTGCGGGGTGGAACGCCTGTCTTCCCGCACCTTCTGCCGCATTGCCTCCTGGAGGTCTGTTGCAGAAATGAGCATCTCGCGTTCCGGCAGGTCGTTGCGGATGATGGGGTAGAGGATGGCTCCTTCGTCGAAGTAGTCGTTTTCCATGAAACAGTGCAGCTTGTAGAACTTTACCGTGTCGAGGTGGAGTTCGACGGAGGCAGCGTTCTTGAGCGAGTAGGGTTTGTCTTTCTTGAAGGCGATGAGTTGCACGCAGACACGCTCCAGAGAGTTCAAGTCCTGCTTCCGGAATTCTTCGAGGAATATCTTCGTGTTAGGCTCAATCTCCCCGTGGAAGCGGCTGGTCCAACTGTTGTTCTCGCGGCTCATGTAATTGAAGAACAGGAAGTAGTTGCTGTCGTTCACGAAGTAAGCCTCGTAGCCGCAGGTTTGTATCGCCTTCGGGTCTGTTGGCAGGTAGGCAAGGAAGACGTTGAGGCGTTCGCCTTCGGGTGTTTCTTCAGGAACATCCTTTGCAGGAGGTGTTTGCTTTACCGCCTTTTCCTCTTCAATGGCGCACGGCTGTACTTTCGGAGTGTTCTTGCTGTGTACCTGCATGTCACTTTCACCCACCACTACGCATTCGCGGATGAGTGTGGGTATTTCGAAACCATCGGCATCTTCCACTAAGGCTATGTCTTTCCCTTGGAAGCCTTTCACTATGCCGCCCCCTACGGAATTGAGGAAGCGGACTTTGTCACCTATCTTCATTTGTATATGATTTTAATGTCGTTTAGTTCGATGTCGGCATGGGCCGAGCGTGGCTTGGCTGGAGCGACCGATAGCGCATGCCTCCCTTCGGGGATGGAAACCTCAGCCTGCTGTTTGAATACTATTTGCTTGTCGGCAAGGGCAAACTTCCACGGGAGTTCTTTTTCGAAGCGGTTGTAGAAACGGATTACTACAGTGTTCTTGCCCTTTTTCAGCGGAAGCAGTACCTGCTCGTCGCGCAGCGTGCAGCGGTAGGTGTTCAAATGTTTGCTGAGCGTTTCCCCGTTGAGGACTACTTCTATGCCATTGCCGCTCCGGATGTCGAATAACACATCCTGGTCTTTGTCCGATTCTATTTCCTGTACCAATAAGTAGTTCTTCAAGATAGTGGTAGGCACAACACCTTCCGACGCGTCGGTAGGCTGCCCGTCTTTCTCTGCCCAAGAAGCGATGCTCCCGTCGAATGTGCCGGATGGCAGATTCAGCCACTTGGCTGTCCCCATGCGCACACTGCCGGATTTGACCGGTAAGGTGTAGGGCTTGCCGGCGTTTAGAGTGATGAAGGTGGTATCTTTCCCATCGATGGTGAAGGCAAGTTCTCGGTTCGCTTGCTGTTGGGTATATACAATGTCTGCCGAATGGAGTGCCCTTTTTAGCTCTGTTTCCCAGTTGAAAGCCACGATACTGCGGTAGTTGGTGTAGTAGTCGTAGCAAGAGTAACTGTAGGAAGGAGTCGCATTCCCCTGATTCAATTCAAGCCGCCCGGATTTGCGGATGGCAGCAACAGGCATCGGCTTTATCGTATTGGCAAAGGTCAGTTCTGCCACAGAGTATGAGTCATCTTTCTCGGAGGGGACATCTATCAGCAAGTCTCCCTTTTCTGTCGAGAATGCTAATGCCTTTCCGCTTGAAAGTGAACACGCAGAGAGCAAATTATTGTCCGTAGGCATTGGGATATGCACATTGGTGGCATCGTAGTCGTTTGAAACAATCAGGTAGAGCTTGTTGCCTTTGCGGGTGACGTATCCCCAGTCGAAAGAGTTACGGTAGGGAGATGCTTCAGTCTCGTAAATGGCTTCACCATATTTGTCCAGCCATCTGCCAATGCGTTGCAGTACTTCTCTTTCAAACGGGACAACAGCACCGTCGCCCATCGGACCTATGTTTAGCAGGAAGTTCCCTCCGTGGGAGACAACCCCAAGCAAACTGCGGAGTTTTTCTTGCGCTTTGGATTCTGCACTGCCGCGTTCCTGCCATGAGCGGTAGCTCCATGTCTCGTCGAACATCGAAGCCGCTGTTTGCCAAGCTACTTGGAGAGCACTTTCGGGATATGTATTGTCAGCCATTACGCTGAAATCGTAAGCATCGTTTCCCAAGCGTCCGCTGACCATACAATCCGGTTGGAGTTCATGCACAAGGTTGTACATTTCTTTGCTTTGTTCCGGAGTGTAGGAACCCATGTCGAACCAGAGCTCTGAAATCGGTCCGTAGTTGGTGAGCAATTCCCGGATTTGTGCCTTGTTAAGCTCGAAATGCTCCGGTGTGATGAAATCACTATTATGGCTTGAGATGGGATAAGCTTGCGGATAGTGCCAATCAATGTTGGAGTAGTAAAGTCCGAGATGCAATCCCCCGCGTTGGCAAGCTTCTGCCAGTTCTTTCACGAAATCGCGTGGGACAGGAGTCGCATCCCATGAATTGTAGTCGGTCGTAGTAGTATGGAACATGCAAAAACCATCGTGGTGCTTTGTCGTTATAATGATAGAGCGCATACCGGCTTCTTTTGCGAGTGCGACTATATCGTCGGCATTGAACAAAGTAGGATTGAAACGCAGGGCTGTCTCGCCGTACCAATCGCTGAATATTCCGGCAAAAGATTGGATTTGTTCACTGTATCCTTTTGTAACCGGTTTGCCGTCCCAAACACCTCCAAGCACCGAATAAAGTCCGAAATGCATGAACATTGAATATTTATTTCCATACCAATGTTTGTAGGCTTCAGGAGAAATTTGCGCTTGTATACTGCTATTCCATAATGCCAGAACAGCAGCTACTGATAAGAAGAATTTTCTCATTTTATAGTTGTGTCTAAAAGATATTTATAGGCACAAATGTACGTAAAATTATAACTCCGGCATTCCTTCTGTTTCACAGGCAGAGCAAGTCCGGCTTTAGGAAAATTATGACAAGCAGGTATTCCTTGTCCTTGAAGTTTATAAAGAATAGTCTTAAAGCCTTAGCAATGTGCTTCTCTACAGCGGTATCGGATATGGAAAGCTGCTCGGCAATTTCCCGATTCTTCAAGCCATGTATGCGGCTTAGGGAGAAAACTTCGCGGGAACGGGGTGGAAGAGAGTCCATGACGGCTTGGATCTGTGCCCGGAGTTCTTCTAAAAGGAGTGCGGATTCTGGTGTGTGCTGGAAATCCAAATTGTAAAGCCGTTCCTCGCCTTCATGCTCCATTAGATGATCGAGTGTTTTTTTCTCAATAAGGTTCTCATGCTTCAAATAATTCAGGCATGCGTTCCTTGTCATGGTGAACAGTAATGAACGGAGCGATAATGGTTTAATCTGTTTGCGTTTCTCCCAGAAAGAGATGAAACATTCATGCACCAAATCTTCGGCAATATCAGAATTTAAGGTGAAATGCGACGCGTATCGGAGTAAGCGCGGTGCATAACTTTTATAGAGGAAACCAAATGCCTCTTGGTCTCCTTCTTTGATTCTGGCAAGTATTGTGGAGTCATCAATGTCCATATTTAATGTTTAAGCTCATGCTCTTCAACTTCCTTGACCTTCCTGAATAAGTCTGATGCAAAGATAAAATCATTCAGAGCTTTGTTGTCGGAAGTTATTACATCGTCTTTAGTACCTTGCCATTCTTTGACACCTTCTTTGATGAATACTATGTTGTCGCCAATGTTCATCACCGAGTTCATGTCGTGGGTATTTATGACGGTTGTCATATTGTATTCTACCGTGATGTCGTGGATTAGGTCGTCTATAAGAAGCGATGTTTTCGGGTCAAGACCAGAATTCGGTTCGTCGCAAAAGAGATACTGGGGGTTAAGGGCAATTGCACGGGCAATGGCAGCTCTTTTCATCATGCCACCGCTGATTTCAGACGGGTATAGATGCCCTGCCTCGGAAAGGTTTACCCGGTCTAAACAGAATTCCGCACGTTTGAGGCGTTTAGCCGTAGAATCATTGGAAAACATATCGAGAGGAAACATCACGTTTTCCAGTACAGTCATGCTGTCGAAGAGTGCCGACCCTTGGAATAGCATTCCCATTTCACGCCGGAGGGCATTCAACTCGTTTTTGTTCATTGTGATTAGGTTGCGCCCGTCGTAAAGTATTTCTCCGGAATCCGGACGCAGCAAACCTATGATATTTTTAATCATCACGGTCTTGCCGGAACCGCTCCTGCCTATTATGAGATTTGTTTTCCCGTTTTCGAATATTGTGCTGATGTCTTTCAACACTGTCCTGCCGTCGAATGACTTTGTGATATGCTTTACTTCAATCATGATGTTGGACTTTTTATGTCAGCATTAAGTGGGTTAATACTACGTCGGCAAGTAAAATCATTATACTACTCATCACCACGGCATTGGTGCTTGCTTTGCCGACTTCAAGTGCGCCTCCTTTCACGTTGTAACCGAAGTAAGCAGCTATTGATGAGATTATGAAAGCGTAAACTACAGATTTGATGATGGAGTACCAGATGTAAAATTGGGTGAAGTAGAACTGCAACCCGTACTCGAAAGAGGCCGGCGTCATGTCCGTGCTAGTCGAATAGCTCGCCATTATTCCGCCCAATATTCCGATAAACATACTGAATATTACCAACACCGGGATGAAAATCATCATGCCTATGATTTTCGGGAGTATAAGGAAATTTGCCGAATTCACACCCATTATCTCCATAGCATCTATTTGTTCCGTCACGCGCATGGTCCCTATTTCGGAAGCTATGTTGCTGCCCACTTTGCCGGCAAGTATAAGGCACATGATAGATGAAGAAAATTCCAAAAGTATGATTTCACGAGTTGTGTATCCTATTGTGAACTTCGGAATCAGAGGTGAACTTATGTTCAGTGATATTTGGATGGCGATAACCGTCCCTATAAAAGCAGAGATTATGATTACAATCCACAGCGAATCTACGCCCAATTTATAAATCTCCTTTATCAGTTGCTTGAAGAACATGCTCCAGCGGTCGGGGGTGGTAATGCTTTTCTTCAACAAAAGCACATACTCACCCATGCTTTCTAATGCCTTTTTCATTGTCCTAAGAATCCTTTCTTATTGCCGGGCAAAGTTAAGCGAAATCTCAAAAACTCATCTTATTGTATTTGATTTTTCTTCCTACCTTTGCCACTCCCTGCAAGCAGGGGAAATAAACAGCAAGCAGTAACTATTTTGGATTATAAACGATGTCGGAACAACAGAATGACGAGCGAATGGTACTCCGCACGGAGGACTTGGTGAAAAAGTACAGGACCCGTACTGTGGTGAACCATGTTTCCATAAATGTGAAGCAGGGGGAAATCGTAGGGTTGCTCGGACCGAACGGTGCCGGGAAGACCACCACGTTCTATATGGCAGTAGGACTTGTAACTCCCAACGAAGGAAAGATTTACCTGAACGACATGGACATTACGAAGTACCCTGTCTACATGAGGGCACGCAACGGGATTGGTTACTTGGCCCAGGAAGCGTCTATCTTCCGTAAAATGACTGTGGAAGACAACCTCCGCGCCGTGTTGGAGATGACGGACACCACGAAAGAGTACCAGAAGGAAAAATTGGAAAGCCTCTTGGCTGAATTCGGGCTTAATAAAGTGCGCAAGAACCTGGGCGACCAGTTGTCGGGGGGTGAACGCCGCCGTGCGGAGATTGCCCGCTGCCTTGCAATCAACCCCAAATTCATCATGCTCGATGAACCATTCGCCGGGGTGGACCCCATAGCCGTGCAAGACATCCAGACAATCGTTGCCCGGTTGAAACATAAAAACATAGGTATCCTCATAACAGACCACAACGTATATGAAACGCTGAGCATCTGCGACCGGGCTTATTTGCTGTTCGAAGGAAAAGTTTTGTTCCTTGGCACAGCCGAGCAACTTGCCGAAAATGCCATCGTGCGTGAAAAATATCTCGGCAAAGACTTTGTCTTGCGGAAAAAAGATTTGTAACCGGCCTTCTGCTTGCGGCTCCGGTTTTTTGAAGTAAGGCGCAAAGCCCCGAAAAAGGTGCTTGCTTTATTTTGTGTATGTATCTAAAGTTTTAAAAACCCACTTTGAAGTTTTGAAGTAGGTGTCTGAAGGTTTAAACACCCACTTTGAAGTTTTGAAGTAGGTGTCCAAAGGTTTTGCGTCTTACTTTAAAAGTTTGAAGTAAGTGTCCGAAGGTTTAAACACCTACTTTCAGTTTTTGAAGTAGGTGTCCAAAGGTTTTGCGTCTTACTTTAAAAGTTTGAAGTAAGTGTCCGAAGGTTTAAACACCTACTTTCAGTTTTTGAAGTAGGTGTCCAAAGGTTTTGCTACCTACTTTGAAAGTTTGGAGTAGGTGTCCGAAGGTTTTGCTACCTCAATATTGTTCTTCCAGCAAGAG
>CAYZTO010000023.1:0-15627 GCA_964481365.1 uncultured Parabacteroides sp. | reverse complement strand
TTTGGAGTAGGTGTCCGAAGGTTTTGCTACCTCAATATTGTTCTTCCAGCAAGAGGCGAAGCCGTTTTATCAGGAAGAAAAAAAGTACAAGGAATACAAGTCCCATCACAGTATAAGCCCGGATGTTTTCATCTCCCACTTCCCCGGTGAGGAACTCGTTGTTCCTGAGTGAAGGTACCGACATACCGAGTAATGCCACGGCATTGTTGGTGAAATGTGCCAAAACCGGAAGCCAGATATTCCGCCCCCAATAAAGGAGGTACCCGAAATAAGCCCCCAACAGCAACCTTGGAATAAAGCCGTAGAACTGTAGGTGGAATGCGCTGAACATTATAGCCGATAACCAGATGACCGCGTGGTGTCCAAGCCCGAAGCGTCCCAGCGTGCGGCATAACGTACCCCGGAAAAGGAACTCTTCGGCGACGGCAGCTGTCAGCGCGACTACCACAAAGTTACTTGCCAAAGGCATGACGCCTCCCCCGAATACGAGAAGGTTGGTCAGCTTCGTTCCCAAGTCTTCCTGTACACGCATCCAGTCTTCAATCACTTTCAAAGCTCCCGGCAAACGCATTTGTTCGTTAAGCAAAGCCGTCAGACTTATGGTCGGCATTAGCAGAAACATACTTACGACAACGAGAAGGTAGGGGAAAAAAGTCGTTTTCTTTTTTATCAAAAGATATTCCCGGCTGTTGTCGCTGCAAAGGTAAGCCATGCCGAGCGAGGGTAGGAGGAACGTCCCTAAAGCGGAAACAAACTGCAATAAACGCATGGCGTCGGGGGAACCGGAGGGCTGGGATTTGAAACCGAAGACAAGCCAGAAGATGCACATTCCAAGCAAGGAAGAAAAAATGCTGCCTGCCAAGACAAGTAACAGTAAGACTAACAGTTGCCGGCTCGCCGGCCGGTATGCCAAGGATGCTTTGAGGTACATGTTTATATCAGTATAAAGTTTAATGTTCCCCCAAAAATACGGATAATAATCGGAATACGCAGGCAAGGGTTGCATGTATTGCCTGAAGCAATGTGCGGGTTGCCACAAAACAAACAGACAATTTGCGAGATTGAAAGAATAAGCATAATTTTGCGACCTAAAAAACGAAATAGGAATCATTAATTAAATAAATCATTTAGAATGGATGTTTCTCTTATTAACAACGATGCCGTGCGCGGCATCGTGCGGGTAGAAATAGTGAAGGCAGATTATGCGGCCAATGTGGAAAAGAGTTTGCGCAGCTACCGCCAGAAGGCGAACGTTCCGGGTTTCCGCAAGGGAATGGTGCCGATGGGCATGATTAAGAAAATGTATGGCAAGCATGCTTTGGCAGAAGAGGTGAACAAACTCGTATCGGATAATTTGCTGAAGTATATCCAAGACAGCAACTTGCATATTCTTGGAGAGCCGCTGCCGAGCGAAAAGGACAAGTCGGAGGTTAATTTCGATACGCAAGAGGACTTTGTGTTCAACTTTGACGTTGCTTTGGCTCCTGCCATAAATATAAATCTGAGCAAGGAAGACAAGCTGGTATATTACCAAGTTGATGTGGACGACGATATGCTGAACAAGCACATCGAATCTTACACTACGAACTTCGGTACGTATGAGGATGTCGAGGAAGTCGAAGAAAAAGACCTTCTGAAAGGACGTCTTGCCGAGTTGGAAAACGGTGCACCGAAGGAAGGCGGCATCGTGGTGGAAAATTCAGTGATGATGCCCATGTATATGAAAAATGAAGAGGAAAGGGCAAAGTTCATCGGGGCAAAAAAGAACTCGGTAGTCGTGTTCAATCCTAACAAAGCCTTCGACGGAGCGGAAGCGGAAATAGCTTCTATGTTGAAAATAAAGAAAGAAGATGTTGCAGGCATGACTTCCGATTTCAGCTTTGAAATCCAAACTGTTTCCCGCCATAAAAACGCTGAGTTGAACCAAGAACTTTTTGATAAGGTGTTTGGCGAAGGTGTCGTGACAAGTGTTGAGGAGTTCAAGGATAAGATACGCGAGGCTTTGGTAGAACAGTTCACTCCGCAAAGTGACTATAAATTCCTGATGGATGCCCGCGACATTCTTGTGGAGAAGGCCGGCGAACTGCAATTTGCCGACGACATACTGAAGCGTTGGCTTTTGGTTGCAAATAGCAACAATACAAAGGAAAAGATAGACGAAGATTATCCGACTATCATCAAAGACCTGAAATATCATTTGGTTAAAGATGCGTTGGTTAAGGAGAATAACCTGAAGGTCGATGACGACGACTTGGAGAACTTCTCCAAACGTGTGGCAAAGGCTCAGTTTGCCCAATATGGCATGCTCTCCGTGCCGGAAGATGTTTTGGACAACTATGCAAGGGACTTGTTGAAAAAAAGGCAGTCTATGCAGAACATTGCCGACCGCGCTGTAGAAGAAAAGCTTGCTGCCTGGTTGAAGGAACAGGTGGACTTGGAAGTGAAGGTTGTATCTGCAGATGAGTTTTCCAAACTTTTTGAAGCGTAAGCAGGCAGGTAATTTTTGACTGTCCAACTAAAAGGGGGATTTCTTCTCTAAAAAACACTTGACAGAGAAAATAAATTGTATAGTCTACGATTTATTCATAATTTTGTTTCTCTGTTGGGCGAAAGAGGGGAAATCCCTTTTCTCTATATCTAAGAAAACAAATTACAAATAAGCTATGAATGATTTTAGGAATTATGCAACAAAGCATTTGGGAATGAGTGGTATGGCGTTGGATGGCTATATGAACCTTACGAGCAGTTACATCTCGCCGACGATAATAGAAGAACGCCAGCTTAATGTTGCCCAAATGGATGTCTTTTCCAGATTGATGATGGACCGTATCATCTTTTTAGGAACGCAAATTGATGATTATACAGCGAATGTCATACAGGCGCAACTGTTATATTTGGATTCGAGCGATCCGGGTAAAGACATTTCCATATATATAAATTCTCCGGGAGGGTCGGTATATGCCGGTTACGGGATTTATGATACTATGCAGTTCATCGGCTCTGCTGTTTCTACCATCTGCACAGGAATGGCAGCATCGATGGCATCCGTATTGCTTGTGGCAGGCACGAAAGGTAAACGTTTCGCTTTGCAACATTCCCGTGTGATGATTCATCAGCCTCTTGGCGGTGTGCAAGGACAGGCTTCGGACATTGAAATTTCGGCGCGTGAAATCTTGAAGGTAAGGAAAGAATTATATACGATAATATCAGAGCATTCCGGTAAATCTTACGAAGATGTTGCCCGCGATAGTGACCGTGATTATTGGATGACGGCAGCTGAAGCAAAAGAATATGGAATGATAGATGATATCTTGACGCGTAAATAATCATAATAAAGACGGAATATGGCCAAAATAGGCGATACTTGTACATTTTGCGGGCGTAATCGGAGGGAAGTCAGCCTTATGATTAATGGAATGTCGGGGGCTATCTGCAATGATTGTGTCCAGCAAGCGTATGAAATCTTAAAGGAACAACTTAAATCGCAAAAAACTGATATTGGATTGAGGAAGGATGATTTGCCTAAGCCTGAAGATATAAAGGCATTCCTCGATCAATATATAATCGGACAAGATGATGCGAAGCGCTACCTTTCTGTTTCGGTTTACAACCATTATAAGCGTTTGTTGCAGGGAAAAACTTCTGATGATGTGGAAATCGAGAAATCCAATATAATTATGGTTGGTACGACAGGCACAGGAAAAACGTTGATGGCACGAACGATTGCGAAGTTGCTCCATGTCCCGTTTGCCATTGTGGATGCGACTGTTTTGACCCAAGCCGGATACGTGGGAGAAGATATAGAAAGTATATTGACGCGTTTGCTCCAAGCTGCCGATTACGATGTGAATGCTGCTGAACGCGGCATTGTATTCATTGATGAAATAGACAAGATTGCCCGTAAAGGTGACAATCCTTCAATAACGCGTGATGTAAGCGGTGAAGGAGTACAGCAGGGATTGTTGAAGTTGCTTGAAGGTTCAGTGGTGAATGTCCCTCCCCAAGGCGGACGTAAGCATCCGGAACAGAAAATGATTCCTGTCGATACAAAGAATATATTGTTTATTTGTGGCGGCGCATTTGATGGCATTGAGAAGAAAATAGCCCAGCGGCTTAACACTCGGGTAGTAGGTTATGCCGCTGCAAAAGATACAGCACAGGTAGATAGGAACAACTTTCTGAAATATATCACGCCGGCAGATTTGAAGTCGTTTGGTCTGATTCCGGAAATTATAGGGCGTCTTCCTATATTGACTTACTTGAACCCGCTAGATCGCATGGCTTTGCGCCGTATTTTGACCGAACCTAAAAATTCCATTATTAAACAATATATAAAGCTGTTTGATATGGATGGAATAGCCCTTTCTTTTGAAGAAGATGTTTTTGAATTTATTGTTGATAAGGCTTTGGAATTCAAATTGGGCGCACGAGGATTGCGTGCGATAGTTGAGGCTATTATGATGGATGCTATGTTCTCAATGCCTTCTACTGGCGAGAAAAAACTTCATGTAACGTTGGCGTATGCTAAGGAGCAATTTGAAAAAGCAGACGTGAACCGTTTGCAAGTTTCATGATGATGTGAACCTATTTTCTTAATTATAATACTACTATGGCAAAAAAGGATTATTTGGAAGAAGAGTTGAAAAGACATTTCGGTTTTGATACTTTCAAAGGGAATCAGAAAGATATAATCAAAAATGTATTGGCTGGAAAAGATACGTTTGTTTTGATGCCTACCGGAGGAGGCAAATCTTTATGTTACCAGTTGCCCTCTCTCATTATGGAAGGGACTGCCATTGTCATTTCTCCTCTTATTGCGTTAATGAAAAACCAAGTGGATGCCATGCGGAATTTCAGTGAAGAGGACGGCGTTGCTCATTTTATAAATTCTTCGTTGAATAAGTCTGCAATTGACCAAGTAAAAGACGATATTGTGTCGGGGCGCACAAAATTGCTTTATGTTGCTCCAGAATCACTTACAAAAGAGGAATACATCCAATTCTTTCGTCAGGTTAAGATTTCGTTCTATGCTGTGGATGAAGCACACTGTATTTCTGAATGGGGGCACGATTTTCGTCCGGAGTATCGCCGCATACGACCTATCATCAATGAGATAGGGAAGCGTCCGCTCATTGCTTTGACGGCTACGGCAACCCCCAAAGTGCAGCATGACATTCAGAAGAACCTTGGAATGACGGATGCTGTCGTATTCAAATCATCCTTTAATAGACCTAATCTGTATTATGAGGTACGCCCCAAAACGAATTCCATAGATAAGGAGGTAATCAAATTCATTAAAGCGAACGAAGGTAAATCGGGTATCATTTATTGTCTTAGTCGGAAGAAAGTAGAAGAGTTTTCTGATGTTTTGAAAGCGAATGGTATTAAAGCATTACCGTATCATGCCGGCATGGATTCGCAAATGCGTTCTGCCAATCAAGATGCCTTCTTGATGGAAAAGGTGGATGTTATTGTGGCAACCATAGCGTTCGGTATGGGAATTGACAAGCCGGATGTACGTTATGTGATTCATTATGATATACCTAAAAGTTTGGAAGGATACTATCAGGAAACTGGCAGGGCAGGACGTGATGGCGGAGAAGGGCATTGTATAGCTTTTTATGCCTACAAAGATTTGCAGAAGTTGGAAAAATTCATGCAAGGAAAGCCTGTGGCCGAGCAGGAAATAGGGAAGCAGTTGCTGCTTGAAACTGCGGCTTATGCTGAAACTTCGGTATGCAGAAGGAAAGTATTGCTTCATTATTTCGGTGAAGAATACGCAGAAGAAAATTGCGGTAGCTGTGATAACTGTATGAATCCTAAGAAGCAAGTGGAAGCAAAAGAATTATTAATGGCAGTGCTGGAAGTTATCAGTACATTAAAAGAAAAGTTTAAATCAGATTATATTGTTAGTATGTTGGTAGGTGATGATATTTCAGAAATCCAATCATACAAGCATAACGAACTGGAAATCTTCGGCTCCGGACAGGACGAAAGCGAGAAAACGTGGAACTCTGTCATCCGCCAAGCATTGATTGCCGGATATATTTTAAAAGACATAGAAAACTACGGAATACTCAAAATAACGCCCAAAGGGAAAGAATTTATAAAGAACCCAGTTTCTTTCAAAATAACTGAAGACAATGAATTCGGAGAGGGCGAAGAAGACACTCCGGTTCACGGGGGAGCTTCATGTGCTGTGGATCCAGTATTGTATAACATGATGAAGGACCTTCGTAAGAAAGTCTCTAAGCACCTTGGTGTCCCTCCTTTCGTCATTTTCCAAGACCCTTCGCTTGAAGCGATGGCAACGACTTATCCTATCACGTTGGAAGAGTTGCAGAATATCCCTGGTGTAGGCATGGGTAAGGCAAAACGCTATGGCAAAGAGTTTATTGAACTGATAAAGAAGCATGTGGAAGAAAACGAAATCGAAAGGCCGGAAGATTTGCGTGTCCGTACTGTGGCAAACAAGTCTAAAATTAAAGTTTCGATTGTTCAAAGTATCGACCGGAAGGTAGCGCTTGACGATATTGCCATGTCGAAAGGTCTTGAGTTCTCTGAATTGCTTGACGAAATTGAAGCTATTGTATATTCCGGTACTCGGATTAATATTGATTATTTCCTTGCTGATGTGCTTGATGAAGATCACGTAGATGATATATATGAGTATTTTAAGGACGCAGAAACGGATGATTTGGAGGAGGCCATTGAAGAACTTGGTGGTGATTACACAGAGGATGAAATCCGCCTTGTGCGTATAAAGTTCATCTCCGAACTTGCGAATTAAGGTATGTCGCAACTTTTCTGCTGCATTGTGCTTGTTTATGTGGCATGAAAACATGGATAAGATGCCGGTAGTATTGAGCTTCCACTTAAAAAACACTAATTTGGCTTGGCGTGATACGAATCACGTAAGCTCTCCGTTTAATTAGTGTTATTTTTGTGAAGCTGTTTGCGGAAAAGAATCGCTGAATAGCTGAAATTTAAAGGAATAGATAGATGAAAGCATTATTCGTGGCTTCTTTGCTTTTGGTCGGAGCATCTGTGCGGGGCATGAGTCAGGATTCAGTGGTGATGACAGTTGCCGGCAAGCCGGTTTCGGTAAGAGAGTTTTTGTTCATGGCAGAGAAAAATGGACAAGTTAATCTTTCTGACCAAAAAGCGCGGGAGTCTTTTGTTGAATTATATAAGACTTTTAAGCTGAAAGTGGCGGAAGCGGAGAATGAAGGTTTGGATGAAACAGCAGCTTTTTCAGAGGAGCTTGAAGAATACCGTAGCCAGCTCACATCCGATTTTCTCTCTGACAAAGAAGGAGAAGATGCCGCTGTGCGCGTAGAATTCAATCGTATGAAGGAGATGGTTGAATGCACACATATCCTTTTTCGTTTGCCTGAACAAACGCTTTCGCGTGATACTGCTGCTGTCTATGAAAGGGCTATGTTGGCATATAATAGAATCCACAATGGTGAAGATTTCGATGCGGTTGCAAAAGAATGCGTTGCAAGCGACTCGATACATGTGGCCTATGAGCATGTTTACCGCCTGCATCCTATGCAAACAGTGAAAGCCTTTGAGAATGCAGTGTTCACAGCACCTGTGGGGACGTTAATACCTCCGTTACGGACCAAGATGGGCTATCATATAATTCGCATAGATAATCGCCTCCCGAATCCGGGGAAAATAACAGTATCCCACATCTTATTGGCATTTCCGAAGAATGCAACGGCAGCAGACAGTGCTGTGCTCAAGGAGAAAGCAGAGCAACTCTATGTGGAATTGCAGTCCGGGGTGGATTTTGAAGATAAGGCGAAGGAAATATCTGAAGATACAAAGTCGGCCAAGCGAGGCGGATTGCTCCCGGCATTCTATCCCGGGACTATGGTTCGGGAATTTGAAGATGCAGCCTATATGTTGAAGACAGAAGGTGAACTTTCTCGTCCGGTGAAGACTCGCTACGGTTATCATATAATCAAACTTATAAAAGCTCCGCAACAGCCCGATTATGCTACGGAGAAAAAGCGGTTGGCACGGCTTATGGCTCATGGAGAGCGGAACTTTGAGTTTTATAAAGCATTTGACGATAAAATGAAGCGGGATTATGGCTATGTGTTTTATCCTGAAGCATACGCAGAGCTGCAGGCCTTGTGCAATGATTATTTCCCGACCGACACGGCATTCTTTAATCGTGCCAAAGAGATGAAGAAGCCACTGTTGCGCCTTAATGGGGAAGACCATTTGCAAGATGAGTTCGCTTATTACATACAGAGCCGCCCGTTCTCAGCTAAAACGTATGCCGGGGACTTCATGCAGGAAGTTTATGACCTTTTTGTCCGGGAGTTAGGAACTATCTGTGAACGGAATGACTTGCAGAAGAACTATCCTGAGTTCGATTTGCTGATGGGAGAATACCGGGATGGCATCTTATTGTTTGAGATAAGCAACCGTAAGATATGGAACAAACCGTTGAACGAGCAAAAGGCTTTGGATGAAGCGTGGATAGCTGAGTTGTCGAAGAAATATCCGGTGGTAATAAACTGGGATGTGGTTAATAATATTTGTGCTGAATGAGCAGGATAGCATACGGTATGACATTTGCCGTGTTGCTCCTGTTATCATGCGGCAAGACTCACCAGGCAGAGGGAACTGATGTGCTTGTTTCTGTGGATGGGCAATCGCTGACCAGGACGGAAGTAGAAGCGTTACTGCCCCGCACGCTCTCTTCGGCAGATAGTCTCATAATGGCAGAGAGTTATGTGAAGAAATGGATAAAAGATGTGTTGGTCACAGACTTGGCAATGCGCAATTTGGGTGATGAACAGCAGGAAGTAGAGCATCTGGTGGATGCCTACCGCCATTCATTGCTTCGCTACCGGTATCAGGAACGCTTGGTGCGGGAACGGCTTTCAGCGGAAGTCAGCGAGGGTGAAGCGTATGGTTATTATGAGGCAAACCATAAAGAGTTCGAATTGAAGAATAATCTGGTGAGGGGTCTGTTCCTGAAGGTACCTTTGGATGCTCCGGGATTAGCCGAGCTGAAGCGTTGGTGCAAGTCGGACGACGTCTCTGCAGTAGAGAAGATAGACAAATACGGGTTGCAGAACGCAGCTGTGTATGATTACTTTTATGACAAGTGGATGGACTTCGACGAGGTGGTGATAGGGAATATGCCGTTGCATATATCTGACCCTTCCGCTTATTTGAAAGCAAATAAAGTCGTGGAAGTTTCGGACAGCACTTATTGCTATTTGCTGAGCATCCGCGAATATATTCCGGCAGGTGAGGTCGCACCGTACGAGTATGTGCAGCCCCAAATCATCGATATGTTGCTCGCCCGGAGAAAGCAGAAGTTCTTGAGAGATTTTGAAGAAGAATTATATAACAAAGCGATAAAGGATGGCGACGTGAAGTTTTATTCCGACTAACCCTCATCGCATAGACAGAAAGGAAATTTAAAGCATGAAGAAGTTTTTATGTTTGTTGTTTTTGGCTTGCTGCCTGAGCGGTATCAAGGCGCAAGACAATATTATTGACGAGATAGTGTGGGTCGTAGGAGACGATGCTATTCTCCGTTCAGACGTGGAGTCGCAGAGGTTATATCTCCTGAACTCGGGGGAACGGCTTGAGGGCGACCCCTACTGTGTAATCCCGGAGCAGATGGCTATCCAGAAGCTCTACCTGAACCAGGCGAAGATAGACAGTGTGGACGTCCCGGAAGCACAGGTGCTGCAAAGCGTGGAGCAGTGGATTAACTTTGCGATAAACCAGGTAGGTTCGAGGGAGAAACTCGAAGAGTACCTCAATAAGAAGCTCCCCGTAATCAAAGAAGAGCGTACGGAAATGATTCGCGAGCAGCAAATCGTGCAGGAAATGCAAAGCAAGCTCGTGGGGGATATAAAGCTGACGCCTTCCGAAGTCCGCAAGTACTACAACCAATTGTCGCAAGACAGCCTCCCGAACATACCCACCACCGTGGAAGTCCAAATCATAACAATGGAACCGGTTATCCCTATGGAGGAGACCGATGCAATCAAAGCCCGCCTGCGCGAATTTACCGAACAGGTAGTCAGTGGTGAACGCGAATTCTCCGCGCTGGCACGCTTGTATTCGGAAGACACGGAATCAGCCAAGCGCGGCGGGGAGTTGGGATTCACAGGGAAAGGCATGCTTGCATCTGAGTTTGCCAATGTCGCCTTTAACCTGAACGACCCCAAGCGTGTCTCCCAGATTGTGCAAACTGAATATGGCTACCACATCATCCAGCTTATAGAGAAACGCGGCGACCGTATCAACTGCCGGCACATACTATTGAGACCCAAGGTGTCAGACACGGAACTGAACAAAACCATCGAGCGTATGGACTCGCTCTACAATGACTTGCAGGCGGAGAAGTTCTCCTTTGATGAGGCTGCAACCTACTTATCGGCAGACAAGGACACACGTAACAACAAAGGCTTGATGGTGAACCAGGACTACGACAGCCGCTACAACGGCACGCCACGCTTCGAGATGCAGGAACTCCCGCAGGAAGTAGGCAAGGTTGTCTATGAAATGAACGTGGGCGAAATATCCAAGCCGTTTATCATGATAAACAAGAACCAACGTGAGGTTGTCGCTATCGTAAAGCTCAGGGCAAGGACTGAGGCGCACAAGGCTAACCTTTCCGATGACTATCAGGAGTTGAAGAGCCTCATGGAGGGGAAAAAGAGGCAGGAACTCTTGGACAACTGGGTCAGGGAACAACAGAAGACGACCTACGTGCGTATTAGTGACGGCTGGAAGAACTGTGATTTCTATTACCCCGGCTGGATAAAGGAATAATGGCTGCCAGGACCATAAGGCTGTCCCTCCTGCTCTTGTGCCTGTGCCAGACCCTTTTCCCGCAAGAGCCCGACTCCTCTGCCGTGAGGACGACCAAGATATATCTGGAACATGCCAACGTCCTCTCCTTCGACCAAGCGCGTTTCGCTGACGCGCAGGTCTTGAACGGAGACGTGTGCTTCCGCCACGACAGCTCCTATATGTATTGCGACAGCGCATACTTCTACGAGAAGTCCAACTCACTGGAGGCATTCAGCAACGTGCGCATGGAGCAGGGCGACACCCTCTTTGTCTATGGCGACTACCTCTTCTATGACGGGAACGCGCAGATTGCCTATATCCGCAAGCACGTCCGTATGGAGAACCGCGACGTGACACTCTTTACAGACAGCCTCAACTACGAGCGTATCCCCAACATCGGGTATTACTTTGACGGCGGGCTGGTTGTCGATTCCATCAACGAGCTTTCTTCCTTTTATGGGCAGTACTCGCCTGCTACAAAGCTCGCCATCTTCAACGATAGCGTGCAGCTGGTGAATCCCCGGTTCACCCTCTACTCCGACACGCTCCACTACCGTACAGACATCAAACTCTCCACCATACTCGGTCCCTCGGTTATCGTCTCCGACAGTGGGACAGTCCGTACCTCGCGGGGTTGGTACGACACGATGAACAATACCGCAGCCCTCCTCGACCAATCCGAGCTTTACTCCGGCACCAAGATACTTATAGGCGATTCAATCTCGTACGACCGTGACACCGGCAGGGGCGAGGCATTCGGGTCGATGTCTATCAGGGATACCCTCCAAGACGTGATGCTTACAGGCCACTACGGATTTTATGATGAGCTGACGGGATACGCTTTCGCGACCGACAGCGCCTCGTTCCTTGAATATTCCCAAGGCGACACCCTTTACCTCCATGCCGACACTCTTGAGATGGTCACCATCGATTCTACCTACCGCGAGGTGAAGGCATACTACGGAGTGCGCTTCTACAGGCACGATTTGCAGGGAGTGTGCGATTCCATGTATTTCAACTCCCAAGACTCTATATTATATATGTACAAAGACCCTATCTTGTGGAACGAAAGTTACCAGCTTTACGGCGACACGATTCAGGTATTCATGAACGATTCCACCGTAGACTATGTGCATGTGTATGACTTTGCCTTTGCCGTGCAGTGTGTCGATACTTCGTACTACAACCAGCTTAGAGGCATTGACCTGAAAGCCTATATGCGGGGGCAGACCATAAACCGCATAGAAGTGGCAGGCAATGCCGAGTCCATCTTCTACCCGCTTGAGGACGACGGCAGCATGATAGGCCTGAACACCACGAAGAGCGGGTACCTTACCATCTGGGTAAAAGACAATAAACTCGAAAGGCTGAAGATATGGCCATCGCCCGAAGGCTCTCTCACGCCTATCCCCGACCTTAATCCCGACCAGAAGACCCTCAAGGATTTCTTCTGGTTCGACTACATTCGCCCGCTTGACAAAGACGATATTTATACCGTGAGGAAAAGAAAGTCTCTCGATGTGGTGAAAAGAAGTAATAAATTTGTACATTAGCGGAGCGGTAGAGATGCAGCATGCGGCATACGCGAGGGAGCGGAAGCGGCTCTAAGGAGGGGATGGAAGCAACTCTATAGAGTGACCAAGGGAGACTCCTTAGAGTGACAGCCGGAGACTCTATAGAGCGGGTGGCAGTGACTCTATAGAGTGTCTGCCAGGGATATTCCGGAGACGATGCCTGCAACAAGCGCGAGCCGCCGGAACCATTGTCAATGAGATGTTTAACAAATATTACTACACAAAACTATGGCACTGTTTTCATTTTTCAACATGCGTAAACCAAGACAGTTCGACTACAAACCCATATACTGGGACAAAGACAAGGAAGAACGTGAGAAGCGCATACAAAAGGTAAAGCGCGAGATGGGCTTGGAAGAGGAGTCGTACGAAGAATACAAGGATGCCATCAGGGGTTCCTTTATCGAAGGTACTACACACTTGAAGAGGAGCAGGGCGCGGGGTGACACGGCACGCACGCGCGAATACAAGAATGCCAGGCTTGTGCTCATACTGGCTGTGCTCATCTTCATCCTATGGGTAATGTTCGGCAGATGAGCAGTATCATACACTTGCTCCCCGACAGTATTGCAAACCAGATAGCTGCGGGTGAGGTTATCCAGCGTCCCGGTTCGGTGGTGAAGGAACTTATGGAGAATGCCCTCGACGCAGGTGCGGGGAACATAAGGGTGAACATCAAGGACGCCGGCAAGACTATGATACAGGTCATCGACGACGGCAGGGGCATGTCCGACACCGACGCACGCATGGCTTTCGAACGGCATGCCACCTCGAAGATTGCGCGGGCGGAAGACTTGTTTTCCCTCCGGACAATGGGGTTCAGGGGTGAGGCTCTTGCTTCTATCGCGGCGGTGGCGCAAGTAGAGCTTCGCACGAGGCAACACGGGGCGGATGTCGGCACGTTCCTGCGCATCTCTGCCTCGGAGGTAGAAGAGACCCACCCCGACGCTTGTGCCGAAGGGAGTGCCTTCACGGTACGCAACCTGTTCTTCAACATTCCCGCAAGGCGGAAGTTCCTGAAGTCGAACGAGACTGAGTTCAGGCATATACTCACGGAGTTCGAGCGTGTAGCATTGGCTAACCCGTCGGTCTCCATGTCGCTCAATCACAACGATGCCGACATATTCAACCTGCCAGGCTCGGGACTGCGCCAGCGCATCATCAGTGTGCATGGGAAGGGGTTTAACCAGAAGCTCCTGCCGGTAAATGCCGAAAGCTCTCTTGTGAATGTCTCGGGGTTCATCTGCCGCCCTGACATGTGTACGAAGCGGGGATTCTTGCAATACTTCTTCGTGAACGGGCGTTTCATGCGGCACCCCTATTTCCACCGTGCCGTGATGCAAGCCTATGAACACCTCGTCGCTGCCGGAGAGATGCCCAGCTACTTCTTATACCTGACCCTCGACCCCTCAAGCATAGATGTGAACATCCACCCGACCAAGACGGAGGTGAAGTTCGAAAACGAGCAACCCATCTGGCAAATATTGCTTGCCGCCATGCGCGAATCTCTTGCGAAGTCGAGCGCTATTCCCTCGTTGGATTTCACAACAGATGAGGTTCTCGATATCCCTGTGTATAATCCGTTGAAGGATACCGCATCCGGCGAGACCCCGGTGGTGGAAGTAAGCTCGCGCTACAACCCCTTCGACCTACCTGCCATGCCCTCATCCTATGGAGGCTCTAAAGATAACTCCGTATCCTCGCGGCAGGAGTTCGACTGGACCCGCCTGTACGAGGACTTTGAAGCCGAAGGGGAACTTGTATCGCAGGTCAAGGCTGATATTTCAGCATCTGCCGACAAGCCGCTATTCGAAGACACGACCACTCCCTGTTACCAATATAAGAACCATTATATAATAACATCGCTGAAGTCTGGATTGGCATTGGTAGACCAGCACCGCGCGCATGTCCGTATCCTTTATGAGCAATACCTGAAGCGTATAACCCAGCATCAAGGGGTCTCGCAACAGATGCTATTCCCCGCCATTGTGGAATTCACCCCTTCGGAGAACGTGTACGTGCCTTTCTTGCTGGATGACCTGTCTTTCGCCGGGTTCGACCTCTCGGATTTGGGGGGAGGAAGCTATTCAATCAATGGGATACCCGCAGGGATGGAAGGGACGGATTGTGTGAAACTCCTGAAGGAAATAGTCTCCAAAGCACTCGAAACCGGGAGCAAAGTGCAGGAAGACGTCTGCGACATGATTGCTTTTTCGCTGGCATCGGCTCAAGCTATCCCCGTAGGGCGCCTGCTTTCTGCCGAAGAGATGGACAACCTGGTCGCGTCACTTTTCGTATGCAGCAACTCCAGTTACACACCGGACGGGAAGATAATCATCAGTCTGATATCGAATGATGACTTGGAGAAGAGGTTCCGTTAGAAATAAACCGTGTAGTCCTTGCGGTAGAACCGTTTGTCGAAGAAAACAAGCCCGACGTGGTACAAATCGAAGGTGAGCGCCACTGAAGGGTGTGATTTTATCCGCTGCCAGCATTCGCGCCCTGCCGGAGTGTCGTACAAGCCTTCAATCACCAAGATGCTTTTGGGCTGGATGTGTCCCGCACATTTCTCGAACAAATCATACGGCCGGGGCAGCCCCGCGCTGAAGAACAGGAAGTCGGCAGTCCCCAACCTCTCCAAAGCCTCCGGGAGAGTGCTTTCGTATTCGCCAACCAATGTTTCCACGTCCTTCCCGCCTTCGCGCAGGCACCATCGCGCCCATCTTGCTTTTGCAGAATCATTTTCAAGGGAAATACAATGCAAATTTGAAGCGTAGGCAGTGAGGTAGAGCGTGGAGATACCCATGCCCGAGCCGACCTGCAACAGCCGCTTCGGACCGAGGTAATTTGCCAGGCGGAAAAGCAGCTGCCCGCGTTTCTTGCCGGTGGCGTACTTCTGCGCTGCCTTCCCGACAGTCATTGCGTTTTCCCCGAAAGAATCTTTGCTATGCAGAAGCCGGCGGCGCACCGATTCGATGCGGGCATAGCAGGGGTAAACGTAATCATCTTCAATCACATTTGTTATCAAATCAAATGCGAACGGGGAATGTACCCCAAAGCCTTTGCGGAAGCGCAAAAATCGGTAGAGGAGTTTCAATGCTTTCATTTTCTTGGAAACAGCAGGGTTCGTTAGCAATCGCAAAAGTACATAATTCTTGCGCCCCAATCGGTTATTGCACTGCAAATTGAGTTTCCTTTGCTTTGCAAAATG
>CAYZTO010000022.1:0-24166 GCA_964481365.1 uncultured Parabacteroides sp. | reverse complement strand
TTGCGTTTGGCTGACTTCATCGAAATTGGTACGTTAATGGCATACGATGCGCTAAATCGCGCAGAATCATGCGGTGGTCATTTCCGAGTAGAACATCAGACTGAAGATGGCGAAGCTTTACGTCACGACGATAAATACATGTACGTGGCTTGTTGGAAATATCAAGGCGAGGAGAAAGATCCGGTCATGCTGAAAGAAGACTTGAATTATGAGTTCATCGTTCCACAAACACGTAATTACAAGAAGTAATAATCATCAATCTTAAAAAATCAGAAATCGAATCATGGATAAAGATATAAAAGTTACGCTGAAGATTTGGCGTCAGAGAGGCCCGAAAGCAAAAGGGCAGTTCGAAACTTACCCTATGCAAATCCATCAGAGTGTTTCTTTCCTAGAAATGTTGGACATATTGAACGAACGGCTGGTAGGCGAAGGTAAAGAGCCGGTTGTATTCGACCACGATTGCCGCGAAGGCATCTGCGGTATGTGTTCTTTGTATGTAAATGGACATCCGCACGGTCCGGCAACGGGCGCTACAACTTGCCAATTATACATGCGCCGCTTCCATGATGGTGAAACTATTACCATCGAACCGTGGCGTTCCGCCGGTTTCCCTGTTATTCGCGACTTGATGGTGGACCGTTCCGCTTATGACAAGATTATTCAGGCAGGAGGTTTCATATCAGTGAATACCGGTGGTGTTCCCGATGCAAATGCAATACCAATTTCGAAAAAGAACGCAGACCTCGCCATGGATGCTGCAGCATGTATCGGTTGCGGTGCTTGTGCTGCGGCTTGCAAAAATGGTTCTGCGATGCTGTTCGTTTCGGCTAAAGTCAGCCAGTTGGCTTTGCTTCCCCAAGGTCGCATCGAAGCCGCCACACGTGCCAAGGCTATGGTTGCCAAGATGGACGAACTCGGTTTCGGAAATTGCACCAATACCCGTGCGTGCGAAATGGAATGCCCGAAAAACATTTCCGTTAGCAACATAGCCCGTTTAAACCGCGAGTTCTTGAAAGCGAAACTGAAAGATTAATACTTATAGTTTCCGAGATTTGGGAGAGGGTCGCGCCTGATGGCGCGACCTTTTTTTTGCGCCATTGCCTGCCGTCTTGGTTTGCGTATTCAATTCGGTTTATTTACATTTGAAACCAAAACCCAATCATTATAAATCAACATGAGCGGAATACCTAATTTAAAAGATTTAGTGTTCAGAGACACACCTTTTGCCAATCTGATGAATAAACGCATTTACAACGTCCTACTTATTGCAACAAAATACGACGCCTTCATGCTCGAAGACGACGGCAGGGTGGATGAGCAGATATTCAATGAATACACCGCGTTAAGCTTGCGCTATCCCCCCAGGTTCACGCAAGTAACTACGGAAAGTGAAGCTCTCGCGGAATTGGAAGGCCGTAATTTCGAGCTGATTATTTGTATGCCCAACATGGACCACCGAGACATCTTCGCAACCGCAAAGGAAATAAAGCTTCGCTACCCGAACATCCCGATAGTCGTGCTTACTCCTTTCTCGAAAGAGGTTTCCAAACGTGTGGCAAACGAAGACCTCAGTGCCATTGACTATGTTTTCTGCTGGCTGGGCAATTCCGAACTCCTCCTTGCCATCATAAAGCTCATCGAGGACAAGATGAATGCGCCGCACGACGTCGCGAGCGTCGGGGTGCAGATAATCCTGCTTGTCGAAGACTCCATCCGGTTCTATTCGTCTGCCCTACCGCACCTCTACAAGTTCATTCTGGAGCAAAGCCGTGAATTTTCCAAGGAGGCACTCAATGCGCATCTCCAGACGTTAAGGATGAGGGGCAGGCCTAAAATCAAATTGGCAAGGACATACGAAGAAGCCATCAGGATTTTCAACCATTACAAAGAAAACATACTCGGTATCGTCTCGGACATGAGCTTCATGCGGGAAGGGAAGAAAGACCCGATGGCGGGCTATATATTCGGGAAGCACGTGCAGCAGAGCGGCTTGATAATCCCGTTCATTCTGGAATCTTCGGAAACAGAGAATGCACGCTACGCCGACGAATTGGGTGCTTCGTTCATAGATAAGAACTCGAAAAGCTATCCCCAAGATTTAAGGAAGATGATTACAGACCGCTTCGGCTTTGGGGATTTTGTAATATTGAACCCGAAAACGCGGGAAGAAATCATGCGAATAACCGACCTAAAAGACCTGCAAACGAAAATCTTCCAAATTCCCGACGACTCGCTTGCCTTCCACCTCTCGCGCAACCATTTCTCGCGCTTCTTGTATTCCCGGGCGATGTTCCCTCCCGCCGAGATACTTAAGCACGTCGATATTTCGGACTACCGCGACATGGGCGAGGCAAGGCAACTTATATTCAACCTCATCGTCCAATACCGGAGAATGAAGAATGCCGGCGTGGTAGCAATCTACAAAAAAGAAAGGTTTGACGAGTACAGCAACTTCGCGCGTATAGGTGACGGTTCGCTTGGCGGGAAAGGCAGGGGACTTGCTTTCATCGGGGCGATGATTAAGCGATACCCCAAGCTCGAAAAGGAAAACTTGCGCGTCAATATCCCGAAGACCGTGGTAATATGCACGGATATCTTTGATGAATTCATGGAAACGAACGAACTGTATTCCATCGCATTGGGCGACAGGGACGATGCTACTATCCTGCGGTATTTCCTGCGCGCCAGCCTCCCTGCCCGGCTCATCGAGGACTTGATGGCATTTTTTGATGTCGTCCACAGCCCTATCGCCATCCGCTCGTCCAGTTTGCTTGAAGACTCCCATTACCAGCCGTTTGCCGGTGTCTATTCAACTTACATGGTACCGAAGATTGACGAAAAATATGAAATGCTGCGGACAGTGAGCGATGCCATCAAGGCTGTTTACGCTTCCGTGTTCTACCGCGACAGCAAGGCATACATGACAGCGACTTCCAACCTCATAGACCAAGAGAAGATGGCGATTGTCCTCCAGGAAGTAGTGGGAAGCACCTATGGGAACCATTTCTACCCTAACATATCGGGCGTTGCCCGGTCGCTCAACTACTATCCGATAGGAAACGAGAAGTCGGAAGACGGCATCGCCAACATCGCCCTCGGCCTCGGGAAGTATATCGTCGATGGGGGCGTGACCTTGCGCTTCTCCCCACGGCATCCGCACAATATACTCCAAATGAGCACGCTCGATTTTGCCCTGAAGGAAACACAGACACGCTTCTACGCCCTCGATTTGAGCAACATGGCTGAAACGTTCGTGACCAACGATGCTTTCAACCTCCTCCGCCTCAACCTGAAAAATGCCGAATCCGACGGGTCGTTGCAGTTCCTGGTTTCCACATATGACCCTTACGACCAGGCTATACACGATGGCTTCTACCCCGGAGGACGGAAAGTGCTTTCCTTTGCAAATATCCTGCAGCACGACGTAATCCCGCTTGCATCCATGCTCGACGAGCTGTTGGGCATCGGTCAAAGCGAGATGGGCAGGCCTATCGAAATAGAGTTCGCCGTCAATCTCGACGGACCAAACCGGCGGAGCGGGACATTTTATTTGCTTCAGATACGCCCTATCGTGGACAATAAGGAAGTGATGGAAGAAGACTTGAATAATATAAGGAAAGAAGAGACTGTGCTATCTTCCGCAAGCGTTCTCGGGCATGGCATCGTGAACGACGTGTGCGACATAATTTACGTAAAGAGCGCGGCATTCAACTCTGCCAACAACACGGATATAGCCCGCGAGATAGACAGAATCAACCGCAAATTCACCGACGAAGGCTCGTCCTACATACTTGTGGGTCCGGGGCGCTGGGGCAGCAGCGACCCCTGGCTGGGTATCCCTGTGAAATGGCCGCACATCAGCAATGCGCGGGTTATCGTGGAATGCGGTCTGGAAAACTACCGCATAGACCCAAGCCAAGGGACGCATTTCTTCCAGAACCTTACCTCTTTCGGTGTGGGCTACTTTACAATCAACCCGTTCAAGGGAGATGGCTGGTTCGATGAGGAATACCTCGGCAGGATTCCTGCCGTAGAGGAGACGGAATACCTCCGCCACGTGCGAACGGAAGCGCCGATGATAATAAAAATGGATGGAAAACGAAGTTTGGGCGTAATTTTAAAGCCGGAAATTTGCACAGAAAAAGAAATATCCATATCTTAGCGGCGGATTCATAAAGGTTTTAGTTAGGAACACTCGGTCCGCCACAGCACAAATTTCCGTGCAACGAAAAGGAATGAAGTCTGTGGCGGTTTTTTTATATTTCTCGCGAATTATGCCAAGACCCGTAAGGGAAAACCACTATTTCGCAAAGAATGTCGGGAAACCGTGGCGGGGCGGGTGCATTTCTATAGGAAAAATAAAAATCCGCAGCGGATTTTGCCTGCGGCGAGAGAAACGAAGCCGAACCGCGACGGGTCGGGATTTCGTCAGGAGAAACACTAACGGCGAGCGGCGGTCTGGGTTCACATTGCGAGGGGCATCGCAAAACCGCAGCGGTTCAGGGCTGATTCCAGAGGGGCATTGACAGCCCTTGGCGGTTCAGCGATATTTCACGGGAAAATTACCGGATAGGTCATAATACAAATTTCAAATGGAAAAATTTATGTTTAATGGTATAAATAGTAAATTACAAAGAGATGGAACTGATAGAAGGAATCACGTTAAAGGACATGAATAACGCGCTATACGTGCAATTTATGTCGGACATAGACCACCACATCAAACGTGTAGGTGCGTCTGAGTTGAAACTTACCAAATGCTATGAAGTGTTCACAGCCCGAAGGCAGGAACTCGACGGTGCTTTCGTAGTGCAGCGGAAAGACAACCTCACCCGCATGCTCGAAGAGAAAGACACCGAGAGAATGAACGCCTTCCGCTGCCTCCGCTGGCATGTCCATGCCGATTTGTACAGCGCAGACAAAACCATCCGCGACACGGCAATCTCTATCAACAACAAAATCGAATCGTATGGAATAACGTCGAAGAGCGGGTATAATGTCAAGTCGTCAAAACTGGAGGACTTGGGCAAGGATTTACAGGCATCTCCCTGGAAAGAAGAGATTGAGACACTTGGCAGGACGGATAATGTTTCTTCGATGATGGAGACAAATGCCGAGTTCGTATCCCTCTCCCGCGAAAGAACGGAGAAAAATAAGATGGCGACCGTGGCTGTCCGTACCGTAAGGCTTGACATGGACAAGGCGTACCGGGATGTCGTCTCGGTAATTAACTCGCAGATAACCATGCGCTCGCTTGTCGAAGAGGATAATGCAGACAATGACGATGAGTATCCGGATGTGCAATCAGAAACTGACGACACTACCGATACTCTCTCCGGTTTCGTCATGAGCATCAATGCTGTCATAAAGGAGTATAAACTGAAAATCGCACAATCCGGAAGTGATGACAAGACGGAAGGAGACGATGGCGATACGGCAGAACCAGATGACAAACCGGTAGTAAAATAAACTAACAGACATATCCGGTAATCAATAAAAGAATGCCTGTGCATCACAGGCGGCGAAGCCTTTCCGTGCAATACGGGAGGGCTTTTCTTTTACCCCGCTGCACGCCCTTGGGAGGACAAACTATATGGAAAAAGAAAAGCCCCCTGATATACTCGGGAGGCCCTTCAAACTAACTTATATAAAAAAGGATTATGGATTTATTTCTTACTTTTTCAAAGCGGCGATACTTTCCTTCAGGGCGGCGATTTTCGTTTCCGCATCGGCTTGCTTCTTGCGCTCCATGTTGATGACTGCGGCAGGAGCTTTGCTTACGAACTTTTCGTTGCCGAGCTTCTTCAGGACGCTTTGCAGGAAACCTTCCTGGTATTTCAAATCCGCTTCCAGTTTCTTTATTTCTTCCTCAACGTCGATGAGCGAACCAAGCGGAACGGCGTATTCCGTAGTGCCGACAAGGAACGCGGCAGAACCGTCGGGCTTGCCCTCTGTTTCGGCGATGCCGGAGAGGTTGCAAAGTTTCAGGACAATCGGGTCGAACTCTGCCAACGGGTTGGTTCCCAATACTTCCAGCCGGAGCTGCTCTTTCTGCGCGAGATTCTTTTGCAGGCGGATTGTGCGCACGCCGGCAATCACTTCCTTCATTCTCTCGAAGCGGGCGAGCATCTCTGCGTCAAACGCTTTGGCTTCGGGGATGAGTTGCACCATGATGCTTTCTCCCGGCTTGCGTTCTGCCAAGTGCTGCCAGAGTTCCTCGGTGATGAAAGGCATGAAAGGATGGAGGAGGCGGAGCAGCGAATCGAAAAACGCAAGCGTCCGCTCGTAGGTGAGCTTGTCAATCGGAGAACCGTAGGCAGGCTTGACAATCTCAAGGTACCACGCCGAAAATTCGTCCCAGAAGAGCTTGTAAACTACCATTAAAGCATCGGAAATACGGTATTTCGTGAAGAGGTTGTCCAACTCGGCAACCGATTTGTCGAGCACCGCCTGGAACCATGCCGTGGCGAGCGCGGAACATTCGGGTTGCGCCACCTCGTCGGAAACATTCCAGCTTTTCACAAGCCGGAAAGCGTTCCAAATCTTATTGTTGAAGTTGCGCCCTTGCTCGCACAGTGCCTCGTCGAACAGTATATCGTTCCCCGCAGGGGCGGAGAGCATCATCCCCATCCTTACCCCGTCTGCGCCATACTTGTCGATAAGCTCCAACGGGTCCGGGGAGTTCCCCAGGGACTTAGACATCTTGCGGCCTATCTTGTCGCGAACTATTCCGGTGAAATATACATTGCGGAACGGCATGTCGCCCATGTATTCGTAGCCTGCCATTATCATCCTTGCCACCCAGAAGAAGATGATGTCGGGACCGGTCACGAGGTCTGTCGTCGGGTAATAGTATTTAATCTCGTCGTTGCCGGGGTTGAGGATTCCGTCGAAGAGCGAGATTGGCCAGAGCCACGACGAAAACCACGTATCGAGGCAATCTTCATCCTGCCTTAGGTCGGCAAGCTGCAAATCTTGGTTTCCGCTCTTTTCCCGTGCGAGGGCGAGTGCCGCTTCTTGCGTTTCGGCGACAACGAACCCGCCGGACGGCAAGTAATAAGCCGGAATGCGGTGCCCCCACCATAGTTGCCGGCTTATGCACCAATCCTTGATGTTTTCCAGCCAGTTCCTGTATGTATTCTTGTATTTTGCAGGGAAAAAGCGAAGCTCGTCGTTCATCACCGGAGGCAGGGCAAGGTCGGCGAAATGCTTCATTTTGAGGAACCATTGCATGGAGAGCTTAGGCTCGATGGGGACGTTAGTGCGTTCGGAGAATCCAACCTTGTTCGTGTATGCTTCCACTTTATCGAGAAGTCCGGCATTGCCGAGGTCAATCTCGATTTGCTTGCGTACGTCGAAACGGTTCATGCCCACATACAGTCCGGCAGCTTCCGAAAGGGTACCGTTGTCGTTGAAGATGTCGATGGATTGCAGGTTGTGCTTTTCGCCGAGCATGTAGTCGTTCACGTCGTGTGCCGGAGTTACTTTGAGGCAGCCCGTACCGAACTCTATGTCCACATATTCGTCTTCAATGACAGGGATAACGCGGTTCACCAACGGAACGATGACTTTTTTCCCACGGAGCCATTGGTTTTTGGGGTCGTTCGGGTTTATGCACATTGCCGTATCCCCCATGATGGTCTCGGGACGCGTTGTGGCGACAACTGCATAGCGGCCGTCGGGGTCTCCGTCCACTTTGTAGCGGAGGTAGTAGAGTTTGCTGTGTTCTTCTTTGTAAATGACCTCCTCGTCGGAGAGGGCAGTCAATGCCTTCGGGTCCCAGTTCACCATCCTTACCCCCCGGTATATCAATCCTTTGTTGTATAAATCGACGAAGACTCGGATGACGCTCATACTGCGTGTTTCATCCATCGTGAAAGCGGTGCGGTCCCAGTCGCACGACGCTCCAAGGCGGCGCAACTGCTTCAGGATGATTCCCCCGTGTTCCTCAGTCCATGCCCATGCGTGCTTCAGGAACTCCTCGCGGGAAAGGTCGGTCTTCCTGATGCCGTCTTGCGCCAGTTTATTGACGACTTTGGCTTCGGTAGCGATGGACGCGTGGTCGGTTCCGGGAACCCAGCAAGCGTTCTTGCCTTTCATCCTCGCGTGCCTTACGAGTATGTCTTGAATGGTGTTATTGAGCATGTGTCCCATGTGGAGTACTCCGGTAACGTTGGGAGGCGGGATAACTACGGTGTAAGGTTCTCGTCCCTTATCGGGTTTTGAACTGAATAACTTGTTGTCCAACCAATACCGGTACCATTTTCCCTCAACTTCGGCGGGGTTATACTTACTGTCTAATTCCATGTATATATAATTTACAGAAATGTTCTAAATGAATAAATTGCGGGGCAAAAATACAATAATTAATCGAGAAAGGTGGTTCGGAGGCTTCAAAACTTCGCGGGCGTAACCAAAGAAGACGCCGGCACAAAACAAAGCGTGAGCCGCATTGGTAAAACCAAGCCGCCCACGCGAAAAAGAGAAAGAATGTGTTATATATATGGTTGGTTATGGGAAGGTTCGGATTATAGTGTCCATCCTGAAGTCCAGTTATCGTCTGCGCTGACTGCGCCTTTGTAAGGAGCCTCGTCGAAGAAGGAATCTTCAATCGTAGTACCGCCATCAACCGTGCCGACAAAGAGGTCGCTGAATTCAAAGGACTGGTTCGTCAGGTTATTTCCGTTTGAAACGAAATCCTCGTTAGTGTAGATGTTCTCTTCAGATGATAATTCTCCGCTTAGAGCCACGTACTGGAGGATAGATGTTCCGTCGGCGAGTGCATTTTCTGTTTCCGGCGTTTCAACCGTTAAGGGGAGGCCTTTCCCGCTGATGAGCGCATTGTAAAGCTCAACTTGCGTCCCGGCGCGAAGGCGGACACCCCGGGAATTGCTGCCATTCCCGATAAGCGTAACGTTTGCCAAAATGGGATGAGCTACGGGAGTTGCGGCAAAGTCTGTCCCGTTGTTATCGCATTCCATCAGGCAGTCGCAATCAAATCCCAGAGAAGACTCAGCTTCCTGATAAGCGACGAGGAACTGTCCTTTACCGTTCCAGCCTTCAGTCCAGTCGTAAGAATCGTCGCTGCAGCTGGTAACGACCATGTGTTTCACGTTTACAGAGCCGCCGAAGAATTCGAAGCCGTCATCCGAACCTTTATAAGCCTGGCAGTATTCAACCGTGGTCCCGTTTCCGACGCCATAGAATGAAATACCATTGGATTCATGTTCCTCATCGAATGCGTAACCCGTGTACTCCAAGCGGACATAGCGCAAAACACCTGAATTATCCGCATCATCATCGCCGCCATACGTTGCCCCGCCAATTTCAGAGCTGCCTACGCCTCCGGATGTATTTGTATGAGCGTAACCGCAGATGTGGAGTCCGCCCCAAGAGCCTGCTTCTTCATTATCGCACGTCATGACAATAGGGTTTTCAGCCGTTCCGTTTGCGTTGATGCGAGCACCTTGCTCGATGAGGATATAATCTACAACATCATCATATTTCGCAACGATGCGAGTTCCTTCCGGAATGTTTAGCGTAGCGCCGTTCTTGACATGGACTCCGCCGCTAAGGATATAAGTCTGTCCGCTTTCGAGCGTCGTATCTTCCGTGATTTCTCCTTCCAACCTGTACTCTGTAGAATCGGGTTCCGGTTGCGGCGTAGGATATGATTCCGAATCATCATCGCTACAAGCGGGAAACATAATCAAACCTGCGACCATAGACATGGTCAATAACTTCCACGTAATCGAGTTCATACATTTCATATTACAATCAAATTTATTTGTTAGTTATTCATTATAAGTTTCAGAGAAAATAGCTGAATCCAACCTCAAAACTTGCGCCTTTCTTGAATCTTTCAACTTCCACGGTGGTGTTCTGGCTGGGGACTTCTTGGCGGAAAACGATGTCTTGGTTCAGCATATCATTTATTTGTAGCTTCAGTGCCATCCGTTCGTTGAACTGATAGCTCGCGTTAAAATTCAGTGTGTTTTGCGGACGTTGCTTCACGTCGCCCAGCCCGGAAATACCGACGGAATGGATGCGAGGGCCTTGCAAGTTATAAAGCAAAGCGGCTGAAAGCGATTGCCGGTCGTTAATGCGTGGCGTATAAGTTAAATCCACATTCACCAAGTAGGGCGAAGCTCCCTGCAAAGCGCGTTGGCTGTTCGTATAGACGCCGCCTTCGGGAAGCGTCACGTTCGTGTACATAAACGAGCCGTTCACGCCTGCTTTCAAATCTTTGGTGATTGCCTTGCGGAGTTCAATCTCCACTCCGGCTGCCATGCCATTGTCCGCATTGCGGAAAGAGTGTACGGCAGCTCCACCGGAGAGTGTCTGGACACGCTCGATAGGTGCATTAAGGTATTTATAATATCCCGTGATTGAAATCATATCCTGATTCTCTTGGAACAGCTCGTAACGCAAGTCGATATTATAATTATATCCGTTTTCCAACTCGGCATTACCTCGAATTTGTGCGGAACCGTAGGATTCTTGGTAGAGAAACGGTGCCATCTCGATAAACGAAGGACGCGTAATCGTCCGGGAGAAGGACAAGCGTAAACTGTTTGCATCGTTGAGTTGGTATTTGAGGTTTGCTGCCGGGAAGAAGTCATCCTTATCCAAGTCGCGGCGGCGGGCCTGTCCATCGTCGCCATAATAATTAACCCATTGGCGGCTGGCTTCGAATCGGACTCCAACGTTAATTAAGAGGGGAGCAATCGGATAGTAATCGGCAGAAACGTAGCCGGCGTAGATTCGGTTGCCTGCGTCATAACCGTCGCGGGGCTGGCGACTGCGTTGCAGGATTATTGTCCCATTTTCTATGTTTGCTTGGTTCAGGTATTCATCCGTATGATAAATATCGGAGATTTCCGGATTAAGACTATTGAGATTATAGTAGAAACGGGTACTTGTATAGTCGCGTCCCTTATCCTTGTAGTTAAAACCGAACTGGATTTTGTTTAAATCATCGAAGTGATATGTACTGCTAAGGTTTGCCGCCCACTCATCTTCATTCAATTCGCCAAAGTAGCGCATCGTTTCCTGCCGGTTCAGCTTGAAGAGTGTTAATTCACCGTCTTCGTCAAGGAACATCACCTGTCGCCGGTCAGGTTCATCGCTGCCCGTCTTGCTATAAGAGCCTCCCCATACTAAATCCCAATCGCCGAAGGTATGTTTCCCATTCAATTGATGGTTCTGAAGGGTGTAAATATGCGTCACGTTATGGCTCCCACGGAGATGATGGTCTTCATAATCCACGCCTTCACGGTCTAGATAAGTATCGCTGGCATTGCGGGCATAGAAGAATGTATAGCCTATCATATCTGCTCCTTTAAGTTGGTAGGAGATGCTTCCCAATCCCGCTATTTTCAGCTCATTCGTATAGTTGTCGTAGGTAAATTCATTCAGCGTGCTGCCTGTCGCTTCTAGGGTTTGAATCCAAGCATCGTTTATTGTCTGCTGTGAGTTACTGATGCCTAAAGAAGCCAAGAAACTAAACCAATGCCCAGCAATATCAAAGGTTTTCCCAAAACCCAGGTTTCCCCCGAATTCAGGGAGTGATGTTCTCCGTCTGGTCTCAAATGTTGTATTGAATACATTGTTGTTTATAGCATATTCCTCAAAGTCTGCCAAAGGCATATTGAGGATGTTTGAGTTCATGTTATTGTTTTTGAATAGCGTCCCGTTCTGGTCCATGTGCAGGAAGTCTTGCCCGATGGTATTGAACTTCCCTCCCACGTTTGCCGAGATAGAGAAGAAGTCCTTTCCGGTCTGTTCTTTCGTGCTAATGTCGATATGCGCACCGGAGTAATCGGCAAATGCGCTGGCTTCATAGACTTTGCTCACCGTTATGTTCTTTACCGTTGATGTGGGAAAGAGGTCGAGCGGTATCAATTTATTGTCGGGATTCGGTGATGCAATAGGCAACCCGTTCAGTGTCGTTGTACTGTAGCGGTCGCCCAGTCCACGGACTATCAACTGACCTGCCGAAGCGATGGAGATACCCGTAATCTTCTTAACGCCATCTTCCACCGTTGAAATACCTTTAATACTCATTTCCTTCGACCCGATATTCTCGATGGCAACCGACGCTTTCTTGCGTTCCATCAACAGAGCCTGCTCTGATTCTAATTTCTTGCGTGCCGAGACGGTCACTTCGTCCAACTGCTGCTCATCTACCGTAAGAGCGATAGTCAGAATTTCCGTCCGCCTTGTGTCCACTGCCACACGCTCTTCTTTATAAGAAACGTAAGACGCTACCAGTGTGTGGTTTCCCTCCTCTATCCCGTTGATAATGAAGTTCCCGTCGATGTCGGTGATTGCTCCTGTCGTTGTTCCTTCCACCAGCACCGTTGCTCCAACCAGCGGTTCCTTGTTGCTTTTGTCTATAACGATTCCCTTTATGTCTGCTGCCTTCAGCATGGCTGTCGGAACACAGAGGGCTATCACCAACCATATTGTCTTTCTCTTCATGTATTCTTTTGATTTTTCACACAGCAAAAGTACAGGCATGATGTTTCAAGGAGACGACGAAGGCATAAAGATAATATATCGAAAAAGTTGCAAATGTGTTGCAGATATAGTCCTGAAATAGAGACATATCAAAGGAATTATCGTGGGTTCTGAGATTACCATAGTATGGTGGTAATCTGATTACCAAACTAAGGGATGGATTTTGGTAATTTCCGCCGGCAACTAAAAGTACATGAGTTCGATATAAACACAGAACATAGTCTGTTGCCCGTCTTTGACAAAAGATACGCCAATGAAGGGTTTCTTTTCAAAGAAACAGTATGCGGCAATGGCAGAGTGTCTTACTTGACTAATTTTAGCTGAAGTCTCATTATTATCATCAGGAGCATGGACACATTTCTATAACGTTTCCCCTGTTTGCGGCAGGAATCATGAACCGAAGACAAAACAGAAGAGAACGAAACAAACCGATTCCCACGTGACAATTTCACATGGAAACCAGTTTGCGATATCTACAACAATGTGGAAAGACTGTCTGTGAATCTCAACGATGCCTACGCACAGTTCTCGTAGGAGCTGTCTGTGCAGCCTTTGCTGCTTTCGGAGCTTTGGATTTGCTTTCCTTTTTAGCTTCGGAAGAAGAACTCTTGGAATTTGTTGAACTCTTCTCGTCGGATGCCAAAACCTGCGCCGTATCTGGTACAAGCCACAAAGCGTTTTCAAACGATACCAGTTGATTTTCAATCCTCTCTTGCTCGTTTTTCAAAGAATCCGGTGTAGGACAATATGCCAGCAACGGCTGATTCAACAGATTCTGCGTTTTTATGATTTCCCCATCGAACATCCGGCGACGAAAATAATCATCGTAGGTGTACATCATGGCGTTATTAGTATTCGAAGTCATGATATACGTATTGCTAATATATGGGCGCAACGACTCGTAAGGTATCCAGAACATACCCATCGTAGTCTCTCCTATGTCGCTGTTGTCGGTAAGAATAGGGCAGATAGCCAATGTCTTGACATCAAATACCGAATTTTGCTGGTCAAAATACCATGCTTCCTTAACATAATACGAACGCACGTCAGCTGAGGGGATATCACTTTCATTCACTACGAATGTGGCAGGTTGATTACCCCTCCCGGGAACTTCCTCATAGAAAATATGGAAACGGTCAAGCATGTCTTTCAGTGACACCTTATGGACATCACTAAAATCCTCATACCCGTCGAGGTATTCATACACATCAAGTTTATCCTCGCAAACCAATTGGAAAATGATAGAAAAAAGATTCATTTGCCCGTTCATTGGCTGCATAGGATAATATAATGGGGCATTCTTCTCCTTTAATAAATCAACCTCACGGTAGATAATTCTCATCCAACGAGCGTTATTAATTCCTTGTGTCAAACGGTCGTTTAATTCCTGTGCACGAACTGTAAGTTCTGGCAAACTGCTGTCGGTTTCCTCCGTTTGACGCTCGCCACGCGAGGCGACAGGGGTACGGCGACGATTCTGCTGGTTGTCGCTATCATCTTCTTGTGCTCCCGCCGGCAGAATTGCCATGAGTGCGATAACTAATGATGCTATGTAATGAAAGTTTCTCATATGCTTAATTTACTATTACTTCTATTGGGGATATTGTCCTCTCATTTCCATCCGGACCTTTTACAAGGACACGTGTGATATAGAACCGCTTTCCTCTTGCCAAACGGCGGATGTAATCTTTTTGCCGCTGGGAAAATTCCCTACCATTAGCTACCTCTGGAATCACGTTTCCCATCGAATCGAAAAATGTAAGCTCAAAACTGAGGACGGTGAACGGGACATTCAGCAAATCATCGTCGATTGCCGCCAATATGCCATCCGCAGATACTAAATCCCGTTTCGTAATCCTCCCTCCACGGAATTTCTTCACATTTCCATTGACATCCGTATATTCAATATAAGGCATCGGATCCGGTAACGCACGTACACGGAACGGCGTATTCGCCATTTCAACTGTTCGTCCATTTGGCATTTTTGCATATACAGAAATAATGGCTTCCTCTCCAACAGTAGCAGGACGAGCTTCCCATGAATCTCCGTTGCGGGTCAAAGTTCCATTTGTCATTGTCGCGGTTATATTGCTGCTGGCCACACCCGGTACAGCAATGCTAAGAGGATTTGCTATACCTGCATACAAAACATTCATTAATGTGGGAGCAACCGTTGCGACCGGCTCAGTCACGAAATATTCATCTTTAAACGGATAACGAATCATAGTCCCTTCACTGTTTGGCATCTGTATATATCCTTCAACAGGGAACACACCTGTAGAAGTAGCCGTGGCAGTAAAAATCCCTTCGTTTTCAGCAGGCAACTCTTTTCCATTCACATAAATAGAAGGACGTTTGGTCGAATCAACCGCAGAAAGGACAATGTTTGCCTTATATTGCCCTCCCCTCATAATATTCTGACTTTCCGGGATTACTTGAGCCGTAATTTGGTTTACACGGTAATCCCCCACATCTACGCTACTTAAAAGATTAGAAAGCACCTCTCCTTCAGCATAACGGACATCACTCTGCAATTTTGTAAGTAATGTAATTGCAGCTGCGACAGGCATATTCTCAAACAAAGCTTCCTCCCACTTTCGTTTTCCGATACGTATATCTTGTTTGGGAGATTCTGTAGAAAGCGTTGCCTCAATAATACGCGTTTTAGCTGTATCCTGCACTAATTCTGCCATGAATGTACGGTAATAGTCCACAGCTTCGCGTAATTTAGCTCCCTCACCACTTATCGGAGCCAACATTACCCTTGCTGCAGCCTCAAGGTCGTCTTTATGCTCTATATTATTAATATCTGCATCTTTTCCATCAGCAACTACGACTATACGCTCTTTCAGCTCCTGTATATAATTGAATAATGAGTCCGACCTCTGTTTCACCTCGTTCTTTTTTATATACCAATCATGAACTTTAGTAGGATTAGTTTGATAATAATCGTCAATCTCTCCTGCTACCAAAATATTCCGTTTGGAAGAATTATCTATTGAAGTATGCAAGCTATTCTCGACCAATTCAAAACCATCAAGTACTTCGGTAGAAACATTCAAAGCCATCATGGCAATGAACACCAAGTACATCAGATTTATCATTTTCTGACGAGGTGAATTGGGTCTATTGGCTATTCCTGACATATTCTTTCTTTCCTATTAAGAATTAAAGGACAAAACTTGCACCTCATTTATATGGCTGCTGATACATAGATTGCTGTCCATACGCCGACTGCTGATATGGTTGTTGGTATGTGGGCTGTTGCGGAGAATTCATATTAATAGTCATAGCTTGCAATAAACGGCTGTAAACCTGATTCAATTGCATCAACTGCTGGGTCATTTTTTCAGTTTCACTACGGAACAGAGTACTGTCAACTACCGAATTATTATACATTTCTTTTATTCGGTTCAAACCAGCATTAATCTGCTCTATATGCTCAATTTGCATGCTAATACTCTTTAACTGAGATTCATAAATTGCATTCAAATCAGAAACATTCCTATTTAAAGATTCCATTTGTTGTACATAACCAGTCGAATTGCGCGTAATGCCATCTGAATTATCTGTAATGCTCTTATATGAATTCAACAATGTATCTGATGCTTGAGTAAGCGAATTAGTAACTTGGCTGAATCGACTCATCTGTTCCGACATTGCCGAAAGCTGCTCAAGATATTTCTGCGTTGCTTCTGTCAATTCTGCCATCTTGGAAATCTGTTCTGCTGCACCACTCAATTTCTTTATACTCTCAGACAAATTTTTTGTATCATCTTCTGTTACATCCAAACCTAATGAAGCAGCCGCGTTTCTACCTGCACTTACATTTGCAAAGTTTCCTGTATTTATTCCTCCTTGTATGCCGGAAATTGGAGAATTAATAGAAGCAGTGTTTCCCCCTTCCATTTTATCCAAGTTAGGACGATCCAACGGATTCTTTGATTTCAAAACAGGAAAGACATCCTCCCAATGATATTCGTCGTTCGGTCGCTCAAATGCAGATATAAAAAATACTGCAGCTTCCGTAATCATAGCTACAAACAGAATCTGATTCGCATATGGCAAATGCAATAATTTGAACATCGCTCCTAAGATAACGATGGAAGCCCCCCAACTATAACAGAAATTCAACACTCGTTTCCCTTTCTCACTGGAAAGGAACATCTCCAATATATTTTTATATCTTCTATACTTTCCCATATACTCGACCTATTTTACTATTAAATGTTAGAATAATTGTTCTTATTTGCTTTTCCCTTTTGAGAATCCGATTTGTGTTCTTACACAACGGAATCCAATATAAGATCGTGTCTCATTCTGATACTCAAATGTTCGCATATCTGAACGGATAAACTGCGCAACATCTTTCCAAGAGCCCCCACGCACAACTTTCTTTTTCATGGAATATGGGTCTTCTTTCGCAGCATTATAACGCAATTCAGGATTCATATCACTCATCTGGCTCGGACCAGATTCGGAATATGCTGTCGAAGTCCATTCTGCCACATTTCCGGCCATATCATATAAACCAAAATCATTTGATGCAAAAGAGGCTACCCGCGATGTGATCAAATGACCATCCTCGGTATAATTACCCTTTCCAGGTTTGAAATTTCCAAGAAAACAGTCTTTTTCGTTTTTTAAATTGTCTCCTCCCCACGGATACTTATTTTCATTTTTCCCCGTACGCGCAGCATATTCCCATTCGCCTTCAGTCGGCAACCGAAACGGCTCAATAACTTGTCCTGCAGGAAAAGATAATGATTGCTTGTATAAATTCGTACGCCATACGCAAAATGCTGTAGCCATTTCCCATGATACACCTACTACTGGATAATCATCATAGCCAGGATGCCGGAAATACATCCGCATGTAAGGTTCATTATAAGCATTATTGAAATCATTCACCCAGCATGTTTCATCAGGATAAATATTCACAATTCGTGTATGCAAAAAATCCCAAGGTCCGCTCAGAGGACGGGTTATCGTTTCGTTTACAATTTCTCCGTTTTCATCAATGTATGCAGTATCTTTTGAGATCATCACAATTTCATTGAGATTGACTTGGATATCTGTATTTCGTACCCTGTCTTTTGGGTCAAGCTGATATTTCCTTAATGCTGCGGTAGTATAATCATACCATTCATATTTATATACCATTTGTTTTGCATCAAGCTGCTTCTCTCCTGTTACCGGATTAGTATAATACACACTTTCTATAGCCCGCATTTCATCTTCATTCGCACGTTTCCAAGGTATCGGACGACTCCAATCAAGATGTGGGGTCACAGGTTCTCCATATTTATCTTCGGTAATCTTAAACAAATCATTACCTCCATAAGCAGGATCTGCCAAACGTTCACGGATAATGGAATCACGAACCCAATAAACAAACTGCCTATATTTGGCATTTGTTATTTCTGTTTCATCCATCCAAAATGCATCTACCGAAATACCTTTTGTTTCAGAAGTAATTCCCCAAATAGAATCATTATCAGACGGTCCCATATCAAAAGCGCCACGCTTTATCAGTACCATACCATAAGGAGCAGGCTCATTAAACGCCATACCTCTAACTCCTACAACCTCACCCCCACTTCCGGAAAATGATTTCCCGCATGAAGTAAGTAATGACATCATTACTACAAGTATTATAAATACTCTTTTCATATATCTTATAAAATACGCACACTTTTATGCTTGTTCTTTCCTGTTTTCGTTTTATTTAATTTGAGACGATATTGGACGACTATTTCATGCCCCCCGCTCGTTGCCCTTTTGATAGCGGTAATCGGATAATTATATGAATATCCGGCTTGAAATCTTCCCAACTTTACACCAAGAAGCACTCCTACCGACTCATTGACCCTCCAAGCTATACCGCCATTAAACATTTTGTTATATTCCAATCGCACTGTAATATCGGTATGGAAATTTGTTAAATCTGTCAGCAAAAAGACGGAAGGCTGCAATTCATACAACGGATTCCGAAAAGGAATATTGTATCCCCCCATAAAATTCAATAAACTTCCTAACCAACTATAACTAGTCTCCGAATATTGTAACGTGGGATTATTTATATGTGTATATCCAATGCCAGCATAAAATTTTTTATGTGTAAAAAAAATACCAACATTTATATCCAACGCCATAGCTTGACCACTTTCTGTTGGAAATGCCTCATCTGTCTGGCTATAGTAAGCACTTGAAGGGAAATATAGACTATCCGCATCAAACGACTGATTCACCAATCCTATCTGGATTCCTCCACTTAAAACACCTCCAAACAATTTATGCTTATATGCATATTGCACCCCAACATGCGTGTTCTTATACAAACCTATACTTTCATAAAACATCACCAAGCCAATCCCATGTTGCGTTTTTTTGAAGTTAAACGGCATATCCGCATCCACAAAAAACGAGCGCGGTGCTCCAGATATCCCAACCCATTGCTGATTGAATAATGCTAACATCCGTAAATCCTCTGCCGCTCCAGCCGCAGCCGGATTATAATAATTAGTCGCCAGGAAATAATGACTTAATGCTGCATCGTATTGGGCGATTACTCTATCAATGCAACAAAACAGACTAATTATGATTAAACAGATTGATTTATTCACGTGGATTATTCTCAACAACTTCCTTATCTAAGGAAACGAATAAAATCTTAAAGTATTGTTTCCCCCGATAACAAAACATAGGCACGGACTACACATAAATATATCTGCGAAATCCGTGCCTATCTAAAAAGGATGATGCTTCGATTCAATATTCTTCTTCGTTGAAAAAGAAATCTTCTTTACTTGGATAATCCGGCCAGATATCTTCCATACATTCATAAATCTCGCCTTCATCCTCCATCTCCTGCAAGTTTTCTATAACTTCCAAAGGAGCGCCGGAACGCTGCGCATAATCAATCAATTCATCTTTGGTTGCAGGCCAAGGAGCATCTTCAAGTTTCGAGGCTAATTCTAATGTCCAATACATATCGCGTTTAATTAAATAACTGTCTGTCTGGTTTTCAAATTCGCCGCAAAAATAGGAGATTATTTATTAGATGCAACTATAATCCCAAATTATTTCTTTGCCATTGTTGCTGATACATTCTTTACGTGCCAAAACAAACAGATAATCAGATAATCTGTTTATAAATTTCAATACTGGTTCTTCGACAGAGCTCTCTTCCGCCAAACGGTATATCTGCCTTTCCGCACGGCGGCACACTGTACGGCACACGTGCGACAACGATGCAGAACGACAACCTCCGGGCAATACGAAATGCTTCATTTGTGGCAGCATACTGTCCAAACGATCGATTTCCCGTTCTATTTTTATTATGCTTTCTTCCGTAACCTTGCTTTCAACTTTCAAATTGGTTGTTTCTTGGTTGGTTGCAAGGTAAGAACCTATAGTAAACAACTTATGCTGGACAAAAAGCAGGAAATCACAATCATTTTTGTCCTCAAGGGAGGTTATCAACAATCCGATGAAAGAATTCAGTTCATCTATCGTACCGTAGCTCTCAATGCGTTGATGCGCCTTTGAAATCCGTTCTCCTCCGACCAGCGATGTTGTTCCCTTATCTCCGGTTCCTGTATAAATAACACTTTTTCCCATATTCAGATATTTTCAAATTACTGACTGCAAATGCAGAAACTATTCCCTTTCTAAAAAGACAAAATCAGTCGAGGCACAATAAAACTCTCACAGACCTTTTGATTTTGCCTCGTTCCATAAAGCATCCATCTCCTGCAACGTCATATCCTTCAATGAACGTCCTTGTTTCAACGTGTGTTCTTCCAAATAGTTGAACCTTCGTATGAATTTCTGGTTGGTACGCTCCAACGCATTGTCGGGATTGATTTTGTACAAACGTGCAGCATTAATGAGGCTGAAAAACAAATCCCCAAATTCCGCTTCCATTTTATCCGCGTCTTTGTGTGCGATTTCCGATTTCAGCTCATTAAATTCTTCCTCGACTTTATCCCAAACCTGCTCTTTTTCCTCCCAGTCAAATCCCACATTGCGAGCTTTGTCTTGAATCCGGTGGGCTTTGACAATCGAAGGCAAAGAATTGGGCACACCGGCCAAAACCGTCTTGTTGCCTCCTTTTTCCTTTAGCTTCAATTCTTCCCAATTCTGTTCAACTTTTCCGGCGGTTTCCGCCTGAACATCACCGAACACATGGGGATGCCTGTAAATCAGCTTCTGGCAAAGGCTGTCGCAGATATCTTTAATATCAAACGCCCCTTTTTCTTCGCCGATTTTTGCATAAAAGACGATATGCAACAGCAAATCACCCAATTCTTTCTTGATATTCGGATTGTCATCGCGCATCAGAGCTTCGCACAGCTCATACGTTTCTTCGATGGTGTTCGTGCGCAAGCTCTCATTTGTTTGCTTCCTGTCCCACGGGCATTTCACCCGCAACTCATCCAGAATATCCAATAGTCGCCCGAAGGCTTCCATTTTTTCTTCTTTTGTATTCATGTCTTTAAATCCAATACCGGATAATTCTTATCTCTTTCTAAATTCACTTAATCCCCTTTCCAAAAACTTCACGTATTTGGAAACATCCTCGTCATAAGCATACGAAGGAGCGAGCGGTCTTCCGCTGCCGTCGAGCAGGACATAAAAAGGTTGGGCGTTCGCTCCGAACTTGCTGCGCTGCAAATAACTCCATTTGTCACCTATCGTGCGCAATTTTCGCGTCTTGCCATTTTCTTCGATACTTATAGGCTCAGGAAGTTTTGTCTTGTCATCGACCATCAATGTTATCAAGACGTAATCATCTTCCAAAAGACTTTTCACTTCCGGCGCAGTCCATACAGATGCCTCCATCTTCCGGCAATTGACACAGCCGTAGCCGGAGAAGTCTATCATAACCGGTTTGTTGTGTTGCCGGGCGTAAGCCATGCCGGATTCATAATCGTCGAATGCCGCATGCACCTCATCATCATAAAGACTAAAATCCTGGGTATATAAAGGAGGAGCAAATGCGCTTATCGATTTTAACGGCGCACCCCACAATCCGGGGAGCATATAAACTGCGAAAGCGAATGAAATTATTGCCAAGAACAATCGCGGAACAGAAACATAGCCCAAATCACTGTCGTGTTTGAACTTTAATTTCCCCAACAAATAACATCCCAGCAAAAAGAATATGACAATCCAAAGGACGATGAAAACTTCCCTGTCGAGCAACCGCCAGCCGTATGCCAAATCTGCAACGGAAAGGAATTTCAACGCCAAAGCTAATTCAAGGAAACCCAAAACCACCTTGACCGAATTCAGCCATCCCCCCGACTTAGGCATATTTTGGAGCATATTCGGGAAAATGGCAAACACGCTGAAAGGAATGGACAACGCCAAAGCAAAACCGAACATCCCTACCGCCGGACCAACAGCCGTTCCCATAGATGCCGCCTGCACCAACAACGTGCCGATTATCGGTCCTGTGCACGAAAAGGATACCAAAACCAGAGTAAACGACATGAAGAAGATGCTGATGAATCCCGTAGTGGAATCAGCCTTGCGGTCCAGTTTGCTTGTCCAAGATGCCGGCAAAACCAAGTCGAACGCCCCGAAGAACGAAACCGCGAACAATACAAGAAGGGCAAAGAACAAAAGGTTGAATACCGCATTCGTCGAAAGGTCGTTCAGGGCGCTTGCGCCGAATATCCCGGTTATCAACAACCCCATAACCAAATAAATTATGATTATCGAAAGCCCGTAGGTAAGCGCATCGCGGATTGCCTTAGAGCGGTTCTTCGTCCGCTTCAAAAAGAAACTTACAGTCATTGGTATCATCGGCCAGACGCACGGAGTAAGAAGGGCGACCAACCCTCCGAGGAAACCGGCAAAGAAAATGAAGACAAGGCTCATGTCCACCGCCGAAACGGTAGTGTCGCCGAATGCTTTCAATTCATCAATGACCGGAGCCCATAAATCTTCCGCCGCAGTCAATTTGGGTGACACAGATACCTCCTTTTTAAGCGGCTCTGCAACGGCAACCTCATTTCCGGTGATTTTTGTTTCTTCAGCTTCAGCCAAGACGTTATCTTCGCTTGCAAGGTTTTCTTCGCCTGTCCCCGAAAGTGCAGCCAATGTTTTTTCCACATCTATATTCTTCCTGTCGAACTCAAAGGATTCCTGCTCCGGGGGGAGGCAGTTCTCGTCATTGCAAGCCATGTATTCCACATATCCCTCGACTTTGAATTTCTGCGGGTCTGTGACGTTCAGTTTTTGCGTGAATGTCACCTCCTCGGCATACCACCGCAAATCCATATTGAACAACGGGTCGAAAACAACAGTCGGTTCTTTGGACGACGACGCATCCCCGGCGACTTCAGCCCCTTCCAGCTTTTCGAAAGTGAAAGAAGTAGATATAGGTCCTCCCGAAGGAAGATTCATGTCGTACAAATGCCAGCCATTATCGAGTTTTGCGCTGAACACAAGGGTTTTTTCAGTGGTTTCGCTGTCGCTTAACGTTATGTCCCACTTCACCGGCGTAAGAATCTGAGCCTGTACTGCCAGCGACAATGCCAAAAATGCAAGAAGGTAAAAGTATCTTTTCATATGGGTATTTATTGTTATGAGTTTCATTGTATCATTTTTCCGGCAAGTGATTTGAAAGAATCGGGAATGCGCGTGTCGAACTTCATTTCCTCGCCCGTTTCAGGATGTATAAAAAAGAGTTTCTGCGCATGGAGCATGACACGCCCCGTCGGGCTTGTTTCCGCCCCGTATTTGAAATCGCCTGCCACCGGATGCCCGATGTACTCCATTTGCGCGCGGATTTGGTTCTTCCGCCCTGTTTCGAGGCTCAATTCAAGCAAAGAATATTTCCCGCTGCTACGCAGGACGCGGTAGCGGGTGATGGAATCCTTCCCGCCTTCAGGGACAACGTAAACCTTAGCCGCCGAATTCTCTTTTAATTGTGTGGAGATGATGTCGGAGTCGCGCCCAGGCCTTCCTTCCACCACGGCGACATAAACACGCTCGGTTATCATCCTGTCCCAGTTGCTTTGCATCTTTTCCTGAATGGCACGGGACTTCGCGAACATCATAAGCCCAGACGTGTCCCGGTCGAGACGGTGCAAGACGAAGAGCTTGTTCCGCGGGTTGCAACTCTTCAGGTAATCGCTGAGGATATGGAACGCCGTCCGTTCATGCACCTTCTGCGTCGAAACCGAAAGCAATCCCTCCCGTTTATTTACAACAATCAGGTAATCATCTTCCCAGACAATATTCAACAAAGGATTGTTGAATGCGACCTTGCGTGAACGTTCCTCGCTGATGAATATTTCGTCTCCCGGGCTGAGCGGCGTGTCGAACTGCGTCGTCGTATTGCTATTTACCGAAATCTGCCCGTGCGAAAGCAGTGCTTTGACCGACGAGCGGCTCTGCCCCTTCAGCAACTCAAGCAAAAAAGGCAACAGGGTGTTGTTTTCTTTGACGATGACTTTGCGTCCGCGTGGTTGCCGTTCAGCTGCGGCGCGCCGTTGGGAATAAACGTGCTGTTTCATTATTATTTCGCGTCTAACTTTTGGGTGCGCAAAGATAAGCATTAAATATGTAGGGATGTCAGCAAAAGCATATCTAAAAAGTTTGTTTGCCCGAGAAATGGCAGGCG
>CAYZTO010000021.1:10444-24172 GCA_964481365.1 uncultured Parabacteroides sp. | reverse complement strand
TTGGCGTCAAGTCGTGTTGTCTCTTCGGTGTAGTTCTTGTTCAGGCGCAGCACAATGTCGAATTTACGCTGCCCTTCGTATATGTCGGCAATCATTTCCGGAAGACGACCGGATGTCAAATATGACCTGTCCGGCCCCACTTGTTTCCGGAGTAAGAGAAAATGTATAGACTGTTACCGTTCCTGCACTCAGAGGCTTGAAATATTCAAGTGAGGAAAAATGTTCAAGAATCTCGCTCGCCTCTCCCTTAACAAATGGAGTTGCTTCGGCATATACCTCGAAATCGTTACTATAGCCGTTAATTGAAGATTCTCTTCATGTATGTGTTCTCCTTCGCTTGCGGTATGATTATGTTGGTGTTACCGCACCCTGTTACTTTTATTGCTTTTTTCATGGGAATCTCTTTCCTGTTTCTGAAGATATACTTTTCTGGAAAACTCAAATGCGTTTGCCTGAGAATTCCTTGCAGATGCCGAGGATTCTTATGAAATTTACGATGAAGTTATGCGCAATGTCTGTCATTGTTTTGGCTTTTAATTTAATCAATGAGTACATAAATAATAATGTAATGAAGAAGTCTTTTATTTTTCTTGCTTTACTACTTCTTCCTTGGATGGGGAGGGCAGAATCTTCGGGTTTCCGCGACAGCAGCCTGCCAATCGAGGAACGTGTGTCGGCTTTGCTGGAAGCTATGACTATCGAGGAAAAGATAAATTGTTTTTCAACACGTCCGTCGTTGCCTCGTTTGGGTATCCGGACAACGAGAATCACCGAAGGTTTGCACGGTTATGCCCATAGCGGACCTGCGAATTGGGCGGTAAAAGGTGCGGGCGAAGCTCCGACGACGATTTTCCCGCAAGCAATAGGTCTTGCCCAGACGTGGGACACCGAACTCATCCGTCAGGTTGCAGCGACTCAGGCTTATGAGCACCGCTACCTTTTCCAGTCTCCCAAATACAGCTACAGCGGAGGCATAATCACTCTTGCGCCGAATGCAGATTTGGGCCGCGACCCACGCTGGGGCAGGACGGAGGAATGCTTCGGGGAAGACCCGTTCCTCGTGTCGCGGATGGTCGTGGCATACGTTAAAGGTTTACAAGGGAATCATCCCAAATACTGGATGACGGCATCTTTGATGAAGCATTTCCTTGCCAACAGCAATGAAAACAACCGGTTTTCCAACTCCTCGGACTTCGACGAGCGGTTGTTCCGTGAGTATTATGCTTACACGTTCTACAAAGGCATAACCGAAGGTGGTTCGCGGGCTTTCATGGCAGCTTACAACGCATATAACGGAATCCCTTGCACTGTCCATCCTGTATTGAAAGAAGTAACTGTGGATGAATGGGGGCAGGACGGCATCATCTGCACCGATGGCGGGGGGTTGGCTTTGCTCGTGAACCAGCACCACTACTTCCCGGACATTAAAACTGCCGTCGCTGCTTGCATAAAGAGCGGAATCAACATGATTCTCGACGATATTCACGCCCCATACATCAGGCAAGCATTGTCGGAAGGTTTGCTGACCGAAGCCGACATCGATGCATCGCTCCGTGGACTTATCCGTGTGTGGATACGCTTGGGGCTTTTGGACAACCAAGACGAGAACCCATACTCCGCCATAGGTGTAAAGGACACGCTCGACCCGTGGCTGAAGCCCGACGTACACGAATTTGTCCGCAAAGTGACGGCGAAGTCTGTCGTCCTTCTGAAAAATGAGAAAAACCTCCTCCCGCTGAAGCCCGCCGGACTTAAAAAGGTTGCCGTCATCGGGCCGAGCGCCAACGAGGTGGTGAGCGACTGGTACACAGGCACCCCGCCATACGCCGTCACGGTTCTGCAAGGCGTGAAGAACGCGCTGGGGAGCGGGGTCGAGGTAACTTTTGCCGAATCGAACAAGGCGGATTCTGCCTACATACTTGCAAAGGAAGCCGATGTCGCAATAGTGTGCGTCGGGAATCATCCCTGCAACTTCGGAATAGGGTGGGGGTATAACTTCGTGGCGAGCGACGGCAGGGAAGAGGTGGACAGGCAGGCGCTCTCGCTTGAGCAAGAAGATTTAGTCAAGCTGGTGAAGTCCGCCAACCCGAACACCGTGCTCGTTCTTGTGTCCAGCTTCCCGTATGCCATCAATTGGTCGAAAGAACACGTTCCCGCCATCCTGCATATTACCCAATCCAGCCAAGAACTGGGCAACGGGCTTGCGGATGTAATCTTCGGAAAAGAAAATCCGGCAGGCAGGCTTGTGCAGGCGTGGTCGAAATCCATCGACGACCTCAAACCTATCAGGGAGTACGACATCCGGAAGGGAAAAACATACCTCTACATGGATAGCGAACCCCTTTTCCCGTTCGGTTACGGCCTCAGCTACACGAAATTCAACTACCGGAACATCTCGGCAGACAAATCATCGGTTGCGCTTGGCGACACCGTCCGCGTTTCGCTCGACGTGACAAACACCGGGGCGTCCGACGGCGAGGAAGTTGTGCAGGTATATGCATCCTATCCTGGTTCGAAGGTTGAACATCCCGCGAAAGCGTTAAAGGGATTTGCAAGGGTGGCGGTAAAGCGCGGGGAGACTGTCCGCGTGGAGATTCCGGTCCCTGCCGAGGTGCTGGCATATTGGGATGAAGAGGCGCACGCCTTTGTTTTGGAAAAGGGGAAAGTCCGCTTGTCCGTCGGCTCGTCGTCTGCCGATTTACGGGGGAACGTCACGGTTTCCACACGATGAGATGATGTGATGTGGACTACCCCCTCCTGACTTCCCCCTATGTTAAGGGGGAGGCTTGATGGGGTCTATCCGGTTTTCCCATCCGCAATCGAGGAGGAGCGCGAGGCGTTGCGCGAAGCTAACGAGGCTTTTGTGGAGGCTTACCACCTCAAAACTCTCGAAAAGAGTGAAAAGATGGAGCAGCGGGACCTAAACTCGAAGTCTTTGATGTCGGAAGCCAACGCGCTTTACGAAAAGATTGTGCAAATAGTCAATGCTTACGCCATTGTCCAGACCAGCGACCAAATCGAGACTTTCATCACCGAGGTGAACGGCTTGGTCGGCACGTATGCGTACATTGCAGGGTCGGGCACGGGTTCAGGCTCGTCTTCCGGCTCTGGCGGTAACGACGACAGGCCTGTCGGCGGTGATGACGGGGACGAAGACGACAATCTGCCTTCGGTACAGTAAACAAAGAAGCCCTCGGAAGTCAAGCAAAAGACTTTCGGGGGCTTTCCTTATCAAGAATCAAAGCTTATTTTATTGTGAGCGAAACCGACTTCAGGTCTTTGTCTGCCGACGACTTGCCGTAGAGAATCTGATATTTGCCCGGGCGGACTTCCATCAGCTGTGTCTCGTCGTTGAACGACTGGAATGCCTTGGGCGCAAGCTCGATGCTGACGGATTGGGTCTCGCCCGCCTTCAAATGCACGCGCTTGAAGCCTTCCAACGCCTTGATTGGAGCTTCGGGGTCGTTCGGATTCTTGACGTAAACCTGCGCTACTTCGTCGCCGTCCATCTTCCCGCTGTTTGTAAGGTCGAATGTTATGGTGACCGGCTGGTCTTTGCCTATTTCTGAAGCTGAAAGGCTGGCGTTACCGTAACTGAAAGTTGTGTAGCTCAAACCGTAACCGAATGGGTAGAGCGGCTCTTTGGTAAAGTACCTGTATGTGCGGCCTTTCATCGAATAGTCTTCGAAATCGGGAAGTTGCGTTACGGATTTGTAGAACGTGACAGGTAAACGTCCCGCCGGATTATAGTCTCCGAAGAGCACGTCGGCAACGGCAGTCCCGCCTTCCTGCCCGCCGTACCACGCATTAACGATAGCGTCAAGGTTTGCGTCCTCCCAGTTCAAGGCAAGCGCGCTGCCCGTGCAAAGAACGTAAACCACCGGTTTGCCGGTAGCTTTTAAGGCTTTGACCATCTGCTGCTGTACCTTCGGGATTTCAATGTTGAGCCTGTCGCCCTTCTTGAATCCTTCGGCATCTACGGGCATCTCTTCGCCCTCCAGCCGTGGGGATATTCCGCCTACGAAGATGATAACATCGGCATCCTTTACCTTGTCGGCAGTAGCTTGGAAATCGACGGGAGTGCGGACACCGACCGAGAAGTTCAAATCTGCCGAGCCAATCTTCTGCAGATATTCTATTTTGAGCTGGTATTTCTTTCCTTTCTCTGCCTTCAGGACGTAGGTTTTGGATGCGCCGTATTCGTTATCCCAAACCTCGGCTACGTTTTGTCCGTCGATGTAAAGGCGGAATCCGTCATTCCCTGAAATGGAGAATTCGATGTCTTCGCTCTCCGGAGCCTCGAACTCGCCGGTATAACGGGCGGTGAAATTGGTAAGGTTCACGTTAGGGGCAAACTGCGTGTTACCTCCGGTTGTGTAGTGGAGCTCCTTCGCCAAACCGGAATAGACCGGTTCCCCGCTGAAGTCGGTATTATTGAAATATTCCGCTTTCAATCCTTGTCCGGCTTCAGACGTGATGTAGTTGCCAAGGTCGGTAATCACGAAGTTGTCGGTGTGGTTGCAACCTAATTCATATATTACCTCCGCTCCGGGGACTTTATTTCGGATACCTTCGAGGATTGTTGTCGTGCGGGTCGGGAACCCGTTGTAATTTGCCCACAACATCGTGGAGTCGGCGGCATTCGGACCGACAACGGCAATCTTGTTCAGTCCTTTGCTGAGGGGCAGCGTATTATTCTTGTTCTTCAGCAGGACGATGCATTCACGCGCCATGTTAAGAGCCTGTTCGATATGTTCCGGGCTGGAGACAACGCTGTATGGAATCTTGGAATAAGGTACGCGCTCGTCGGGGTCGAACATTCCCAACTCGAAGCGTCCCCTCAATAGGCGGGTAAGGGAAGCATCCAAATCCTTTTCCGTTATCTTGCCATCCTCTAATGCCTTTACCAATGACCGGTAACTTCCGCCGCATTCTGTATCCGTACCGCTTAAAACAGCATCAGCCGAGGCGCTTTCGGCATCCGGATGTGTTTCATGCCTCGGAGTACGCTCGTCTTTCTGCCAGAAGTCGTCAATTGCCCCGCAGTCTGAAGTGACGATTCCGTCATATCCCCAGTCGTTGCGTAAGATATCTATCAGAAGTTTGTCACTCCCGCAGCAGGGTTTTCCTTCAAAACGATTGTATGCGCACATCACTTCTTGTACGTTTCCTTCCTTAACCAATGTTTCAAAGGCTGGAAGGTAGGTAGTCCAGAGGTCACGCGGTGATACGGTAACGTCAAATTCGTGACGGTTCCATTCCGGTCCGCTGTGGACAGCATAATGCTTGGCGCAGGCATGTGTCTTGAAGTAATCGGGGTCATTTCCCTGCAATCCTTTGACCACGGCAAGCCCCATGCGTGAAGTGAGGTAAGGGTCTTCACCGTAAGTCTCCATTCCACGTCCCCAGCGGGGGTCACGGAAGATGTTGATGTTCGGTGTCCAGAACGTCAAACCCTTGTATCTGTCGTATTCTTTGTTTTGCTGATAGTGGTGGTATTTGGCTCTGGCCTCGTCGCTGACCATATCGAATGTCCGGAAGACTTCATCATCATCAAAAGTAGCAGCCAACGCGATAGCTTGCGGGAAGACCGTTGCGTTTCCTGCACGGGCTACGCCGTGCAAAGCTTCGTTCCACCAGTCGTATGGTGGTATTCCCAGTCTTTCGATGGCCGGAGTCTGGTTCATCATCTGAGCCACTTTTTCTTCAGGTGTCAGACGGCTTAACAAGTCCTGAATGCGTTCTTCGATAGGCAAATCCGGATTACGGAACGGGTAATCATGTTTGCTGTTTCCGCATGAAGATGTAAACATCAGCAACATCGCAGCGGAAAAAGGGAGTAATTTTGTTTTCATGTTGTACATAATATATAATGGTGAGATATTTACTGTTCGTTCATCATTGGTTATTTCTTCATAGAGCCTCTATTTATACCGGTCACCTGTTTTTATACATTTCTTCGTAGTATTTTTGGTAATCTCCGCTTGTCACGTTATCCATCCAAGCTTGATTCTCCAAGTACCACTTCACCGTCTTTTCAATTCCTTCTTCAAACTGCAGGCTTGGTTCCCATCCCAGCTCGCGTTTCAGTTTAGAAGAATCAATGGCATAGCGCAGGTCATGTCCTTTGCGGTCTGTCACATAAGTAATCAAATCCAACGAGTATCCCTCAGGATGACCCAACAAGCGGTCTACCGTTTTGATGATAACCTTTATCAAATCAATGTTTTTCCACTCATTGAAACCACCTATATTATATGTTTCCGCAATCTTTCCTTTATGGAATATCAAGTCGATAGCACGAGCATGGTCTTCCACATAAAGCCAATCACGGACATTCTCTCCTTTTCCATAGACAGGTAACGGCTTCCGATGGCGTATGTTGTTAATAAATAAAGGTATCAGTTTCTCCGGGAATTGATAAGGTCCGTAATTGTTCGAGCAGTTGGTCACGATGGTCGGCATCCCGTAAGTATCATGGAATGCACGGACAAAATGGTCACTGCTTGCTTTGCTTGCTGAATATGGACTGTGCGGGGCATACTTTGTTTCCTCTGTAAACAGCGTGCCATCAAACTTTAGTGCTCCATATACCTCGTCCGTAGAGATATGGTAGAAACGTTTACCCTCATAACCATCCGGCAAACTTTCCCAATATTCTTTAGCTGCTTGCAAAAGGCTTAGAGTACCCATCACATTTGTTCTTGCAAAAGTGAACGGGTCTTTAATACTACGGTCTACATGACTTTCTGCTGCAAGATGGATAATACCATCCACTGCATATTCACGCATCAATCCACACATCTTGTAGAAGTCACAAATGTCAGCCTTTACAAACGAGTAATTTGCTTTATCTTCAATGTCTTTCAGGTTAGACAAATTCCCTGCATACGTTAGCTTGTCCACATTAATTATATGGTAATCCGCATATTTGTTCACGAAAAGGCGGACAACATGCGAACCAATGAAACCTGCACCGCCTGTTATTATCAAGTTCATGTCTCTAATATTTATTTGTTGTTGAATGTTTAACGGGTAGATACATTATCAGACCCATTCTCGAATTTTATCTTATCTATGCAAATCTTCAAACTATCTTTCCAATAAGGGACTTCAAAACCAAAAGTCTGTTTGAATTTTGTCTTGTCAAGCACTGAATAGTGCGGGCGTTTAACCTTACTCGGGAATTCGTCGCTATGGCATGGACGGATGTCACATTTATGCCCGCCAAACTCAGCTATCATCTTTGCAAAATCATACCACGAACACACACCCTCGTTGCTATAATGGTATATACCTTGATTGTCTTCATACTTCCTGTCCTCCACAATCCGGAATATAGCTTCCGCTAAATCACTGGCGTAAGTTGGTGACCCTACTTGGTCGAATACCACATTAACTATATCGCGTTCTTTTGTCAGGCGAAGCATTGTTTTTACGAAGTTATGTCCGTTCTCAGAATATAGCCAAGCAGTACGAAATATCAAGTACTTGCAATTCACACGTTGTATAGCCTCTTCGCCTTCCAGTTTTGTCTTTCCATAGACACCCTGTGGGTCAAGTGGCATATCCTCTGTACAAGGGATGCAACCCTCTCCAGAAAACACATAATCGGTAGAAACATGTATCAGTGTTGCTCCAATTTCTTTGCATACTACAGCAAGATTCTCTACTGCATCACAATTAATTAATCGGGCTGTTTCTTCATCATCTTCTGCCTTGTCTACATTTATGTAAGCAGCACAGTTCATCACGACATCTACCTTCTCTTCCGACATAATCTGCCGTATAGCTTCACGGTCTGTTATATCAAGCTCAGCCACGTCGGTAAATACATAGTGGTTTGCAGAATCATGAGACATTTTATTTATAGCGTGTCCCAATTGTCCGTTTGCTCCTGTTACTAATATATTCATAGGTATAAATTCTCCGCATAATCGAACACCGACTCCAAATCCTTCAATCTCGGATGGTGTGTATCTTTTCCTGATAGTATTACTTTGTCCTCCGGAATGCGCCAATCTATATCTAAATCAGGGTCATTCCAAACAATAGCACCTTCCGATGCCGGAGCATAGAAGTTGTCGCATTTGTATTGGAACACAGCTTCTTCTGTTAGTACAGCAAAACCATGAGCGAACCCTCTGGGTACAAAGAACTGCAAATGATTTTCACCGGTAAGTTCCACCGATACGTACTTGCCAAACGTTGGGGAACCACGACGGATATCCACTGCCACATCAAGTACAGAACCCTTAACTACCCGTACCAGTTTGCTTTGTGTGTACGGTGGCTTCTGGAAATGCAACCCTCGTAACACTCCGTATCCCGATTTGCTTTCATTATCCTGAACGAATTCTATCTTGCGTACTTTTTCTTCAAATTCACGCTGTGAGAAAGATTCGAAAAAGTAACCTCTTGCGTCCTCAAACAAGTGCGGTTCAATAATAACTACACCGGGTATAGTTGTTTCTATAACCTTCATGATTTTTTTCGATTAAGTTCGTCTATAACCTGCAATAAATACTGTCCGTACTGATTTTTCAGCATCGGTTGAGCCAGCTCACGCATCTTTTCAGTAGAAATCCATCCTTGCCGATAGGCAATACCTTCAAGGCAGGCGATTTTCAGTCCTTGTCGTTTTTCTATAACCTCTATGAATGTGGAAGCTTCGCTCAAAGAGTCGTGTGTTCCTGTATCCAGCCAGGCAAAACCTCTGCCCAATGTTTGTACTTTCAATTCTCCAGCTTGCAAGAATTCTTGATTTACAGTAGTTATCTCTAATTCACCACGGGCTGAAGGCTTGATATGTTTTGCTATCTCAATTACTTTGTTTGGATAAAAATAGAGACCAACCACAGCATAATTTGACTTAGGATGTTCTGGTTTTTCCTCTATCGAAAGGCAATTTCCATCAGCGTCAAATTCAGCTACACCATAACGCTCCGGGTCATTCACCCAATAGCCGAATATTGTTGCTTCCCTATTCCTTTCTGCATTCCTGACAGCCTCATTTAACATTCCTGTGAAACCTGCACCATGAAATATATTATCACCCAATACCAAGCATACAGAATCATCACCAATAAACTCTTCTCCTATAATGAATGCCTGAGCCAATCCGTCTGGCGAAGGTTGTTCTGCATATTCGAATCGGACTCCGAAATCCGACCCGTCGCCCAACAACCGGCGGAAACCGGGCAAGTCGTATGGAGTCGATATAATCAAAATATCCCTGATACCTGCCAACATAAGCGTGGATATAGGGTAATATATCATCGGTTTGTCAAATATTGGAAGCATCTGCTTGCTTACTCCCTTTGTTATAGGATATAAGCGTGTGCCGGTTCCACCGGCTAATACTATTCCTTTCATTTTTAATGATTTTATTGGCGCAAATATACGCAGAATATTAGATGTTTTCGGGGTCGGTGCAAAATTCTTAAACCGTGCGTTGTTTATTAAAAAGAATAAATTACCTTTGCCCGTCGAATAGAGAAACTTATAGATTACGATGATAGATAAAATAAAAGCTTTGCTGGAGGAAGTTGAAACAATGCAGGCTTCCAATGCGGGCGAATTGGAAGCTTTGCGCATAAAGTACCTCGGCAAAAAAGGTGAAGTCTCCCTCCTGATGAATGATTTCCGCAGTGTCCCGCCTGAACAGAAGCGGGAAGTAGGAATGTACCTTAATCGGCTGAAAGAAACAGCCCAGCAGAAGATAAATGAATTGAAGGAAGTCTTCGAGAACGCCCAGACCGGTGATGATGAGACAGACCTTACCCGTTCTGCATATCCAATATGGTTGGGAACACGCCATCCGCTCTCCATCGTCAAGAAAGAAATTTGCGATATCTTCGGACGCTTAGGGTTCAGTATAGCCGAAGGGCCTGAAGTTGAAGATGATTGGCACGTGTTTTCATCACTCAACTTTGCGGAAGACCATCCGGCAAGGGATATGCAAGACACATTTTTTATTCAGCATAATCCTGATGTACTATTGCGTACCCATACTTCTTCCGTGCAAACTCGTGTGATGGAGAAGCAGCAACCGCCTATCCGCATCATCTGTCCGGGACGTGTTTACCGTAATGAAGCTATCTCTTACCGCGCCCATTGTTTCTTTCACCAGGTTGAAGGTTTGTATGTAGATAAGGATGTTTCATTTGCCGACTTGAAGCAGGCGCTGCTCTTCTTTGCCAAGGAAATGTTCGGGGCAGATACGAAAATCCGTCTTCGTCCCTCTTATTTCCCGTTCACCGAGCCGTCTGCAGAAATGGATATCTCCTGCAATTTGTGCGGCGGCAAGGGGTGCGCATTCTGCAAACACACTGGTTGGGTGGAAATCCTCGGCTGTGGCATGGTAGATCCGAATGTGCTGGAAAATTGCGGAATCGACAGTAAAATATACACCGGATACGCGCTTGGGATGGGAATCGAACGCATCACAAACCTGAAATACCAGGTGAAAGATTTAAGGATGTTTTCGGAAAATGACATCCGTTTCCTGAGGCAGTTCGAGTCTGCCAATTGAAATTGCATCCTGCCTCCACTATATGGAATATCCCGGTTGCGTGTTTGCCATTCCGGGAAAACGCAGGATTCCTCTTGCGGCCGGTTAGCGTATGCTGGTTGGATGTCGTGGTAGTCATTAAATAATGAAAAGGGCGTTGTTGCCCTTTTTTTGTTTTTCCTCCCTTATGCGAGTAAATCCGTATGGTAGTCCGCGCAGGTTAAAGAAGCGAAACGATGAGCCGCCTGTTCATTATTAATTCTCTATATTTGCGCCACTCACGCTAAATGATTAAATAAACAACGAAATATGAAGAAGTTACTGTCATTGCCACCGAATCTGGTGGATTATTTTCATGATATTAGGAAAGCAGGAAAGGACGAGTGGTTCTGCACATCCGACCCGAAAGGCAGGCGTTTGGGTTCGGGTGGCGGCACGGCTTGGTTGCTGGAATCGTGCAGGTTATCCGAGAATGACGCGCGCTGTTTGGAAGAATGGCTCCCGGAAGAAAAGCGCATCCTGCTGCACGCCGGAGGGCAGAGCCGGCGTCTGCCGTCGTATGCCCCGTCGGGGAAAATCCTCACCCCGGTGCCTGTTTTCAGGTGGGCGCGCGGACAAAAGCTCTCGCAAGACCTTCTTTCGTTACAGCTCCCCCTGTATGAGGAAATAATGGAGCGCGCTCCGGAGAGCCTGCACACTATGGTAGTCTGCGGAGATGTATATATCCGCCACACGGAGCCGCTGCAACCTATCCCGTCCGCCGATGTCGTTTGTTACGGGTTATGGTCAGACCTGTCTTTGGCAATGCACCACGGCGTGTTCGTTTCCAGGCGGGAATCTCCCGAAACACTCGACTATATGTTGCAGAAGCCGCAGTATTCCCAGTTGTCATCCTTGGGGGAAACCCACTTTTTCCTTATGGATATCGGCATCTGGCTGCTGAGCGACCGGGCAGTAAAGCTGCTTAAAGAACGTTCGACTGCGCCCGACGGTTCGCTGAAAGAGTATGACATGTATGGGGAATTCGGCTTGGCATTGGGCGAGAACCCGCAAGTGGAAGACGAAGAACTCAACGCGCTTTCCGTAGCTATCCTGCCGTTGCCGGGAGGGGAATTCTACCATTTCGGGACAAGCATGGAGTTGATTTCCTCGACCCTCGCCATCCAGAATCTTGTGCGCGACCAGCGTTTCATAATGCAACTGAAGGTGAAACCGCATCCTGCCATGTTCGTCCAGAATGCCGAACTCAAGCTGGTCCTTACCCCCGACAACTCGGAACTTTGGATTGAAAACAGCGGGCTTCCGGCGAAATGGAAGCTACATTCCCGGCATATCATAACGGGTGTCCCAGACAACGACTGGGAGTTTGACCTCCCGGAGGCTGCCTGTGTAGATGTTGTCCCGTGGGGAGAGGACGGTTTTGTGGCACGCCCTTACGGGTTCGACGATGCTTTCCGAGGGGATGTCTGCTCAGGCAGGACTGCATATATGGGCATCACGTTCCACAAGTGGCTGGAGAAGAGGAAACTCCCACTGCCGTCCGTGGCGTGCGACATACAGGACTTTCCGCTTTTCCCCGTCTGCCATTCCGTAGAAGAACTGGGGGTTGTCCTTCGCTGGATGGTATCCGAACCGGATTTGGACGAGGGGCGGGAAATATACCTCCGCGCGGAAAAGCTCTCTGCCAACGGCATCTCCGACGGTGCCAACCTGCGCCGGCTTTTTGCCCAGCGAGAGGCATTCCGCAAACAAAACTGGGTGAGCCTTGCCAAAAACTATAACCAAAGCGTCTTTTACCAACTGGATTTAGAAGACGCAGCCCGCTCTTTTCCGCCGGGAGATGCTCTCGAATTTGATATTCTTCCGCCGGATGCCCCGCTGATGAAGCGCATCCACAACCTCGCATTCCTTTCTCGCACCCGTTCCCTTGCCGGGGAAGACGGTCGGCAGCTGATGGGGCAAGCCTTCTCGCTCCTGCGCGAAGGGATGGTAAGCTCACTGTCGGACAACAGGCAGTCGCCCAAGATGGACGTATATTCCGACCAGATAGTGTGGGGAAGAAGCCCGGTGCGTATCGACCTTGCCGGCGGGTGGACCGATACACCCCCTTATTGCATGTACTCAGGTGGTAACGTTGTGAACATAGCCATCGAGCTGAACGGGCAGCCGCCCCTGCAGGTTTACGTGAAGCCTTCGGCAGAACCGTGCATAATCCTCCGCTCTATCGACCTTGGGGCGATGGAGGTTGTGCGGACATTCGACGAGCTGTGCGACTACAACAAGGTGGGTTCGCCCTTTTCCATCCCGAAAGCCGCGCTCTCCCTTGCCGGCTTCGCCCCGCAATTCTCGGCAGAAAATTTCCCGACACTGGAGGCTGCGCTCCGCGCTTTCGGCGGGGGAATTGAAGTCACCCTCCTTGCGGCTATCCCGGCAGGGTCGGGACTCGGCACAAGCTCCATCCTCGCCGCCACCGTGCTGGGCGCACTTTCCGACTTCTGCGGCTTGAACTGGGACAAAAGCGAAATCGGCTACCGCGCACTCATCCTCGAACAATTGCTCACTACCGGCGGAGGCTGGCAAGACCAGTTCGGCGGAATCTTGCACGGGGCGAAGCTGCTGCAAACGGGCGAAGGCTTCGTGCAGAACCCGCGCGTGCGCTGGCTCCCGGAATATCTCTTCACCGACCCCGCCATCTGCCCCTGCCATTTGCTCTATTACACGGGGATTACTCGCACGGCGAAAGGCATCCTCGCCGAGATAGTACAGGGGATGCTGCTCAACAATGGCGTGCATCTTGGCATACTTTCCGACATGAAAGCGCACGCATTCGATATGTTCGAGACCATACAACGCGGGGATTTCTGCCGCTACGGCTCGCTTGTGGGCAGGAGCTGGACGCTCAACAAGGCGCTGGACGCGGGGACAAACCCGCCTGCCGTGGAGGGAATAATCAGTTTGATAAGCGATTACTGCCTTGGATACAAGCTGCCGGGTGCCGGAGGAGGCGGGTTCCTCTATATGGTTGCAAAGGATACCGAAGCCGCGACGCGCATCCGCCGCATACTTTCCGCGCATCCGCAGAACGGAAAAGCACGGTTTGTGGAGATGAGCCTGTCGGCTACGGGGCTGCAAATCAGCAGGTCATAGCCGGTTCCCGCGCAGGCGGCTGAAGTCACCTGCGCAGGTAGCTAAAATCACCCGCCCGTGTAGCTGAA
>CAYZTO010000021.1:0-10344 GCA_964481365.1 uncultured Parabacteroides sp. | reverse complement strand
AGGCGGCTGAAGTCACCTGCGCAGGTAGCTAAAATCACCCGCCCGTGTAGCTGAACGTACCCGCGCGGAAAATTTCAGGTACCCCGGCAGGCGCTTTTTCAAAGAAAATCGGAGAGTAGCATATATCTGCAGAAATTTCTACTTTTGCCCCCCGAAAAAATAAAAACAAGCAGATGAGAGAAGTGAAAGGACATGCCTCGATGCTGGGGGCGAACATACTGTGGGGGCTGATGTCTCCCGTGGCAAAACTGGTGATGTTGGGCGGGGCTGTCACTCCGCTCGTGGTAACCGACCTGCGCATAGGCGGGGCAATGGTGCTCTTTTGGGTGGCATCCTTCTTCAGGAAACCAGAGCACGTGCCGTCGAAAGACCTTGCCAAGCTGTTCGTCGCTTCGTTGCTTGCCATCGTGCTGAACCAGGGGAGTTTCCTCTTCGGCCTTGGGCTGACTTCCCCTGTCAATGCGTCTATTATCACGACCAGCATGCCCCTTTGGGCGATGCTCCTTGCTGCAATCTACCTAAAAGAACCAATCACGAACAAGAAAGTGATGGGGATAGCCTCGGGTGCTGCGGGTGCGCTGCTGCTTATCCTTAGCAGCGGGCAAGAAACTGAGGTGGGCGACAACCCGATATTGGGCGACATCCTTGTCCTTGCAGCGCAGTGCAGCTACGCCTGCTACCTTGTGTTCTTCAAGAATTTCGTGGCAAAATATTCCCTTTTCACCATAATGAAGTGGATGTTCACCTACGCTTTCATCTGCGTACTGCCGTTTTCTTACAGAGGATTGCAGGCGACTGACTGGGCTTCGCTGGGCGGGAAGGAGGTGCTGTCGCTGGCATATATCGTCGTTGGAGGCACGTTCCTCAATTATCTCCTCGTCGTAATCGGGCAGAAAACCCTGCGCCCCACTGTGGCAGGGATGTACAATTACGTCCAGCCCCTGGTGGCGACCATAGTTGCAGTCTGCTGGGGATTGGATACGTTCAACGTGCTGAAGCTGTGTTCCGTCGCGCTTATCTTCGGCGGAGTTTACCTCGTAACCAAAAGCAAAAGCCGCGCGGATATGGCCAAGGCGTGAGCATCTGCCCGCACATACCTATGGAATACAGCAACAAAAAAATAGTGCAAATTACCTTCCCGGTGATGATGAGCCTCCTGATGGAGCATCTCATAAGCCTTACAGATACCGCCTATTTGGGCAGGGTTGGGGAAGTGGAGCTGGGTGCATCCGCGCTGGCAGGAGTTTATTACTTGGTGATATTCATGCTTGGCTTCGGCTTCAGCGTAGGCGCGCAGGTGCTGATGGCAAGGCGCAATGGCGAGGGTAATTACCGGAAGATAGGCGAAGTGTTCATGCAAGGCTGTATGTTCCTTGTCCTTTTTGCGGGGTTGCTCTTCACCCTGACGCGCGTGTATTCCCCTGTACTGCTGCGGGGGATTATCGATTCCGAGGCGGTTTACCATGCCACATTGGACTACATAGACGGGCGTGTGTACGGGTTTTTCTTCTCGTTCATCGCGGTGATGTTCCGTGCTTTCTACGTGGGAACAACCAATACACGGACGCTGACGGCAAACTCTCTGGTGATGGTAGGCACGAACATAGTACTGAATTATATCCTCATATTCGGGAAATTCGGATTCCCCGCGCTGGGAATCAAGGGCGCAGCCATAGCTTCTTCCATCTCCGAAGCCGTGTCTGTCTTGTTTTTCGTCATATATACCTACCGGAAAGTGGATTACCGGAAATACGGGATGTTCGTGTTCACGCACGTAGATTGGCAGATGTTACGGCAAATACTCAGCGTGTCTATCTGGGTGATGATGCAGAACGGCCTGTCGTTTGTCTCGTGGTTTATTTTCTTTATCGCGATAGAGCACCACGGCGAACGTCCGCTGGCGATAACCAATATCGTGCGGAGTATCTCGGCATTGCTCTTCCTGTTTGTGAATGCTTTTGCCTCGACGAACAGTTCGTTGTCGAGCAACCTTATAGGAGCAGGACGCGCGGACGATGTGCTTCCCCTCTGCCGGAGGATGGTGCTTCTCTGCTATGCTTTCGTGTTGCCGGTTGCTGGTCTGATAGCATTGTTCCCGGGGGTTGTCCTCCGGATTTATACGGACAATGCGGAGCTTATTGCCGCGTCCATACCCTCGTTGTGGGTGATGCTTTCGGCTGTATTCCTTGCTGTTCCCGGATTCATCTGCTTCTTTTGCGTGTCGGGGACGGGGAACACCTCGGTCGCTCTCCGCTTCGAATTGTTTTCCGTGGCGGTATATACATTATATACTCTTTACCTCGTAGGATACCTGAAAGCCGATGTGGCAGTATGTTGGACCACGGAACACATCTACGACCTGATGATTCTCCTGTCGTACCTCTACCTGAGAAGCGGACGGTGGAAAGCGAAGAAAATCTGAAACACGGGCGGGCATGGACAGGAATCAGTGGTAGAAGTCTTTCTCCTTCAAGTAGATAATCTCTCCAAAATCTGCCAGTTTGTCCATGTTTATCTTCTTCCTGTTGCCGACAATGGCGTAGATGGCAGGATGCCCTTTCAGCTGTTTGTCGTAAAAGCTGATGAGGTTGTCCATACTGATATCATCGAGCATCTGGAGCAACAGGCGGTTCGGGTCTTCGGTAAACCCTTCTTTCCTGTAAAAAGCCCACCGGAGGGAGATGTCGCGGAAAGCGGGGTACGTCCCGTTCACCTCGTTGCGGATAGCCTGTTTGACAAGCTCGAGCTTTTCAGGTCTCACCGGCATATCATTCTGCAATGCCCGGAGAACCGTAAGTGCATTGACGGTTTTGTTATTCTGGGTGGACAGTGTTGTGAGGAAATACCCCGGTTGTCCGTTATGTCTCCGGAAAGGAAGATGGTAACGCCCGTCCACGCGGTAGGCAAAAGAGCGGAACTCGCGTATCTCTTGAAAAAGGATGGACGACATGTCCCCGCCAAAATATTTGGTAAAAACCCGTGATGTGAAGCGTTCTTTCAGCTCGTCCACCGGCATTCCGTGGATGAATTCACTGATGATACTTTGCGATACATTCGATTTGTTCACGAAGAAGATGCAAGGCTTTTCATACGCCACTAACGGACGCAGGATAGGCGAAACCGACTCATGAACAACTTTGTCCAACGGAAGATTTTCCCTCAGGAGGGTTTCGACTTCATCCGTGGGAAGATTGCCACAATAGTGCAAGTCGCAGGCATAGGTCATCACTTCATGCAAGACACGCACCAGTTCTGAACCTTTAAGTTGCTTGATTTCCGGAATCGAAAGCTTGCGTAAATAAGCAGAATTTTCACCGTAAACCATTTTTTCCGTGATGGCGCGCGCAATGCTTTCGCTTGATTGGTGGAATGACTTCTCTATGACTTTCGCCTCGTCAATCAAGTGGTGTATCTTCTTTTGGTTAGGTTTTGCCTGTGAAAGGAAGTGCGTAACAAGCTCCAATGTCTGGCGAAAATTCACTTCAAATCCCGTGACGCGCACCACGAAACTCTGCTCGTTTGCCTCAAAATTCAGCGTACTCCCCAATATTTGCAAACGGGTGCGGAACTCGCTGAACGAGTATTTTTCTGTTCCTATTTGCTGCAGATAATTCGCAATGAACCTCAGGAGAGGTTCAGAAATCGTCCCTATTGAAAAGAGCAAATCGAGGGAGAAAAGGTCATTTACCGGATTCTCTGTTGTATAAAGAGTAACCAGTGGCGTCAATTTCCTTATATGCATTCCATTGGAAGTATCATCGAGGAATCGCGGTTCTAACGGCTCTACCGGCCACGTAGCCAGTTCTTTGGCATAGTCAGAAGAGACCTGTGTCTGTTTGGGGATGACCGGAGCATAATGAGGTTTAGGCAGATTGTCCTTGGGGTACTTCCCGGTCTTTTTGGTCACAAGTAAGTAGTTATCCGTGAAATACCGGCAAGCCACCTTTACGATGTCCTCTTTTGTCAGGTTGTCGATACTCCTCACTTCTTCCAAATATTCATCCCATGTTTTTCCTTGCGAGTACACCCGTATCATCAATTGTGCCCTGGAACCAATATCCTCAAGAAGCGACATGTAGTTTCTCTTCTGCTCCAATTTAAGACTTTGGAAAAATTCTTCGGTGAAATCCCCGGCTTTCAGTCGTTCTATCTCGCCCCACACCAACTTCTCTGCTGCGGCATAAGATTGGAATAAAAGGCGCGGCATGATAATAATAGCCAATATCCCGGCTTCATTCATTTGCTCGTTGATTACGGAGGCGGACAGAATCTTGTGTTCTACTACAAGCTTGTCCAGGTATCCTGTACCGTTCCCGTTGTTCAATAAAGATACGGCAATTTTCAGTGCGGTTTCGTCCGTGTGATTTGCAGGAACTCCCCTGAAACATAAGGACAACATCTTGACAAAATGTACGGGAACCTTCAACTGGAAAAGTTCACGACCTTTGAATTCAGGCAGAGGAGAAGGAAGCCTTAGAATATTTTCTCCCTTTGGAATGCGTGAAAATGCTTTCTCGACTATTGGCAGTGTAGTCTCTATATGGAAATCCCCGCATAGAATCAACCCCATGTTCGCTGCCACATAATACGTTTCGAAGAAGCGGCGCATAGTTTTCGGGCTTGGATTCTTCAGATTCTTTGTGTTACCTATGATAGGGAATGCGTATGGGTGGTCTTTAAAGTAACGCTCTTTCAAACGTTCAATGGACAGTCCTCCTACATAGTCGCCATACATGTTTTTTTCCTCATAAACTGTTTCTAATTCACTTTGGAAAAGGCGAAAAACAGGATTCAGGAATCGTTCGCTGTTTATCTCAGCCCATTGGCGCATATATTGGGGCGAAAACACATTGTAATATGATGTGAAATCAGCCGATGTGCTTGCATTCAGTTTTGATCCCCCGTAACGAGAAATCAGCTTATCAAACTCATTCGGAATGACAAATTCTGCAGCCTGAATGCTTAGTTTGTTTATTTTATGTAGGATTTCAGCCCTCCGTTTAGGCTCGGTGGCTTCTTTTAATTCATCGTATTTGTCTGCAATCTGATCAAGCAATGGTTTTTCAGCCGCATAGTTGGTAGTACCTATTTTGTCTGTTCCCTTAAACATCATGTGCTCAAAATAGTGGGCAATACCTGTATCGGGACAATCTTTTGCTCCGGCCTTAACTACCACTGCACCAAAAACTTTAGGTTGGTTATGGTCTTCATTCAACCAAACAGTTAAACCATTACTTAGTGTAAATGTCTTGCAAATGATTTTTTGCTCTAACGATTTCATCCCTTTTTCAGCGATTTGCTGGCAAAGATAAGGATTATTAACGATGTGAAGCCAGTTTTACGTGTGATAAAAATTTGAATGATTGAAAAGTTGGAAAATCAAGGGGATTTTATACTTTAGCGTGTCAAAACAATGAGCAAAGAAATGGCCCAGGAGATATTAAAAGATTTATATCGCGAGTTTACAGGTTGTCCGCCTGACAACATATCTGAACTTTCTTCATCCGGTTCGAACCGTAAATACTTCCGTTTGACCGGATTTAAAAATGTGGTTGGCGTCAGTGGCACATCCTGCGAAGAAAACAAAGCATTCTTTTATATGGCATCTCATTTTCGTCAGAAGGGACTGCCTGTTCCTGAGGTTTATTGCATCAGTAAGGATAGTTTGTATTATTTGCAAGAAGATTTAGGGGATACTCTTTTGTTCGATGCCATTGGGAATGGGCGTAAAAATGGCGTTTTTGATGAAACAGAAAAAGAACTACTGCATAAAACCATACGGCTTCTCCCTAAAATTCAGGTTGTCGGTGCGGATGGAATGGATTTTTGTCACTGTTATCCTTTGCCGGAATTTAATCGTCGCTCTATCTTTTGGGACTTGAACTATTTTAAATATTGTTTCTTGAAGGCTACAGGTTTGGATTTTCAAGAAAACCATTTGGAGGATGACTTTCAAAAGATGGCTGATGTTTTATTATTGTGCAGTACCGGGGAAACGTTCATGTACCGCGATTTCCAATCCCGCAATGTGATGATTCGTGATAACGAACCTTGGTTTATAGATTTCCAAGGCGGACGGAGGGGACCGGTTTATTATGATGTGGCATCTTTCCTTTGGCAGGCAAAGGCGAATTATCCGGAAGACTTGCGTGAAGAACTGCTAGAAGATTATATCAGCGTACTTAAACAGTATATTTCTATAGAGGACGCTTCTTTCCGCAGACAGTTGCGGCATTTTGTGCTCTTCCGGCTTCTTCAAGTTTTGGGAGCTTATGGCTTCCGGGGATATTTTGAACGCAAACCGCATTTTATCCGGAGTGTACCTTATGCAATAAACAACCTGAGGCAATTATTGCGTGAAGATTTTGCAGAATACCCTTATCTCTGCGCAGTGTTGCGGGATTTGGTTCAACTTCCGCAGTTTTCAGATAATGCCAAACAACGTCTGGAAGTTAAAATCATCAGTTTCTCTTATAAAAAAGGAGTACCCGAGGATGCTTCCGGAAATGGTGGCGGCTTCGTGTTTGATTGTAGGGCAATCAATAATCCGGGGAAATATGAGCGTTATAACAGTTTTACAGGATTAGATACTCCTGTCATACGCTTCCTTGAAGAAGATGGGGAAATAACAACTTTCTTGCAACATATTTATATGATTGTCGATGCTTCGGTGAAGCGTTATATGGAGCGTGGCTTTTCTAATTTGATGGTCTGCTTCGGATGTACCGGTGGTCAGCATCGTTCAGTCTATTCTGCGCAACAACTTGCCGAACATCTGAGCCGGAAGTTCGGTGTGAAAATACATCTGGTTCATCGAGAACAAAATATAGAACAAATATTTAATCCAGCGTTATGAAAGCTTTAATATTTGCCGCCGGCATGGGTAACCGCCTTCGGCCAATTACTGATACAATGCCCAAAGCTCTTGTTCCTGTGGGCGGAAAACCCATGTTGGAGCATGTTATCTTGAAACTCAAGGCTGCCGGTTTTGACAGTATAACTATCAATATTCATCATTTTGGAGAACAGATAATTGATTTCCTGAAAGAGCATCAATATTTTGGAGTGGATATCTCCATTTCTGATGAGCGTGATTATTTGCTTGAGACTGGCGGCGGGATTAAAAAAGCTGAGCCTTTCCTGAAAGGGGACGGGCCTTTCCTTGTGCATAATGTGGATATATTTTCAAATGTTGATTTGCGCCAACTCTACGATTCCCATTGTGCCAATCCGAAAACGCTTGCCACTTTACTTGTAAGTAAGCGGAAAACTTCTCGTTATCTGTTGTTTGATGATGATAACAGGCTTTGCGGATGGCGTAACAGGGAAACTAATGAGATTAAATCTTATTATCCTTATTTCGACCCAGCACGATATTCTGAATATGCATTTGGCGGCATCCATGTCATATCTCCGGAGATTTTCCGGTGGATGGAGGAGTGGACGGGGAGGTTTTCCATAGTCGATTTTTACCTTTCTATTTGTGCTAAAGCAAAGATTGTGGCTTATCCTCTGGAGAATCTGCAGCTTATGGATGTGGGGAAACCTGAAACGCTTCGTTTGGCTAATGAATGGTTAAGCAACCATAAGGAATAGCGTTATGCCTAAACGCCTGTTTCTTCCGTTTCGCATTATCCGGGCTGCATGGCGTTCTATCACCCATGCACTTTTCCCTGTTCAAGCTTGGGAACCCATATTGTTCCTTGTTTTTTTCTACATATATGGATTCTTGGGCTTGAATGTGCTTAAACATAGCGGGATTTTGGAGGAAACGGATGGCAATGCTGGCAGTTACTTGGGTTATGATAACTTGTTCCATCTTTATACTAACGGTGGTGCTCTCGATATATCCCATCCTTTTTTCAATGTCTTTCATATACTGAAATGGGCTGTAGCCAAGTGTGCGGAGTTGGTTGCGGGGGTTGATATCCGGACGGTATTCTGTATATTATTAATGAATCTTTTGGTGTCAGGCGGCTTGGTGCTGTTATTCCGTTATCTGAGGCGTATAGTCCTTTTGCCTTTGAGCCGGGCATTATTGCTTACATTCCTTGCTGCAGGGAGTTTTACCACAATCATACTGTCGTTTACGACGGAGTCCTATCCTTTTTCTTTCTTTCTGCTGATTCTTTCGCTTCTCGTATTGTCGTGGGAATACAAAATGAGGCGCAGCTTCAATACTTACACGCTTACGGTATTTACTTTCCTCCTTGGCGGTGTTACCATCAGCAATGCGGGGAAGCCTTTGCTCGCATCATTGGTGGGTATTCTGCCTTTCAGGGAAAAACTGCGGAATATCTTTAAGAGTCTTTTCCCGTTCCTTGTTTGCGTGGTTGTTGTTTTTGTGTTTTATAGTCTGAAGAGTTTCTTTGACCCTGAAACGGAGACTTCCCCTGCAGGGTCTGCGTTGGACTTGCTGCAATATTTCCGTCACGACGAGCTTTTCGCCCATGCGCTGATTAATGATTTCTGGGCAAATACTTTTATGACCACTCCTTTGTCTTTGCAGTTTGTAGGTCATGAACAGGTGCTTCGCCCTACGATTTACTTGCATGGGTGGCAATATGCGGTTCCATATATTCTGCTTCTCCTTTGCCTGGCATCTGTCTTTTTGAATGTAAGGAAGAATCCTTACGTGCAAATCCTCTCGCTGTATTTTGTTATTGATTTGTTTGTCCATGTCGGATTGGGTTACGGCATGGACGAGGCTGTCCTTTTCGGCGGCCATTTCCTTTTCCTTGTGCCTATGCTTATCGGGTGGCTTTACCGCAAGCTTCCCAAACATACGTACAAGACGCTTGACATAACCCTTCTCATCCTGTTGTTTTGCATTGTGACATTCAATTCGATGGAGCTTAACCGCCTTTGGTCGTTGATTTCTTATTGAAGTGGCATTGCAATAACTGTAATTGCCATATTCCTTTCTTACCATCCACCCTGCCTGTTTAGCAAAATAAAAACGCCCCTCATTAATAATAGAGGGACGAGTGCGGCAAAGGTAAGGAAAAGTGCAGAAAATAAGCAAGTAATAAAAAGGAAGATTGATGCAGATGTTTAGCAATAGTCTTTTTGCTAAACACTTTAACCATATAACCTGAAAAGCATACGGTTAATATTCAAGCGATTATCAAAGCTGAGCAAAGATGCCCCTCTATTATTAATAGAGAGGCAAATCTCGATTGTTTGACATTCTTGCGAAATGTGATGATGCGGACAATGGGGATTGTAAAACAGTTTGATAATATTAAAGTGGCTAAAGATATGAATAACCGGCATGCTTACTGTATTATAGCTCATAATGAGCCTCTTGTTTTAAAGAAATTGATTGAGTTGATTGATGACAAACGCAATGATATATACTTATTGGTTGATTCTAAGACAAACATTGAAATATATAAAGACATAAAGGCTCGCAATGCATGGCTTTTCTATGCTCCGCGTATTGATGTGAGGTGGGGAACTGTAAAGCAAATAGAGGCGGAACTGATTCTATTTGAAATGGCTTTCAAAAATGGACCGTATCAATATTATCATTTATTGTCGGGTGTCGATTTGCCTTTGAAAACACAAGATTACATACATGATTTTATGGACAAGAACCAAGGAAAGGAGTTTGTGGGGTTTGTACATGGCAAGCATCATGAAGAAGGTATGCATAAGAAAACTGAGGTGTATCATTTGTTCTTGAAATATTATAAAAGCAATAACGCTGTTGTCAGAAAAATCTCGCATATATTGCATTACTTGTTTGTTCGTATTCAATATTTGCTTGGGATAAAGCGAAAATATGACATGGAGTTACAGAAAGGTGCAAATTGGTGTTCGATAACGAATGAATTCTGCCATTATCTTTTGCAAAGGAAAGGTTATATTCTCAAGACATTCAGATATACGCTTTGCGGAGACGAAATATTCTTGCATTCCATATTATTCGATTCTCCATTTAAGGATAAGATTTATAATTGGGAGGATGAATTTGCTTCATGTATGCGTGAAATAGATTGGACACGTGGATTTCCGTATGTTTGGAAAGTGTGCGATTATGATTTTCTGGTGAAATCGGATAAACTGTTTGCAAGAAAGTTCTCTTCTGAAGACATGGAAATTGTCGATAAAATATACTCGTATGTAAAAAGTAACGAATGCGGCAAATGATACAGCCCAATATGGTAATATCATAACAAACTGTCTTTGCAAATGTTTCCGTGCCGAAAAGTACTTGGCAAGCCTGCTGAACCACAGTTTCCGCTCTCGCCGGGAACCATCCATTGCGATGGATGAGTGTTCGTAGAGCTGCAAGTGTTAATTAATTTGGATTGATGATATTTTCTGTTGTGAAAATAG
>CAYZTO010000020.1:0-24944 GCA_964481365.1 uncultured Parabacteroides sp. | reverse complement strand
ATGCCTACACGCCATACATCAAAAACGTGCGCGGAGCCATAACCGTTACTTATTCGCTCAAAGATTGAACCGTGCCCCACAGCCGGGCATGGCGGATGTTTTCGGATTATATGCTGTATCTTTACGCCACAATTAAAACAAACACGGAAATATGTTTTACAAAGCATTAGACTTATTGAAAGGTATGATTTCGTTGCCGTCGTTCAGCCGGGAAGAGACGGCGGTTGCCGACTTCTTGGAAAAAGCATGGCGCGACGGCGGGCACGTTGTCTCGCGGGTTGGCAACAACATATATTTGTCTTCAGGAATTATCGACCCCGCAAAGCCGACGATACTCCTCAACTCGCATATTGATACCGTCCGCCCGGTTGCGGGATGGACTTACGACCCATTCACCCCCACGGAGACGGCAGACGACCGCCTCTACGGGTTAGGTTCCAACGATGCCGGTGCGAGCGTGGTTTCCCTCTACGCCGCATTCTGCATCCTCTCGGAACAGGAACAACCCTACAACCTTGTTTTCCTCGCTTCGTGCGAAGAGGAAGTTTCGGGGAAAGACGGGCTTGAGAAAGTCCTCCCCTACCTGCCGCCCGTGGCATTTGCTGTCGTCGGTGAGCCGACAGGGATGCGTCCCGCCGTGGCTGAAAAGGGACTCATGGTGTTGGACTGTGTTTCCACGGGGAAAGCAGGCCATGCAGCGCGAAACGAGGGAGTAAATGCGATTTACAAAGCCATGCGCGACATAGAATGGTTCCGCACTTTCGAGTTTCCAGACAAAAGCGACTTCCTTGGACCGGTGAAAATGTCCGTCACAATGATACACGCCGGTACGCAGCATAATGTCGTCCCCGACCGTTGCGAATTTACCGTCGATGTGCGTTCAAACGAGTTTTACAGCAACAAGGAATTGTTCGGCATCATAACTTCCCACGTGGAAAGTGAGGTGAAAGCACGCAGTTTCCGCCTGAATTCCTCGCGGATAAGCCTCGACCACCCGTTTGTGCAAAGAGCGGGGATGTTAGGTCTCGAACCTTTCGGTTCGCCGACACTTAGCGACCAGTCCCTCATGCCGTTCCCCTCGGTGAAGATAGGTCCGGGGCAGTCGTCGCGCTCCCACACAGCCGACGAGTATATAGAACTCCCGGAAATCCGCGAGGCGATAGAGTTTTATGTAAGGTTACTCAACCGTTTGTCCCTCTGACAAGCGGTTCTGCAAACTTTCCAACGCCGGAAAACAACGACACGGGCATGGACAGCAAGTATTCTTCCATACTGAATGTATTGGCGACTGTTTTGTCGAGGTATTTCGTGGCTTTCCTCAACCTTCTCTTGGTTTTCATAAATGCGCGTGCGCTTGGAGTGGAAATTGTTGGATTGGCTGCTGTGATTTTGGCGTCGATGAACCTTGCCGTCATATTCAACAGTATTTTTTGCGGGAGCACCATCACATATTTCATGAACAAGTATGGTTTGCTGGCAATCCTCATCCCGGCATACGTGTGGTCGGTCATAGGCTCGCTGCTTGCAGCCGGAATCATGGCAGGAATAGGATTTTTCCCCCGGGAATATTTCGCCGACGTGCAATTACTGGCGATGCTCAACTCGCTAATAGCCTCCAACACCCGTTTCCTTTTGGGATACGGGAAAATACGCCGCTTCAACAACGTGTATGTCTTGCAGGGCGCGGTTTTGTTCCTCTTAATCGTTGTGTTTTATTACGTGATGGGAAAATGCAATATGCAATCATACTTCCGCGCAATGTACCTCGCGAATTTAATCGCATTGCTTGCCAGTTTCTACTACCTCCGCCGGGAATTAAGGGCGATAACGCCGGTGCCGGCAAACAATTACCCGTCAGTACTCAAAGAAATGTTCGTTTACGGCATTTGGGGGAACGTAGATAACTTGGCAGAAACATTGTCAGGCAGGTTGAATTACTTTTTTGTGCAGCATTTTGTGGGATTCTCAGGTGTGGGGATGTTAGACAGCGGGACGAAGGTGGCGGAGAGTGTGTGGCACATAAGTCGTGCGGTCGGTTATATCGCGAACGGGGAAGTCGCCGGAAACAAAGACAAAAACACCCAGCGCACGGTAACTTTCCGCCTTCTCAAATGGACATTTCTCGCTACAGCGTCCGTAATGGTTGTCATATTGTGCATTCCGGAAAAAATATATACTGATTACTTGTTTACTCCCGAATTCAAAGGCGTGCGGGATGTTATCTTCTGTCTTTCTCCCGGAATAGTCGCGTTGGCATGCAATACCATCCTAAGCCAATACTTCATAGCAAGCGGACATGTCCGTTACAGTGCTTATGCTTCTTGCGCAGGATTAGCAGCTTTTGCCTTAGCCGGAAATATACTCGTTCCTTTATGGGGAGTTAATGGAGGAGCCGTAGCAACCAGCATTGCTTTTTGTTTGATGCTTGCTGTTTCGGCATTGAATATGATGCGGTGCGGTAAGGTAGGTATTCCATAAAAAAGCTGTACCGGCAAAGTTTAGATACCTAATTCTTTGCCGGCACAATCTGATTACATTTTATATATTACATTAAACCACAGGAAAACATGCGAATTAACAGTTTCCTTGACAGGTTTATCTGTTATGCCTCTGCCACAATTTCCTTGACGGAAACGTAAGAGCGGTTTTCTTTGCCTTTATGGAAAGTTACGATACCATTGGTCAAGGCATACAGCGTATGGTCTTTTCCCATACCAACATTTTTGCCCGGATGATGAACTGTACCGCGCTGGCGAACAATAATGTTGCCGGCTTTAGCCATTTCTCCTCCAAACAATTTAACTCCTAATCGTTTGCTTTCAGATTCACGACCGTTCTTGGAACTACCAACACCTTTTTTATGTGCCATTTCTATTTCTCCTTTCTTAAAATGTTTAAGCTACGACTTCCTTTACAACAACCTCTGTGAATTGCTGACGATGACCGTTCAATTTACGGTACCCTTTGCGTCTTTTCTTGTGGAAAACTAAGACCTTTTTCCCTTTTACCAAGTGGGAAACGATTTCGCAAACTACTTTCGCTCCTTCAACTACAGGCGCACCGATTTTGACATCGCCATCGTTGTCTACCAAAAGAACCTTGTCAAATTCTACCTCTGCGCCGTTTTCTGCATTCTGAATATGCTGAACAAATAACTTCTGACCCTGTTCAGCCTTGAACTGTTGCCCGTTAATCTCTACAATTACGTACATTGTCTTCTTACAATATTTTAAACAGTTAGTTACCCGGAGGTGGATAAACTCTTCCTATCTCTTCTTTACCCCCTGAGGAAAAATCGGCGCAAAATTAAGGAAATGATTCTTATTCACAAACAGTTGGCAAAGAAAATCCAAAGTTATTTTCTCAACATCCTTTTTATATGCCGTACTCCCAACCATACGCCGGTAACCGATACCCCGGTTCCTCCCAACATCAGTATCCACAAGACTATTTCCCGCAATACGGGATGCATTGAGAAGAAATGTGTGTTCAAACTGTGGAGGGCGGGATAAAGCCAATGCATCCAACGTGAAGGCGTGTCAATGTAGCGGCAAGAACCCGTGTGGGGATTAATGTAATAGGTGCTTTTGTCTGTATCTTCTATGGTTACTTTGTAAACTGGCAGCGGAGTTTCCTGTTTGCGCCGGGGAAAATAATAAGTATCGTATTCTTCCAACAACGAGAGTTGGATAATAGCGTCATTCCCATGCACTCTGCGGATTTCCGGCAAAATATCCTCTGCCTGAAGCGAAAGCATCCTGGATTGCGTGCCACGGGCATCGATGTATTCCGTTTTATCTGCTTTCCGGACAATATAGAACGGAATGGAACCGAAACTCCCCCATTCTATTTGTTTGATAGCCCCTGTATCTCGTTTCAACACGTTCCGGTAATCCAGAGTATAAAGACCCGGTGCAGGTTGTTGTTTCCGAAGTTCTTGCAAAGGGTGGAAAGGCAAATGCGAACGAATTCCAAAATCGCGAACATCTGCCAACGACATCATTCCGCTGAAACAGAAAGTCAGAACAAACACCCCGAATACTAATCCCAACAAATGATGCAACAAATAACTCTTTTTCCGATATGGACTTACCTTTCCTTGCTTACGGGCCAAACGTGTATAATAGATTCCAACATATATTCCGGCAATACACATAAAACATCCCACTGCGGAGAGTGCAATGACTACGTTTCGCCATAATTCAGCATCTTGACGCAAAGAAGTAATATAAATCCAATGCGGGATTGCTCCCAACCATGCCCAGAACCGGCTTTTTTGGTTAGTCAGCTGCAAGACATCTCCGGTACGGGAAGAAATATATAATTCCGTCTTCTCTTCATCATCAAAATGGAACTTATATATGGGAAATTCGGCTCGCAACCTGCCAAATGGTATCCATTGTTCCAAGTGGTTGAGCGTATCAATACGTTTGACAGGTGCTTTACACCATAGATTTGCAACTTGGTTAATTCGCCGGCTGTCCACTATTGGTAAAACCTCATCAGAATCTGCGGGCAAGTCCAAATTCCCTTGTTTCGTATTAAGGTGAAAGACTGTCTGCCCTAAATAACGGTCAAGACGGACACTTTGCACATTACCACCAGCCCTCGCCTCGATTTCGCTCCAAGACGGAAGCGAATCGAGACTTAATGGCTCCATATGCACCAGCCTGTCGGACTGGGTTACTCGCGGAAAGGTATGATACATCATCACCAATCCTGAAATAAACCACATAGTAAAAATCAGGCAGAACAAAATGCCCAACCAGCGGTGCATTCCAAGGAGAATTTTATGTAATGTATGCATATTTACAATGTATAGGAAATTGCTACTTGCCAGTTGCGTGGCATACTGGGTACAAGCTGATTTCCCAACGCTTGATTATAATATTCATTGTCGAACAGGTTGTTGATATTAACCGTGAGGTGAACGTGCTTATTCAAAAGATAAGAAATACCCAAATCGGTTACCCAATAAGGGTCGAACCATGTCGAATTTGACGTATTGCGATAAACTTTCCCTGTGTAGCTGCTGCTTAAATGGAACTCCAAATTCTTCAGCGGTCCTCGCGGAATGGTATAACTTCCGTAAGCATAAAACGTCTGGTTAGGAACATTGGATTGCCAATTCCCCTCTTGGCTATTGAGCGATTGGAGAGTTGCATCCGGATCTGAGCCATAAATAGCTGCTGCTAAAGTTTGATCTTTCACCTCGCGCATTTCACGAATCTTCGAGTCGTTCAATCCATATCCGAAAGATATTGCCAACGTGGAAAACGGCGTAAGCGTGATATCAAAATCAAAGCCTTTAGAATCCTGCACACCAACCTGTCCGATGATGCTTTTTTCAACTCCATCCTCCTCATAGTCGCTCATCAGCGTTGCTGTGCTGTTCATTTTGCGGATATAGAACAAACTGGCATTAGCTTGAAGCCAGTTACTTAAAGTATATTTGATACCTACCTCAGCCTGGTATCCGTTTTCAGGTTTAAAGACTTCACCATTCTGGGTAGCATCATATCTCTCGCCGTTGGAATCGATGTAGATGACATTATCCTGATAAAAAGTTCGGATTGGACGGAAGAATGAAGCGAATGATGCATAGAGCGACGTGTTGGGATGAGGCAAGTAAACTGCACCAAAACGATAAGTAAGTGCTTTGTTAAGAATTCGGTTGAAAGCTCCGCGTTCACTCCATTCCCGAAGTCCGGTGGGAGTATCTCCGGTTGCAGACATATAGCGGAAGAAATCACCGCGCAAAGCCAGCAAAACTTTCCAATGCTCGCCTAATTCCACTAAATCTTGGGCATAAATACTATTAGTATAATAATGTGTAATGGTTGCCCGAGAGAATTTGGTAGTCATGTATCCCATACTGTGAGGGTCATAAACTGAAACGTGCGAATACAATCCTGGTCCTTGCACATCATCGCCTAAATTGTAACCTGAATAGCTGGTACGGTTGAATGCCACGAATGACCAACCACCCATATAGTTGTGAAGAATGTCTCCGGTATAACCTTTCCCACTAAACTCGGCTGTATTCGATACGGTTTTTGCTATATGCGAAAAACGAAGAGGATTGGATAGATAAACAGTATCAAGGCAGATATATCGTTTTTGATCACCATTCATATAATAATGGTCGTAGATAGGGTCATCACTCTCCAAATAATCCAATGCTTCGGTACTAAAATAGTTTATATCATCGCTGGTAAAAGAGAGACGATCGATAAACTTCAGTTTCTCGCTGAAAGTATGTGTGTACTGCCCGGAAATGTTCCAACCACGATTGTAAAAGAAATCCGACTCGTTGTTATAACGCGTTTCTCTATCCAACCCGGGAAGCATATCGTTTTGATGAAGATAAAGCTGATCGTCAGAAGTATTGTAAATATCGGCAGTCATAACGTCGGGCAAACCGATTTCCGTGCCGTAGTAATCACGGTTGAATCCGGCGCGGACTTCCACAATATCTTTATCCGTCAGCTTGGCATTTAGGGCAAGATAACCTGAGAAACGTTTGTTTCCGGTATGCCTCCAACCATCTTGGTCGGCATAATTAATATTGGCATAATAATTTATCGGACCTAAGAGATGTCCCCCCAAACCAAGAGTTGCCTCTTTGTTTTCATAACTTCCATAGGAAACACGGGCGTTGAGCGTCTGTTCTTCAGTAGGAGCTTTGCGAACAATGTTCAAAACACCACCCACTGCTGAGTGCCCATAGAGAACAGATGCAGGTCCTTTCAACAATTCTATGGACTCAACACTTGACAAATCCAGGACGGGGTAAGAATTCTGGATAGAAGAGCGCTCATCCCGGACTCCGTCCACCATCAGAATGGCATGGTCAAAACCACGAATAGATATCTGTTGGAATGCTCCGTAAGAGGTCTGAATACGCACGCCCGGCATGAAACGAACAGCATCCTGTATATTTCGGATTCCTCTCAATTCCAAAGTTCCAGCATCAATGCCATTTACAGACATAGGCACGTATTTCATTGACACATCTAATTTAGAAACTTGCGGTCTAGCCTTTCTAGCCGTCTGCACCACAACTTCTTGAATATTAAACGTCGTGTCACTGAAATTCGTGTACGATTTCTGTTCTTGTCCCTGCACGAAAGATGAAGCCAGCGCGAGAGAACATAATGTTAATGAGATTTTTTTAGTCTTCATTGCAGTTTTTTTTGTTTAGATGGAAAATACTCGGTAACCTCATAGGATGATAGTTCTTGGACTACTGAAAACCGGCAACATTCACTACTGTTTGTTTATGAATTTCCAGTAAACAAATCTTTTCAGTGTGAGAAAAGTGATATGTCTGTTACTTGCGAACTATTTAATGCAGAATATTATTTCGTAAGTAAGATATTCAGTACAATCAGGGCAAGGAAGTCCCTGTTCGGTGAGCAGCCGTTTCCCCGTCAGCCCATCCGAATACTTTCCATCGGATTAATATAATATGAGAGTCAGTTGCTTTCTGAATAAGCTCGCTTTTTATCCAATATATCCAGAAGACGATGAGTCGTCATGAAGCGAGCGTGTTCTATAAAGAGATTTTGAATTTCCGGAGACTGCCCCAAGCCTTCCATCACAACGGAAACTTGGTAACCCTGTTGTTCAAGCTTTGTTTTCATATCTCCAGCTATATCATTTTGGGCATGGTCACCAGCTACTAACATAAATGGAACAAGCTGGACATTCTTCACATCCTTGTGTTCCTTCAGGCGATTTATGGCATCATCGAACGAAGGATAGCCTTCCACAGTTCCAACAATGAAGTCGTCATGTTCTTCCGCATGAAACATATAATCCAACATTGCGTATTGCGCGGTAGCAGGAGTGTACGTTCCATGTCCTACAAGTAGCGTAATGCAATTCTCTCTCTTTTTCTCCAGAAGTGCAGTTATAACCTTTTGGTAATCTTCCAGAGAATACAGAAGTGGAGCACCGATTCGAATTTCTTTGAAAAGCGGAGACATCTGGGCTACATCTTTACGCAACGCATCCATTTCTATTCCATCTATGATATTTGTAGATTGGACAACTACATGCGTGTATCCTTCAGCTTTCAGCTGTGCCAAAGCCTCCACCGGGTTCTGTTTTTTTATACCGTTCTGCGCCATTCTCTTCAGGACGATGCGCGATGTGTAGGCTTCCCGGAATTCCATATTCGGAAAAGCTTCTTTTGCTTTCTGGTTAATCGCATCGATAGTAAGCGAACGCGTGTCATCATGAGTAGTTCCAAAGTGAACCATTAACAAAGCTACTTTATCGCCTTCCTGCAAGGTTTCAAACAAATCCGAATGTACATAGTTATCATCCGAATGAGCATATGCCAGCGTAAACGAGCCTAAGGCTATAATAGCAAGGCATACGATGAACATTCTTTTAATACTCATCTTGATTATGTTTTTAATTAATAAATGAAATGATTCAACAGAACCATCTTGAATTCTTTCCAAATCCCGGGAAAGAAACAAATATGCTTACCTTGGCAGGTTTCCTGACTTGACCCAGAGAATGTAGCCTTCCCGTTGAAACCAACAGTGGCAAAAGTGAAGTCATTCTCTTTTACGAATCTTACAGTAGCGGGAACTGTTCCGGACTCTCACCGGATTCCCTTTTAAGCATTAACCGAATGGCGTTTGCTTCACCAAGATGCCGCAAAGGTATATAAAATTTTTCTTCTGAAAAACAAAAGACTAACAAAATGCTTATTTAACTTAGAATAACATAGGGAAAAGCGAAATGGCGGGAATCAGAATAATTTCACAAACAAAAGACCCAAACAGACAGATACTCCTGTGGCTATCAAACCCGGTATCATAAACGAATGGTTCAATATATATTTGCCGATGTGTGTCGTTCCTGTACGGTCGAAGTTGATAGCTGCCACTACAGTAGGATAATTAGGTATGAAGAAATAACCATTCACCGCAGGGAATAACGCAATCAAAAGGTAAGGTGATATACCGAGACTTATTCCTAAGGGGAGCAACGCCCGGATTGTAGCAGCCTGGCTAAACAGCAATATAGACATCACGAATAGTGCTATGCCGAAAAGCCAGGGCATTTCGGTAACCACCTCCTCAATAGAGGCTTTCAACTCCTCCATGTTGCCACTTATGAATGTATCTCCCATCCACGCAATTCCGAAAATGGCCACCACAGCCTGCATTCCGGCAAGGAAAACTGACCCTTGCGCTGCTTTTATACCGTCGGTCTTCGTGCAAATAAGTATGAGCGCGGCAGCAGCTAACATCAGTACTTCGATGATATGTGACATCTCCATTGTTACTATTCCGCTTTCGAGTTCAAACGTAGGACGCAAACTTTCGATAGAACCGAACAGTATTATTCCGACTGTTGCTAAAAGGAAAATCACCACTGCAAAGGAAGCCTTGGCGTGGTCGTGCACACGGGTTACCGAATAATGCCCAGAGGCTTTGAATTCCCCTTCGGCTACACGGCGGAGGTACTCAGGGTCTTGTTCAAGTTCTTTGCCTACTCTCAAGGAATATAATGCCCCGGCAACTACTCCGAGAAAGGTGCATGGTATGGAGATAACCAATATATCTGCCAAGGAAATACCAAACCCCGATAACATACTGAGCAGTGCTACTGTGGCTGCAGAAATCGGACTTGCCGTAATAGCTTGTTGGGAAGCAATTACTGCAATCGCCAAGGGGCGTTCAGGGCGCACCTTGGTTTCTATAGCAACTTCAGAAATGACGGGAAGAACAGAATATGCAACATGGCCAGTCCCGGCTATGAATGTAAACAGATAGGTGACGACAGGACTAAGCAACGTGATATGACGTGGATTTTTGCGCAACAACCGTTCTGCCCACTTAACCATTAAGTCCAATCCCCCTGCTGCCTGCATACAACTGGCTGCCGAGATAACCGAAACTATCATCAACATTACATCTACAGGAGGAGTTGTAGGTTGCAATCCGAAACCGAACGTCAGCAATGCCAGCCCTGCACCACCGAGCACCCCCAAACCGATGCCGCCGAGCCGGGCACCAACCACAATCGCCACGAGGACAAAAAACAATTGTATAAGCATTCTTCTGTTCTTTGTTTGATTAGTTGTTTACAGGGCAAAGATAGTTACTTTTGTCATTGTTGGCATATAAAAAGCACTCATATTGTTTATGATACTCCTCGATAATAGCAAAACAGCTTTTTTAATAGTCCGGTTCAAAAGAAGAAACACCAATCGGCAGCGCCTGTATGTCCCTACGCCTGACTTCAGGAGATTACGGCTGTTGCCAATGGGTATTTTGCTTAATTAAAGATATGGTATGACTGTAATATACACACCGGTTATAATCGCCGATGTTATGACACCTGAGATATTTGCTCCAAAGGCGTCGCCGAGTATAAACGAATCCGGATTATCTTTGCTTACTATCTTCCATCCCAAATAAACCAACAGCCCGCCTCCGGCGTACATTGTCCCAAATCCTTGGAACAGGCTAAAGAAATCTATGTTTTCCATTTTGTGATAATCTCTTGTTCGTTTAGTTTTCTTTTTTGGGGTTCGCTTTTTCATGCATGTGTTCCCACACTGCCTGCCGGTATGCGTCATCATCAAACCTGCAGGAGTTCTGCCACATATCAAAAAGCAGGCATGAAAACAATGATAATATGATAGCTGTCATGAATTTCATATCGTCGCGAAAGCAAAAAATCTTTTCATGCGCAGTTCGGCTGCATATCCCTTTTTGACTGAATATTTTTGAATGCCTACGGACATAAAAAATCCCGCAGGGAAAGGGTACTTTTCTCTGCGGGAATAATAACAGTACTTGTTTTATACCGGCTTATGGAATCAGAGTGAATCCCCAGCGGTATTCATTGTTCGCGGGCAGCATATACATATCTTCCGGCTGTGCGCCCCAGCTATCGAATCCTCCTATGCCAGACATCCTGTAGTCGATACATACTTCCACGTAATCGCGTGGTTTGACATCGCTGATGTGATGCTGCCGCCGGAGTTCGTTGCGTGCTTCTGCCTCGTCGTGGTTCGCAACCTGTTCGGGTGTGAAGTTCGGCCACTGGCGGGGAAGTCCCGTTTGCTCTTCGGCATCGAAATCCTCAACGGAATTATGCAGCGCATTGAATTCTATAAGGCTGTCCGCCTGTATCAATAAAGACGCAGGCTTGCCACTAAGTTCCAACCACCGGGTATCTGTCCGGTGACCGGTTTCCTGTGGTCTTACGTATGGATAATACATGGCATCGGCGGTAGTCTTGTATAAACCGACAGGACTGCCTGCGTTGCGGTCTGAATAGTTTTCTCCCGGTCCACGCCCAAAGTACTCGACCGTATTCATACCCTTTGGAATACGGAAACGGACTCCTATGCGGGGGACATTAAGTTTAAACGCATCCGGGCGGCCGCCATCGCGTCCGGGCGAGAATGTAGCCATACGTGTCGCTTCCGAAAGTTCGGTGTCAGCCTCATTTTTCTCAGTCGAGGTAAATGTAATTCCTACGTGTACGGCACCGCTCGGATAAATTGTATATTCCATCAGGTAATCGTTGCCTGCCGGGAGGCTGTAATCAACCTTCATCACTGCATTTTCGCCTTGCATCTCAAGGGTAGCACCGGCAACATTGAAATCCCGGCTGCTCTCCTTCCAGATTTGTTCGCGCTTAGGCTGCTGGCGACCATAATCGTTGTCGGTAGGGCCTCTCCAGAAGTTCGGGCGTATCCCGAAGCCATCGGCAAAGTATTCGTTCCCTTTCACTTTATAAGAAACTACCGCCCCTTGCTTTTTGTCGAAGACAAATTCCACTCGCGAAGATGAAACACTCAGCAAGTCGCCGTCTGTCGATATTGAGAGCTTAGGACCATTTGTATTGATTTGCGACTTGCTTGTTTCCACCGGAAGTTGGAACTGTTCGCTTGCAATATCCGAACCTGCGGGGACTCCCGGCTCAGCCTCGACAGACGACACGGTGAAATTTACAAAATATTCAGTATCCTCTTTGGGCTTCAGGTTCTTTACGGCAGGTATTTCTATTTCCTTGCTTTCCTGCGGGTCTATATCGAGAGACATTTTCTGCCTGTTGATAACCTTCCCGTTTGCCAAGACGCTACAGGTAATAGTATATTTTTTTATGTTGGTAAAATAATAGCGGTTCTTTACCAAAAATCGTCCGGCAGAGGCATCAATCATTTCGAAGGCAATGTTCTGATGGGCATATTTGACTTCTGTCATGGCGGGATGCGGTGTCCTGTCCGGATTTACGATACCATTACACAAGAAGTTACCGTCGCTCGGGGCGTTCACGCCATAATCACCCCCGTAAGCATAGTACGTAGTGCCGTCGGCGGACTTCTCCAGGAATCCTTGGTCTACCCAGTCCCAAATGAAACCTCCCTGGAGGTTCGGATAGTCGTAGATTGCCTTCCACTGGTTGTTTAGGCTTCCGGTAGAGTTCCCCATCGCGTGCGCGTATTCTGAGGGGACAACCGGACGGTCGCTGCCCTCCTTGCCTATTTTCCTCAGCCAGTTTGCATCCGGGTATTGGGGAACATACATATCTGTATTCCATTCCCAAAGGGCGCGTTCATAGTTTACAGGCCTGTTCATCCCGTTTTTCTCCTTATTTTTTATGAAGAGATATGTCTGGTAGAAGTTATAACCGTTCCCCGCCTCGTTTCCAAGAGAAAATATAGTGACGCAAGGGTAATTTTTGTTGCGCTCGTACATATTCTCGGTGCGGTAGATATGTGCGCGTAGCCATTCAGGATTATTCCCAAGCGTCCCGCCCTTCCGCAGGTTGTAGTACATACCATGCGACTCGATATTTGCTTCATCATACACGTAGATGCCATATTCGTCGCAGAGTTTATAGAACTTCCGGTCTTGAGGATAGTGGGAGAGCCGGACTGCATTTATATTATTCTGCTTCATGAGTTCGAAGTCCCGGCGCATAGTCTCTTCAGACACATAATGCCCTGTTTCCGGGTCGTGCTCGTGTATGTTCACACCTTTGAACTTAATCGGCTTGCCGTTAAACAGAAGTACGTTGTAGGGACGTCCGCTCTCGTCCGTTTCTTCCGTCTGACCCATTTCGATTCTCCTGAATCCTACGTGGAAAGGTACAACCTCGCAGAGGTCGCCTTTATCCTTTATGTTTATAAGTAATGTATATAGGTTAGGGGTTTCCGCGCTCCATTTTTCAACATCCGGAAGGCTTCCGTCGAATGTCGCGCACTCGGTGTCTCCTGCCGACACCCACACCGACTTCTCTCCCGAAAGGACAGTCTTCCCGCCGGCGTCGAGGAGTTCATACGCGGCAGTTACATCCTTCGGTTCGCCGTTGTGGTTCTTCACGTCGAGCGCGAGACGGAAAATACCATTACTGTAAGTATCGTCGAGCGTGGAAACTACCCTGAAATCCTGCAGGGCGACCTTGGGCTGCGACCAAAGGAACACGTCGCGCTCTATGCCACTTATCCGCCAGAAGTCCTGGCACTCGAGGTAAGAGCCGGTACTCCACCGGAAGATTTTTATCGTCAGCACGTTGCTGCCGTCTTTCAGGTAACGGTTTATATGGAACGAAGCCGGATTTTTGGAATCCTCGTTGTATCCCACTTCTTCCCCGTTGATGTAGACGTATGTCCCGGACTTCGCGCCACCTATGTAGAGGTAAATGTCGCGGTTCTCCCAGCCGTCTGGTACTTGGAAATCCCTACGGTAAACCCCCACGGGGTTCTCTTCCGGCAAAACAGGCGGCGTCGGGTTTCGCGGTTTGAATTCATAACCGTGGTTTGTGTAAATGGCTGTTCCGAAGCCTTGGCGTTCCCAGTTTCCGGGCACTTTTATGTCATTCCATCCGGAGGCATCCACCGACGGGTCGGTGATATTGCCGGGCAGGTCGGAATAACGTTCCACGAAGTAGAATTTCCATGTCCCGTTCAAGGATTCATAATACGGACTGCTTGCATAATCCATAGTCAGCGCGGATTGCTTGTCCGGATAGCTCATGAAGTCTGTGCGCGGCAATTCCCGGTTTACCGCCACTGTCTGGACATCCTGCCAATACGGGATTGTTTGTTCTGTCTGCGCCGCGAGTTTTTCCCCTATGGGCATAAAGGAAACGAAAGCTGCGGCAAGCGTAATCAAAGAAATTTTCATTTATGGTTATATCTATTTATAAGTATTCTTATGAGAAATATATAAGTTGGCGTGTGCAAAAAGGTTGCTCTTTCATGTAAAATGTTCCCATACACCTACGAAAGTACTAATCCTGCCGGAAAAGCACCTTCGTAGTACTACGAGGGCATAATTCCTGCCGGAAAAGTACCTTCGTACTACTACGAGAGCATAATTCCTGTTGGAAAAGTACCTTCGTACTACTACGGAAGCACAAATCCCACAGGAAAAGTGCTTTCGTACTGCTACGGGAGCGTTTTTCCTGCAGGATTAATACTTTCGTACGTATCCGACGCAATGTTTTCTGCCGTACTAAATACATCCGATGCCTACGCAAGCATTATTCAACGTGCGGCAAAGTACGTGTACTCCATCATTGCATTGCGGAACGCCGTCATACCTGCCGCGCTTAGCTCGACATCCATAGTCTTGCCGTCGGGCAGGAACATTACTACATCGTCAGCATCTTTATACTGCATGATTTTCGTCTCCACGCCGTCGGAAGACATGCTCCAAGTCTGGTTCTGCTCGTCGAACTTGAAGTCCAATGTTTTCCCTTCGCCCTGCTTCTCGATGTGGTATCCGTCCGCCTTGGTCTCAACGGTGTAGACCCCATCTTTGGTTTCGATTGTTTTAATTCCGGTGTCGGCAATCGGGTTGCTTCCGCTCCAGAACTCAATCGAGTTGAAAAGAATAACATCCAAGAACAGGGATACTTCGTAAACAGGAAATACCCATAAGACAAAGAACACGACCTCATTCGCAAATTTGCTGCCGAGGGATTTGTTCCACGAAAGCAATTTGTTCGATAGACCAAAAGAACCGATGCATGACGTAAACATCATGCTGCTGCAAACAGCAGCTACGACTAATAACGTGAAACTTTTCTTTTTCATATTACTGATGTTTTATTGTGAATATTGTAATAATTGAAGGTAAAGGTAGAAAATACCTTTAGACAATAGTATCTTTGCCGGAAAATTAACATCAAATTATATGATTTCTGTAGACGGACTGACGGTGGAATTCGGCGGATTCACTCTTTTTGATAATATCTCGTTCGTTATAAACAAAAAAGACCGTATTGCGCTCACCGGCAAGAACGGAGCTGGCAAATCCACGCTACTGAAGATATTCTCGGGATTGCAAAGTCCTACGCGCGGCAACATAAGCATTCCCAAAGAAGTTTCAATAGGATATCTGCCACAGCAGATGCTTCTCCAAGATTCCCATACCGTCCGTGAGGAAGCGGAACAGGCATTCTCGCATATCCACGACGTGGAACGTGAGATGGAAGCATTGAACCTGCAGTTGGCAGAGCGTACCGACTATGATTCGGAATCTTACCGTAATTTAATTGACCGCGTAACGCATCTGACGGAACATTTCCAGATGATTGGAGGTAACAACTACTACGCAGAGCTTGAGCGCACGCTGGTAGGTCTTGGATTTTCACGCAACGACTTTGACCGTCCCACGGCAGAGTTCAGCGGTGGCTGGCGGATGCGAATCGAACTCGCGAAACTCCTCCTGCGCCGTCCGGACGTATTGCTCCTCGACGAGCCGACCAACCACCTTGATATTGAATCAATACAATGGCTGGAGAACTTCATCGCCACACGTGCGAATGCAGTAATCCTTGTCTCCCACGACCGTGCTTTCCTTGATAATACAACTACCCGGACGGTTGAAATCGAACTCGGGCATATTTATGATTACCGCGTGAAGTATTCAGATTATGTTGTCCTCAGGAAAGAAAGGCGCGAACAGCAACTGCGCGCGTATGAAAACCAACAAAAAAAACTGGCGGATACAGAGGCATTCATAGAGCGGTTCCGTTACAAGGCCACGAAATCATCGCAGGTACAGTCTCGGATTAAACAGTTGGAGAAGATTGATATTATCGAAGTGGACGATGTGGATAATTCGAGGCTGAACTTGAAGTTCCCGCCCGCTCCGCACTGTGGCTCCTACCCGGTTATTGCAGAAGAAGTAAGCAAAAGCTATGGCGACCACCTGATTTTTGAACATGTGAACCTCACGATACACAGGGGGGAAAAAGTAGCCTTCGTGGGGAAGAACGGCGAGGGTAAATCCACGCTGGTAAAGTGCATTATGGGTGAAATACCTTATTCCGGGACGTTGAAGACAGGCCACGGTGTGAAGATAGGATATTTCGCGCAGAACCAAGCCCAAATGCTGGATGAGAACAGGACAGTCTTCGAGACGATAGACTATGTTGCGCAGGGGGACATACGAACCAAGATACGGGATATCCTCGGAGCGTTCATGTTTGGAGGAGAAGCGTCGGATAAAAAGGTAAAAGTGCTGTCGGGAGGTGAGCGCAGCCGTTTGGCTATGATTCGTTTGTTGCTGGAACCTGTAAACCTGCTGATTCTCGACGAACCTACCAATCATTTGGATATGCGCTCGAAGGATGTATTGAAAAATGCGCTGAAGGAATTTGACGGGACTGTGATTGTTGTCTCCCACGACCGTGAGTTCCTCGACGGACTGGTGGAGAAGGTCTATGAGTTCGGTAATAAACAGGTAATCGAACATATCGGAGGCATATACGACTTTCTGGAACATAAAAAACTGCAGAATTTACAGGAACTTGAAAGGACGACAGATTCAAAACCGTCTGCCCAAACAGAAATCCAGCCTACGCAAAATAAACTCTCATACGAGGCACGCAAGGAACGCAGCAAGGCGTTAAAGAAACTTGAGAAAGCTGTTGCCGATGCCGAACAGAAGGTTTCCGACATCGAGAAAGCTATCGCCGACATGGAAACGAAACTCTCAACGCCCGAGGGAGCTTCAGACAGCAACCTCTACGGGCAATATTCCGATTTGAAAAATGAACTCTCTGATGCTATGGACTTTTGGACGGAAAAGACTATGGAATTGGAAGAGATGCAGAAGGAAGAATAACAAAGGAGGAATACATCCATACGGCTGCATTGTCATTAAAATTTAATGCCTTTCCCTGAAAGCAGACTGCAATTTATTCATACCTTTATGCCGCAATAAGACAAACTTAAAAATCAACAATGATAAAGCAAGAACTAATCGGCGATTTCCGGATAAAATGGAATAGAATCCGCGAGAATATGCTGAAAGAAGGGGCGGATGGTTGCCTCTTGAATGTGGGAATTAATTTATTCTATACGACAGGTCTGAACTACAACGGGTACTTCTACCTTCCGGCGGAGGGGGAACCTTGGTTTTTCGTGAAAAGGCCAAACGGGCTGACGGGAGATAATGTAGTGTATATCAGGAAGCCCGAACAGCTTCCGGAAGTTTTCGCCGCCAACGGTTTGAAGATGCCGGAGAAACTTATGCTTGAAGCCGACGAGCTGACATATTCCGAATATATGCGCCTGCTCTCCGCCTTCCGTCCTAAAGAAACCGCTAATGCCACTGCGATGTTGCGGAAAATCCGGCAAATCAAAACACCATACGAAATATCCGAAACCCGCCGCTGTGCTGCCCTGCATGCTGCGGCATATTCGGAAATAGCGGAGTGCTTCCGCCCCGGCATGACGGATTTGCAATTCCAATACGAAATAGAACGGCGGATGCGTATTCATGGTTCTCTCGGGTTGTTCAGGACATTCGGAGCCAATATGGACATATTCATGGGCAGTATTTTAGCCGGCGACAATGCGCAGACACCTTCCCCCTTCGATTTCGCCCTTGGCGGAGGCGGCGAAGACCCTTCCTGCCCGATTGGAGCTAACGGCACACCCCTACTTGACGGTACTGCAATACTGATTGACATGGCTGGAAACTTTTCCCCGTATATGACCGACATGAGCAGGGTTTTCGCTGTCGGTAAACTGACAGACGAGGCTTACCGGGCACATCAAGTAGCCTTGCAGATACAATCCGCCGTCGAAGAAATTTCACGTCCCGGTACACCGTGCGCCGACATTTATAATATATCTGTAAAGATAGCAGCGCAGGAAGGTTTTTCGGACAAATTCATGGGTACAAAACAACAAGCGAAGTTTGTGGGGCACGGAGTAGGCCTCCAGATAAATGAATTGCCTGTCTTGACTCCCCGTTCAAAGGATACTTTGGAAGAAGGAATGATATTCGCGCTCGAACCGAAGTTCGTTATCCCGCAGACAGGTGCAGTCGGCATCGAGAATACCTACCTCGTAACGCATGATGGTATCGAAAAGCTGACCATATTCCCCGAAGAAATACAGCAATTATAATCCATATAAATCAAACATGATGATGAAAAAAACATTGATTTTTCTCGCTTCGCTGGCACTGGTTTTCTTGCCTGCGAAGGCTATACAACCGGAAGAAGTCAAGCCGGTGAAAAACGTTATATTAATGATTCCTGACGGGACATCTCTTGCGACTGTTTCTTTGGCTCGCTGGCTGCAATGGTATGAGAATCCGGACAAACCGAAATTAAATATCGACCCGTATCTGTGCGGGACGGTGCGCACGCACTCTTCGAATGCTCCGATAGGTGACTCGGCACCAACGACATCATGCTATATGACAGGATATCCAAGCCTTACGGGCTACGTGTCCACTTATCCGGTTGCAGATTCCGGGAATGACATCTACCCGATGGATTCCGCACGTGCTTATCAACCAGTGACGACTGTTTTGGAAGCTGCGAAGCAAGTTTATAATAAGGCGGTAGGCTTGGTTTTCACCTGCGAGTTTCCGCATGCCACTCCGGCGGACTGCTCAGCCCATAGTTACAATCGCGGACGTTATGATTGGATTGCTCCGCAAATGGCGCATAACGATTTAACTGTTGTGATTGGCGGCGGAGCCTCCCTTCTGCCGGAAGAAAGTGAAACATACCTGAAAGAGAATGGTTATACGGTTTATAAAAATGACCTTGAAGGCATGCGGGCTGATAAAAACGGCAAGATGTGGGCGTTGTTCGGTGAACGGGAGATGGCATACGACATAGACCGTAATCCTGATGAGCAACCATCGCTTGAAGAAATGACGCGGAAAGCTATCGAGAAGCTATCGGAGAATGAAAACGGGTTTTTCCTTATGGTGGAAGGCAGTAAAGTGGATTGGGCGGCTCACGCCAATGACCCCGTAGGCATGGCTACTGATATGTTGGCTTTCGACCGTGCTTGCGGAGCCGCTCTTGAATTTGCCCGCCAGAATCAAGAAACAGCCGTCGTGATTCTGCCGGACCACGGCAATAGCGGTATCAGCATCGGACGACGCAGCTGCAAAGGTTACGACAAACTTACGAAAGACCAGCTCTTCCACCAGCTTTCTCAGTTCAAATTAACAGCTGAAGGCTTTGCACAGAAAGTAAACAGTCTCCCGAACTCAGAAGTTCAGAATATTTTCCGTGAATACGCCGGATTTGAACTCACCCAGCAAGAGATGAACGCTCTGAACCATTGCAAGGACTACAAAAACAGTCCGATTCCGGAAAATGAACGTGGGGATGAAGCTCTCGCATCATTATATAGTGATGCCCTGAACGGTTTTATGGCTAAGTTAATCAGCGAACACACTTGCATAGGTTTCACAACCGGCGGACACACCGGCGAAGAGGTATTTCTTGCTGTTTATCACCCGGCAGGAACCTTACCTATCGGTATGAATACGAATATAGAGCTTAACGCATACCTCTGTGCCTTATTCGGCATGACGCATGATAAACTTGACGAACTAAGTGAACAGAATTTCGCCCGTCATACGGATGTCTTCAAGAATTATACTTATGAAATCGTTCCGGCAAAAACAGAGGATTCATTCCCGACCCTTATCGTAAAAAATAAAAAGAAACAGCTGACCGTATCTCCTTTTACAAACATCGTGAAAATGGGAAAGAAAGGGGATGAAGAAATACGGCTCAACTCTGTTATTGTTTATGTAGACAAAAACAATACATTTTATTTGCCGCAACAACTCTCAGGATATTTAGAATAGAAAGAAATTTCTCTGCAGACATGACAATTAGCGCTCTGTCTGCAGAAAATTTTCATGCCTTTTGTGTAATTCGCGAGAAACATAAAAAACCACAACAGACTTCGTTCCCTATCCATTTTTATTATCATCGGCGCTTCCGTGCGCACATGGCAGCGAGTATTCGCCAGTGCAGTAACATTTGCGTATTGCCGGCTGCCTGAGTTGCTTCCGTTTTGTTTTCTAAAAAAGTTTCTATCCGGGTGATTATTCTGCCAATTTGCTTACTTTTGTTACGTATTGGGCGGAAGCCCTGTCAGAATCTTTTTAAATCATCAACAGTGGATACAAAAGTCAGACTAAAAGTGCAGGGATTGACAAGCAGCAGCCGGATTCATGCCGGAGCGTACGCGCTTGTCCTTGCCGAAATAGACGGTTGCCGCCGCATCCCGGTCGTCGTAGGGACACCGGAGGCACAATCAATAGCAATAGCATTGGAACACATCGTAGCCCCCCGGCCTTTGACGCATGATTTATTCGTGGCATTCTGTCATGCTTTCAGCATTGAATTGAAGGAAGTATATATATATAGGTATATGGACGGGGTGTTTTACTCCGAGCTGAGGATGGAGGGAAACGGTAGGGAAGTGCAACTGGATTCGCGCACATCAGATGCCATTGCCCTTGCCTTACGCATGGATTGCCCCATCTTCACGTCTGAAGAAATCATGGAAGAATGCAGCGTCACGCTTGAACAGACCAACGAAGAAGGTGATGAGGATGAAGATAACGTGCTTGAGGATTTGGAACCGGAAGACATTCACGATGAAGATACCATGAAGAGATGGTTGGCGTCGCTCAGTCCTGAAGATTTGCAGGACAGGTTGGACGAAGCTGTGGAGGCAGAAAATTATGAGTATGCCAAGATGTACCAAGACGAGTTAAAGCGGCGTAAGGCATGATTGGAATTGTTCGGGGAATAATCGGTATCGGCGTTGTAGTGGCTGTGGCGTATCTTTTCAGCTCCAACCGCAAGAGGATAGATTGGCAACTTGTAGGTTGCGGGTTGCTTCTGCAGATAGTGATGGCATTAGCAGTTTTGTATGTGCCTTTTGTCAGTTCGTTTTTCCAGATTCTGGGAAAAATATTTATCAAATTGATGGACTTCACGGGTGACGGGCTTAGTTTCCTGCTTGGACCGTATGCGTCAAAAGCCAATGGCTTCAGTTTCCTGCTACATTCTTTGCCCATTGTGATTTTCTTTTCAGCATTGGTATCCGTTTTTTATCATTGGGGGATTATCCAGAGAGTCGTGGGGTTTTTATCGTGGCTGTTGCGCAAGTTCATGAATATCTCCGGGGCGGAAGGTCTGGTGGTTTCAGGGAATATTTTCCTTGGAATGACGGAATCGCCGGTATTGATTAAGAATTATCTGCCTGCGATGAACCGTTCGGAGATATTCTTGGTCATGGTTGCAGGCATGGCAACCATATCGGGGTCGCTCATGGGTACATACGTGAGTCTTTTGGGCAATGGCGACCCTGAAGCGCAGTTGCTTTTCGCCACTCACCTGCTTTCCGCATCAGTGATGGCAGTTCCCGGTTCGATAGTCATAGCCAAGGTGATGTGTCCGCAGACCGAGCCTGCGTTGGACAAGGAAGAGGGGATTGAAACGAAGTCCGGCTCCCGCAATCTGTTGAGTGTGATAGCATCAGGGACGCAGACCGGCGTCAAACTAATGGTCAATATAGCAGCTATGCTCCTGGTGTTCATCGCGCTGGTGGCATTGGTTAATTACCTGTTATGCGATATCGTTGGGAAATATACCGGGTTGAATGAATTAATCGTCCGGTGGACGGGCGGAAAGGCAGACGGACTTACTTTCCAATCTTTGCTGGGCATCGTTACGGCTCCGGTGATGTGGCTTATCGGCGTACCCTCGGATGATATGGTATTGGTAGGTTCCCTGTTGGGTCAGAAGACAATATTGAACGAGTTTGTAGCTTATGTGCAGATGCAGCAGTGGCGTGAAGTGAGCTTGTTCCTGTCAGAGAAGTCGGTTATCATGGCTACATACCTGTTGTGCGGCTTTGCCAACATATCTTCCATCGGTATATTGCTTGGAGGATTAGGTGTGCTGGCTCCGGAGAAGCGGAATGTAGTCAGCCAATTTGGTGTTCGTTCCATGATAGGGGGAATGCTTGTCTCCATACTTTCAGCCACGATTGTAGGGATGATGTTGGATTAAAGGTTAGATACAAAAGAATGACGCCATGCAGATATTCTATACTCCACAAGTCAATGAGGTTCCTGAACTGCCCGAAGAAGAGTCAGTGCATTGTGTAAGGGTCTTGCGCTTGGGCGAGGGAGACGAAATCACGCTTACAGACGGGAAGGGCTGTTTCTACCGGGCTGTCATTACGGATGCAAATCCCAAGCGTTGCGGGTTCGAGGTACTTGAGAAACACAAGCAGGAGCCACTCTGGGATTTCAACCTGCATATCGCAGTCGCACCGACGAAAAACATCGACCGCATGGAGTGGTTTGCAGAAAAAGCGACGGAGATTGGCATCGATGCTATCACCTTCCTGAATTGCCGGTTCTCGGAGAGGAGGGATATAAAGCTCCCGCGACTTGAAAAAATCGTGGTCAGTGCCATGAAGCAATCCATGAAAGCAACTCTTCCGGCTTTGGGGGGCATGACAAGCTTCTCCGAGTTTGTACGGCGCCCTTTCGACGGGCAAAAGTTCATCGCCCATTGCCAAGCCGGGGAAAAGTCCATTTTGAAAGACGTTTGCCAACCATACGGGAATATCCTCGTGATGATTGGACCCGAAGGGGACTTCAGTGCTGAGGAAATCCAAGAGGCGCAAGACTCCGGTTTCGTGCCTGTTTCGCTCGGGAAGAGCCGCCTCAGGACTGAGACGGCAGCACTCGTGGCTTGCCATACCATCCATGTGCTTGCGGAATGAACAGGGAGGCTGCTTAGTTATCGTGATTATTATAAAATACGTGTTATGAAGAAAATATGTTTGTTACTATGGCTTGTAATATGCCTGCAGCCGCTCAGGGCAGCCCGCATAGACACTTTGAAAGTCGCAAGCCAGTCCATGCAGAAGGAAATTAAGGTCTTGGCGATAGTTCCCGACGCCGAAACATCCAATCCTTGCCCTGTGGTATATCTGCTGCATGGTTATGACGGGGATGCCAAGACTTGGATAAGCATAAAGCCGGAGCTGCCGAAGATAGCCGACGAGAAAAAGATGCTCTTCATCTGCCCTGACGGTAAAAACTCCTGGTACTGGGACAGCCCGCTCAATCCGGATGTGAAGTATGAGACTTTCATCTCCTCCGAGCTTGTGGAGTATGTCGATTCACATTACCACACCATTGCCGGGCGCGAGGGACGTGCGATAACAGGCTTGAGCATGGGCGGACACGGCGCGATGTGGAACGCAATACGCCATGCAGACGTTTTCGGAGCAGCGGGGAGCATGAGCGGGGGTGTGGACATACGTCCGTTCCCGAAAAGCTGGGAAATGAGCCTCCAGTTGGGAGATGAGGAGACCCACCGGGACAATTGGGAATCCCATACGGTAATAAATCTCGTCCCCGGCATGAAACCCGGAACCCTTGCGCTTATTTTCGACTGCGGGGAGACCGATTTCTTCCATGAGGTGAACGTAAATTTCCACGAGGCATTGCTCAAACAGGGCATCGAACATGATTTTATCACCCGCCCGGGCGACCATGACGCCAAGTATTGGGCTAATGCAATCGATTACCACCTCCTGTTCTTCCAGAAATATTTCCAGAGAAATCTGAAGTGACAACAGATAATATTGCTATATTTGGCTCATATTTTAAAGCTATTAAAAATAAAATAGACCATGAAGAAAAGTAATCTGACAAAAGCGGCATGTGCCATTGCCACGTGTGCCGTTTGCGTGTGCGCCAGCGCACAAGATGAGAAAAGAGAGTTCGTAATGCCTACAGGCTATGCAGGTATCACCCACGAAATGTCTGAATTCTATGAGCCTGTGCCACCGGTCGTGACACCAGGCGAGACGCTCTCCGACGGCGGTTTTACCGCCCCTTCGGATGCTATCGTGCTCTTTGACGGTAAAGATTTGTCGCAGTGGGAAAGCGTGAACGGCGGGCCGGCTGAATGGGACGTCCATGACGGCGTAGTTACGGTAAATAAGCCCAAAGGTGACATCCAGACGAAACAAAAATTCGAGAACTTCCAGCTCCATATCGAATGGCAAGTCCCGGAGAACATCACCGGCGAGGGCCAAGGACGTGGGAACAGTGGTGTTTTCCTTCAGGGGATGTACGAAATCCAAGTCCTCGACTGCTACGACAACCCTACATACGTGAACGGCATGGCGGGAAGCATCTACAAGCAAGCAATACCTTTGGCAAACGCAATGCGGAAACCGGGCGAATGGAATGTATATGACATAATCTACAACGCGCCCACCTTCAAGGCAGATGGAAGTTACCGGACCTATCCGACGGTCACGGTCATCCAAAATGGAATCGTCCTGCAAAACAACACGACCATCCTCGGAACCACTGAATGGATAGGGTTCCCACAAGTGAAGGCGCACGGCGCAGGACCTATCATCCTGCAGAGCCACGGCGACCCCAGCGAGCCAATCAGTTTCCGGAATATATGGATTAGGGAGATGTAAACGCCCGGAGCATACGGGCAAGCCTCTTGCAGGCACTGACGGCGATAAGGCTGTCCCGGCACAACGACCCGGGGCTGCCTTATTTTTTTATGCAGACCTTCCAAGAATCTCCGAAACTTCCTCCTGAAGCTCTGCGCAC
>CAYZTO010000019.1:13088-25993 GCA_964481365.1 uncultured Parabacteroides sp. | reverse complement strand
AATAACAATAGAAACAAATAAGCAATGTTTGACATGATAAAGAAGCTGACATACATTTTATTGGGATTCGTTGGTTTTGCCTCATGCACGATAGAGAACGACATCCCCTATCCCACCGTAACGGGAAGCATCACAGGCATGACCGTTGAGGGGCAGCGCGGACCGGAAGACGATGAGTCGAATTCGTCGGCAGTCATTGATGCCAATTCTCGCACCGTTACACTCTATGTGAATGATTCTGTGGACATCTCGGAACTGAAAATCACCCGTCTGGCAATCGACCCTTCGTATGCGGAAGTAATTGTCGATTCTGCCCTCTGCAAAGACCCCGACCATTTTCCATTCAGCCATTTTGCTTCGCTTGACAGCATTCCTGTTTCTTCCAATACACGGATGGATTTCTCCGACCCGGTGAACTTTACCATACGGACGTACCAGGATTACGTATGGAAAGTGACGGTGGAGCAGATTATCAAGCGCACAATCGACGTGGAAGGGATGAACGGTTATGTGTTGGATGCAGAATCACGGAACGTAATAATCTATGTTTCCTCCGATGTCGATTCGACGAATGTCCAAATCAATACGCTCGACCTCGGCGGGGAATTCGGTACAGTCCGACCCGACCCGACAACAGTCCACGATTTCACAATGTCGCAGACCTTCTATGCAAAGTTGAGTTGGGAAGAAACTTGGTCGAGCTGGAATGTATTTGTTTATCATGGCGATGCAAGCAGTAGCAGCTCCTCTTCCAGCGGTATGTTTGCAAGGGTTACGAGCGCGACAATAACGGGCAACTGCACGAGCGGCAGCACAGTGAGCGTGGAATACAAGGAACAGAGCGCAGCGGATTGGCTCTCGGTGGATGCTACGGTTTCGAGCACTACCTATACAGCAGAACTGACCGGACTCCAAGGTTCGACCACTTATTCTTACCGGGCTGTGATTAACGGTACGGAAGGTTCGGAAAGCACGTTTACTACAGTTGCAGCAACAGAATTGGAGAACGGCTCGTTGGAAAACTGGTATCAAGATGGAAATATTTATTATCCCAATGCTTCGGGTTCGTCATTCTGGGGGACAGGGAATCCAGGAGCGGCAAGTTTCATCGGAAACCTTACAACGCCTACCAGTGATGCTGTCTCCGGGCAGGCGGCACAGTTGCAATCGAGGTGGGCTGCCATAAAATTAGGGGCAGGGAATATGTTTACCGGAGACTTCACCCTTGATGGCACACACGGCATCCTGAATTTCGGCCGTCCGTTCAGTTCCTTTCCCACAGCTTTAAGACTTTATTATAAATATACCTCGGTTAATATTGACCGCATTGGCGATGATGAGTGGGAAAGCTTGCGTGGTCGTCCGGATACATGCCACATATACATTGCCCTCTCAGACAAAGACTCGCCTTATGAAATCCGCACACGGCCATCGAACCAACAATTATTCGACAAGACCGACTCCAACATCATAGCATACGGAGAGTTCCTCAGCGGGAATTCCACATCAAGTTACCAGCAGATTACCATCCCCTTGGAATACAGGTACACGAACCGCACCCCCAAGTACATCATCATTGTCTGCGCAGCCAGCAAATACGGCGACTACTACACCGGAGGCGCGGGCAGCACGCTCTATTTAGATGAGATGGAACTGGTATATGAATAAAACATCATCATAAACATTCCCATGCGAATCATTCCAGCCACGGCAAAGGGTTTTGCTTTACCTTTTCCTTCCACAGCTGAAAGTGCAGGATGGTCGCATTCCCGTCTTCAGGGTCAGAATAGATGCGCCCGAGTGCTTGCCGGGTGCTGACCTTGTCCCCCGCTTTGACATAAACCTGGCTCAAGTTGCTGTAAACCGTCAGGTAGTTTCCGTGGCGCACGATAATAGAATTGTTGAATCCCGGCAATGTAAAAACTCTGGTTACAGTCCCGTCGAATACCGACCGGGCATCAGCTCCGGGTGAAGTTTGTATGTCGATACCGTTATTATTGGTGCGGACATACTTGAGCTGTTGGTGTTGTTGTTCCCCGAATGTGGCTACGACCGTGTGCCGTCCCGTGACAGGGTAAGGAAGGCGTCCTTTATTGCTTGCAAAACTCCCTGAGAGCTGGCGCTCCGCTTTCGTCATTGCGTAACCTCCTTTGCTTTCAGCCACACGCTCTTCCGATTCCGATTTCTTTTTCACTTCTTCTTGTTTACGCCGCTCGCGCTCGGCAGCTTCGGCACGCGCTATCTCTTCGGCAATCAATTTTTCGATTTGACGGTTCAGGGCTTCCGCCTGTTGTTGTTTTTGGCGGAGTTGTGCTTGCAGAGTCCTGCGTTTCTTATTGAGCTGGTCTATTTCCTTTTGCTGATTTGCTTCCTCCGACATGAGAAGGCGGTTTTCCTCCTCGCGCTTGGCAAGGAGAGCCTGTTTCTCAGCCCGGGTCTTTTCCAGTTCCCCCTTTTTCAGCGAAATTTCCTTCTGTTTATCCACAATACTTGCCGCCTGCATCCGTTGCCAGGCAGCGTATTCTTTCAGGTAACGCATCCGCCGAAGCGATTGGGCAAAATCCCCGGCAGAGAGGATAAACAGCAACTTGTCCAGAGACCCTTTCCTTTGGTATAACCCCTGAACCGACTTTTCGTAGTTCGATTTCTTTTCGTCCAGTTCTTTCTGCAAACCGTCGATTTCCTGTTGCATCTCCGACATCCGGCGGTCGATTTCAGCAGTTTCCTGAGTAAGTATGCTGATGACCTTCTTCCGAGATTCTATTTGTTGCGAAAGAAGGTTTAGGCGGTTCAGCGAGCTTTTCGCAGAAGAATCAGCCGCACTGAGCAACTGGTTGGTGAGTTCTATTTCCTCCAACGCCGCCTTGCGCTCCTTCTCCAGTTGGCGGACGGCATCGGATTGTTGGGCGGCGACATTTATCGGACAGGAAAACAGCACGGCAAAAACCAACGCCAGCAGTCGCGGCATGAACCTCCCCGCCCCTGCTTTCCGGACAACCATCCGTTCATCTGATACCGTTTTCCCTATTATCCCTGCCATGCGCGCCGATTCCCGGTTTATGTTTTCCTACCTCTATTTATTGAGCATCTTCAAGATTTCATCCATTGTCACCCTCCTGTACTTCATCAGAGAAGAGGAGCTGAACCTGAGTTCTTTGTTGAGCTGTATCCGCGAATAGTTCAAATCCAGACCACCCATCGATTTCCCCTTCACCACTATGTCCACCTTCATTTTCATCGGGAATATTTGCTGCCCGAACGCTTGGAAGTTGTCGTAAGCCCACGTGAGGAGGAACCGCCCCTCGTCATCGCTTATTTCCGTTGAGGCGAGCTTCTCCTCCCGGTCGATATGGAACGTGTAAGCCAAGTTGCGGCTGTCAGTCGCCTTGAAATCGGTGTATCCCGTTCCCTCGCTCATACGGAAGCGACCGTACAGCTCCGGTGTCAAGTCCGACATCCCCGGCAGGAAAACACGGTTGATGAACAAAGCCTGCAAGTTATAGAAATTGAAATCGTATGAAGCCTTCTCAAGCAAGCCGCTGTACCGCTCCTCCACGTAGCGTTTCCCCATTCGGTCGATGAAGCGCACCGTATCGGTAGTAAGCTCCACGCGGAACACCTCGATGCCAAGCAGCGGCTGTATGGAAAGCTGTATAATGCTGTCGCGCACCATCTTCAGTTCCACACGGGAGTCGAGGGTTTTCCCGTTATTCTGCCTCAACTCCACATTGAGCCTTGCCGACAGCGTGTGGAAATCCAGCACGCCTTCCTGAACCGATTGCAGCAACGCTTTCCTCTCAGCCACCTCTTCCTTCTCACCCGTAACCGCCACGCGCGACGACTTGCAGCCGGCAAGCATCGCCAGCAACGCCACGAAAAGCAGAGCCAGTTTAGAAAGCCTCATTGTGTATCGCATCCTCGTCTTCAATGTATTCCCCTTTCTCTATTTTTTCACGCAGCACCTTCGTGTCCTTCCCGAATTCCAAGGCTTTCTTCCACTGCTCCACCGCTTTCTCCTTATCGCCGCTCATGAAGAGTATGTCGCCGTAGTGGTCCACAAGGTCGGCACTGTTTGTAGTATCCTTCGAGAGCGCGTTCTCGATATAAATCTTCGCCAGCACATAGTTGCCCTTCATAAAGAAGACCCACGCATACGTGTCGAGGTAGGTGGCGTTGTCCGGCACAAGCTGGATGCACCTTGCTATCATGCGTTCGGCTATATCGAGGTCTCTTTTCTCCAAACTCAGGAAGTAGCTGTAGTTGTTCAGGACGACCACGTTGTCGGCATTGTACTTGAGCGCCTCATCGTAAGCCTTGTAAGCCTCCGGGAGGTTCGACATCTGGTAATATATGTCGCCGATTTGCCCATAGAAGTCCGATATCATGCTCACGTTCTCTTTCGGGATTACTTCCAGCCCCTTTTGGTACGTCTCCAGAGCCTGTTCGTACTTTTCCTGTTGGAAGTAACCTATGCCGAGATAGAAAAAGAACTCGGGAGTAGTGGGGAATAGCTCCGTGCAACGTTCGCAAATGCGCACCATCCCGCCGATGTCTTCATTGCGGATGGCAAGCTGCAAAAGCGACTGCCATGCCCCCATATTCGCGGGGTCCACTTCCGTTGCCAGTTCGAATTGGAACTTCGCCTCGTCTTTTTTCTCTTGCATCAGCAGCAGGCTGCCGTACATCAGCTTCAGCTCGACATCTTCAGGGTGCTGGGTGATGAGCGTGTCGAAGAGCGCGTTCGCGCTTTCCAATCCTTGCCGGCTCTGCTGCAGGCGGAGGATGTAGCGCGAGAGGATGCCCACCTTCGTGTCCACGTCAAGCTCCGCGTTCACCAGCGCGCTGCGTATCTCCGTTTCGGCAGAAGCCTTGTCGCCTACCGCGTCGTAGTAATTTGCCATGCAGACGATGTAGCGAGGGTCGGACGGGTTTATCTTATGGGCTTCCCGGTATGATTCCAGTGCCTCGTCGTACTCCTTCTTTTCCAAATGGAGGTCGCCTATCAGGAGGCGGTAGCGCGACTCGGAAGGATACTTGTCCGCCAGCTTGCGGATTTCGTCAAACGCATTTCCATCTTCCCCAAGCTCTGTGTAGAGCCTGTACTTCTGGATAGAAACGGACTCGTTCATTCCCATTATGTTCTCCAGGGCATCGTAAGCCTCGATTGCAAGCCCCAGCTCCCCCTCTTCCGTCCTCGACTCGGCAAGGTAGAAGAAAAGCTCAGGCTTGTCGGGGTGTTTTTTCGCAAGCCTGTCCAGCTGCTCCGATGCTTCGGTGTACATTCCGAGCCTGCCGGAGACATTCGCAAATGCGAGCTGGTAAACGAAGTTCTCCGGGTCGTACTGCACCGCACGGCGAAGAAGCTCGACTGCCTTTTCGGGTCTTTCCATCCTGACGTAAAACGAAGAAAGCTCATAGAGCACCGGCGCAGCCGTAGAATCGAGCGCGAAGCAGTAGTTGAAGGCGTCGAACGCCGCGTCGGCTTTCCCTTGCTGCTTCAGTTTGAGCCCTTCATAATAGAAATAATCGAATTTCCGCTGCAATGCGGGTGAAAGCGTTTCCCCGGCAGCCGCCGGAAAGGCAACGACGATGCCGATGAGAATAGCGACATATCTGTAAAGTCTGAACATATATTGAATCACTTTGTTTTTATACCTAAAATCTGCTTTTCCGCTTGGCTGACGAATGGCGGAAGGTCTTATTTGCGCTCTTCCAACCCGCCGTACCCCCTCAGCTAACCTTTTCCCGTGTGCCCGAAGCCGCCGCACCCCCGCTCCGTGTCGTCGAGCACTTCCACCGGTATCCACCGGGCGCGCTCGTGGCGTGCGATGACCATTTGGCAGATGCGCTCCCCGTCATTCACCACAAACGGTTCCCCGGAGAGGTTGGCGAGGATTACCCCGATTTCGCCACGGTAGTCGGCATCTATGGTGCCGGGCGTGTTCAGGAGTGTGATGCCGTGTTTCAACGCCAATCCGCTACGTGGTCTGAGCTGCGCCTCGTATCCCTCGGGCAACGCGATGTAGAGTCCGGTCGGGATAAGCCTCCGCTCCATCGGCCGGAGGGTGAGCGGCTCCGGAAGGTTTGCCCGGATGTCCATACCGGCAGAGAGCGGGGTCTGGTAGGCAGGCAGCGGATGCCGCGACTTGTTGATTATCTTTATTTCCATGCAAATTTAATCTATTGCTATATGTAGTATGCTGTTTTTTTAGAAGAATTTGAGGCAGTTCACTGCGTCTTTGCGCCTTTCTCCCTCCAGTCGCCGTTCTCTTTGATTAGCGCGACGAGTTTTTCGACCGCTTCCGCCTCGGGGATGTTGCGCAGCACGCATTCTTTCCCTTTGTAAAGGCTGATGCACCCCACGCCCGCACCAACATAACCGTAGTCGGCATCCGCCATCTCGCCCGGACCATTGACGATGCACCCCATTATGCCGATTTTCAAGCCCGTTAGGTGCGACGTTGCCGCTTTCACCCTCACGATGGTCGCCTGCAGGTCGTAAAGCGTCCGCCCGCAGCTGGGGCAGGAGATATACTCGGTCTTGCTGATTCGCGCACGTGTCGCCTGCAATATCCCGAAGGCTGTACGGCGCGTTTCCGCTTCGGGGATGTTCGGCGCGGAAAGCATCAGCCCGTTGCCAAACCCGTCGATGAGCAGCGCGCCCATGTCCACGGATGCTTTCAAGCGGACGTCCTCCACCACCGTGTCATCGTAATCCCTGCGGATTATGACGGGCAGATGCACCCCGGCTTCCGCGAGCCTGCGGAAAGCAGCGCGTTGTTCATACAGCCCGTCGATGCGTTCTGTGGTGATGACGAGGGCAAGCGACACGGCTCCACGGAGCTTTTCCAACGTGGCGGCATCCAAGTCCTTGCATCCAAGTTCCAAAAGTTTCACGCCGCCATCCGCCGCGAGGCATTCTTCCATCTCCGACAAGCGGAAATAGGGGTACGTCCCTTCGGTTTTCCCTTCCGGGGAAACGGCTGTGGCAGACTTCCTGTCTTCCGACAGGAAAAGTACAGGGGGGAACCCGAAGAGGGGTGTGCCCGAAACTGTGTATGCCATGCCTCCTGGGGGCAGCATGCCGTTTTCTGTGCCCGGATAACCGGCTCCGTCCTTCGCCGCCTTTTCCCAAGACGAGAAATAAGCCACGAGCTTCCGCGCCACGGGGATTTCCGCTTCGGGGGCTTCGCTGAGCGACACGCGGATGGTATCGCCTATCCCTTCAGCCAGGAGCGTCCCTATCCCTACTGCACTTTTTATGCGCCCGTCTTCGCCTTCCCCAGCTTCGGTCACGCCGAGATGCAGCGGATAGTGCATATCTTCTGCGTCCATCGTCCGGACAAGCAGGCGGACGGCACGGACCATCACGCCGGTGTTCGAAGCCTTTATGGAGATTACAACATCATTGAATTCTTCATCGCGGCAGATTCGGAGGAACTCCATACACGATTCGACAAGGCCTTCGGGCGTGTCTCCGTAGCGGCTCATGATACGGTCGGACAGCGAGCCGTGGTTTACGCCGAGACGCACTGCCGTGCCGTGTTCGCGGCAGATTCGGAGGAACGGGACAAGGCGGGCGCGGATTTTCTCCAGCTCGGCTGCGTATTCCTCACCGGTATATTCCAAGTGGCTGAACGTTTTTACCTTATCGACATAGTTGCCGGGATTGATGCGTACCTTCTCGACAAAACAGGCCGCCACGTCGGCAGCCTTGGGGTTGAAGTGGATATCGGCAACCAGTGGCGTGCGGTACCCTTTTTCATTCAAAATGCTCCGGATGACACCCAAGTTGCGTGCTTCGCGCTCGCCTTGGGCTGTAAAACGGACGTATTCCGCCCCTGCGTCAATCATGCGGATTGCCTGCTCCACGGCGGCATCGGTATCCATCGTGGAAACATTCGCCATCGACTGCACGCGGATAGGGAAACTGCCCCCGAGGGGCGTATTCCCTATGTTGGCAACTGATGACAGGCGGCGTTTGTATCCCATCAATTCGTCTTGAATTTAAACGAAACCCCTGCCAGGTCCTCGTTGGCCTTCACGATTTTCTTTTTGAGGTTTTCCTTGTAACCGGCAAGCTTCACCTGAAGTTCTTCGTCCCCGTTTGCCAGGATTTGGACGGCAAGGATGGCTGCGTTGAGCGAAGCGTTTATGCCGACCGTCGCAACGGGTATTCCCGGAGGCATCTGCACTATGGCAAGGAGCGCGTCCATCCCGCCGAGCGAAGAATTGATAGGGACACCGATTACGGGGAGTGTCGTCATTGAAGCGATAACCCCGCACAGGTGCGCCGCCATGCCGGCAGCCGCTATGATGACTTTGATACCCCGTCCTTTTGCTCCTTTGGCAAAAGATTCAACTTCCTGGGGGGTGCGGTGGGCGGAAAGAGCGTGCATTTCGAAAGGAATCTCCATCTCGTCGAGGAATTTTGCCGCTTTTTCCATTACGGGCAGGTCTGATGTGCTGCCCATGATAATACTTACAATAGGAGTCATGTCGTAGTTCTATTTGAACCTGCGCCGGGCAACCCGCGGAAAGGGCTATCCGCCCCGTCCGGCACATAACCCGGCGCACTGTGTTAATGGTTTATAAGTTTCTGGTATTCTTCTGATGCGAGGAGCTCGTCCAACTCTGCGGCATCGTTCATGGAAATCTTGATGAGCCAGCCCTTCCCGTATGGGTCTTCATTAACCAGCTGGGGAGCATCTTCCAGCTCAGCGTTCACTTCCAAAACTTCCCCGCCGACAGGCATGAACAGGTCGGAAACTGTCTTTACGGCTTCAATGGTGCCGAACGACTCTTCTTTCGCGATGTTTTCACCTTGGGATGTGATGTCCACAAAAACGATTTCGCCTAATTCGCTTTGCGCGTAATCGGTAATGCCGACGTATGCAACGTCGCCGTCCACACGAATCCACTCATGGTCTCTCGTGTATTTCAAATCTGTAGGAAAATACATAATATCAGTATTATTATATGAATAAATAGATGATGTTAATCTTCGAGGATGCAAAAATACAGATAAATCCCAAAAGGAAACCGGCATAGACCTGCATCGGGGTGTGCTTTTGCAGGATTAACCTCGACGACCCTATGCATCCGGCTATAAGGATTATGATGATAAGCCCCAGGGAAGGGTTAAACATCAGAGACTGAGCCACACCCATGATACCGCCCGTCAAACCTCCTATTCCTATTGCGTGGGCACTAATCTTCCACTTGAAATTAACCAGCAATGCCACAAACAATGCCACACTTGCCCCCATCATCTGCGACACAAGCCAGACAGGCATTATCATACGGTATAGGAAGAATGCCGTAGCAAGTAAAGCGCACATAAACACAAAGTACGGGAGTACCCGCTCTTCCCTGTTAGTGAGGTCGGCATCTCCTGCGGTCCCTATTTTCAACATGAGCAGGATAAAGGCTGCGGGAACGCATGCCGTCATCAGGAATACTCCGCTGGCAAGCCATACTTTAACCTCCGTAGGAAACATACTGAGATACGTGAACGTGAGGGCGAGGATTATTCCGTAGGTTGCCATCAACAATGGATGGAACATGCCTGATATGATTGTTGCGAATCTTTTCATAGGTCAAATTTCCTTTCTTAATCTTGCGACGGGGATTCCAAGCTGTTCGCGGTACTTTGCCACTGTCCTGCGGGCTATGAGATAGCCTTTCCCCTTGAGTATGGAAGACAATTCTTCGTCGGTAAGGGGCTTGCGCTTGTCCTCCGAATCTATGTGCTCCCTCATAATCTTCTTTACTTCCCGTGTAGATATTTCTTCACCCGTGTCGGTTTGCATGGATTCAGAGAAAAAATATTTCAAGGGATAAACTCCGTAATTGGTTTGCACGTATTTGCTGTTGCTGACCCTCGAAATGGTAGAGATATCATATCCGGCACGTTCGGCAACATCTTTCAGTATCATGGGGCGGAGCGCAGACTCGTCGCCAGTCAGGAAAAAGTCACGTTGCAGGTACATTATGGCTTCCATAGTCCGGAACAAGGTTTCCTGCCGTTGCTTCACAGCTTCTATGAACCATTGCGCGGCATCGAGTTTCTGCTTCACGAACTGGACAGCCTCCCTCCGTTCGCTGGTTTGGTTCGCCTTGTTTCCCGCGTAATCTTGGAACATCTCTGAATACTCCCTGCTGACGCGCAAATCAGGCACGCCACGGTTGTTCATGGAGAGCGTGAGTTCCCCGTTGTTCGCATCAACTATGAAATCGGGGATAACCTGCGTCATCACATCATCCAACCTTCCACCCCAGCCATTGCCGGGCTTCGGGTTAAGTAGCGTGATTTCGCGGACAGCCCTCTTCAGCTCCGCTTCATCTATGCCAAGCCCTTTCAATATCTTGTCGTAATGCTTTTTGGTAAACTCATCGAAATAATCCTTTATGATGCGCACCGCCAGAGCCGTGGTAGCCGTCTGTCCGCGCTTCCGGAGCTGTAGCAGGAGGCACTCTTGCAGATTCCGGGCTGCAATTCCCGGGGGGTCCAAATCGTGGATTACATCCAGCACTGCCTCGATTTCCTTGTCTTCGACCTCAAGCCCTGCCTGGAACACCAGGTCGTCGGCAATGGAAGAAAAGTCACGGCGCAGGTACCCGTCGTCGTCTATGTTACCGATAATATATTCTGCTATCTTCACTTCTTTTTCCGGAAGGTTGCGGAGGCCCAGTTGTTCCAGCAAATGTTCGTTGAGGGACTCGCCAACGGCAAACGGGATATCCTCCTTTTTCTCGGCACGTTCGCGGAGCTCACGCAGCTTGTATTCCGGGATGTCGTCTTCCGTGAGGTAATCGCCCAGCGAGAGGTCTTCATCTTCGCCATCGGGAGCGGAATCGTCCGGCACATCCTCCGGGGCAGAATCATCGTCAGACTCTTTCCCTTCTTCCAGCGCCGGATTCTCTTCCAGTTCCTGCTTGACCTTTTCTTCCAGCTCTATGGCAGGAAGTTCGAGCAAACGGATGAGCTGCAGCTGCTGCGGGGAGAGTTTCTGCTGTAACTTCTGCTGTAATTGTTGCTTCAACATATTCCAATGCCTTTTTAAATGCTTGCAAATATAAATCATTTGGCTCATCTTTGCGATGGCATGTAGTTAAAAGGCGTTTAGAGCCGGGATTATACGTGCCGTACGGTTGCCCCGTTACCGGCGGGGCATATCTCCTATAAAACGACATTCATATTACTAACAGAAATGTACAAGATATTAGTTACTTACGACATGTTCCGCGAAGGGTTCGCGGAGTTGGAGGAAAAGTATGACGTGACGTTCCCGGAGGGGCGCGATTTCAGCTATGGTGAAGTCTTGGAGATGATTCCGGACTACGACGTGTTGTGTTCGATGTTCGATTTCCCAGTAAACCAAGAACTGATAGACCGCGCCACGAATCTGAAACTAATCTCGAACTACGCCGCCGGCTACAACAACATAGACGTGGCATACGCGCTCGGCAAGGGGATTACCATTACCAATACCCCGGCACCGGTTACAGCCCCGACCGCCAACCTTGCCCTTGGTTTGATCCTCGATACCGCCCGCCGCATCTCGGAATGCGACCGCAAACTACGTGCGCTGGGACGGGGGATGAAAGTCGGGGTCTTGGAAAACCTAGGGATGCCCGTCAGCGGCAAAACTCTCGGCATCATAGGAATGGGGAGAATCGGGAAGGCACTCGCCAAGCGTGCCACAGCTTGCGGGATGGATATTATCTACCACAACAGGCACAGGCTGTATATAGATGAAGAGACGAAGCTCAGGGCTGAGTACGTCTCGAAAGAAGAACTTCTCCGCAGGGCTGATTTCGTATCGCTGAACGCACCTCTGACGCCGGAGACCTACCACACCATAGGCTCGGAAGAATTGCAGAGCATGAAGTCCTCTTCCATTTTGATTAATACGGCACGTGGGGCGCTCGTGGACGAACACGCACTCGTCTCGGCACTCAAAGCAGGAACCATACGGGGTGCCGGATTGGATGTTTTTGAATTCGGGGACTATCCCTTGCCCGGACTTCTGGAGCTGGACAACGTAGTCCTTTCACCGCACATCGGGACACAGACGTTGGAAACTCGCGTGGAGATGGCGAAGGCCGTCAGTGACAACGTGATAGGTTTCCTTGAGCACGACCGCCCCATAACACGTGTCTTGCACGCATGACGGCAGCTTCTGTACTTTCGTGCTTGCGTTCCGTCGCTTCTCCCGAGAAAGCGGAGCACCTGAAACGCTTCTTCAAGACATCCCCCGGTGAATATGGGGAAGGCGACTACTTCCTCGGCATACCCGTCCCGCTTGTGCGGGATGTGGCAAAAGCCCATGCCGGCACTTCTTTTCCCGAGCTACACGTGCTGTTGCAAAGCCCGTGGCACGAGGCGCGGCTGTGCGCCTTGCTCATACTCTCTTTGCGTGTTCAGAAGAAAAAGACAACGCCCGAAGAGCGCACGGAGGTCTTCCGGTTTTATCTGGAGCACACGCATAGTTGTAACAACTGGGATTTGGTGGATTTGACCTGCCCGCATATAGTAGGGACATACCTGCTCGACAAGCCGCGCAACATACTTTACGCCTTGGCGGACGGAGGGAACTTGTGGGAGCAGCGCATAGCCCTCGTCTCGACACTCGCTTTCATCCGCAACAACGATTTTGGCGACACTTTGGCTCTGGCGGAACGCCTGATGTCCCACCGGCACGACCTTATACATAAAGCTATTGGCTGGATGCTCCGCGAAGTGGGCAAGCGCAACCGTTCCGTGCTCACGGAGTTCCTCCAAACCCATAGGTTGAACCTTCCGCGCACGGCATTGAGGTATGCGATAGAACATTATCCCCCGGAGGAGCGGAAAATGTGGCTGCAAAAGGGTTGATAAGGTCTGGCGGGGTTCCGGCAAA
>CAYZTO010000019.1:0-12988 GCA_964481365.1 uncultured Parabacteroides sp. | reverse complement strand
CCAGCGGAACTGTGCCGGAACTATCGGAGGCATCCGAAAACACCAGCGGAACTGCGCCGGTACAATCGGAGGCATCCGAAAACACCAGCGGAACTGTGCCGGAACTATCGGAGGCTTTTTTCAATACTCCCGAATCTGTGATAGATATTACACAACCATACCGCAGGTGTTCATGGCGTTCCGGGCATTTTCCATATCTTTGTCCCGCACATTCAAAAAATCATTTACTACCATGAAACGTATCTTTTCTTTACTGCTGGTTGTCTTAGCGGCAATCACAGCAAGTGCCGCCGAGTCTGGCACGGACTTCGTCCGTATCTCAACCGATGCAACAGACCTGCTGTTCCGCACAGCACCCAACGGGCGGCTCTATCAAGTGTATTTGGGACCAAAGTTGTTGCATGAAGACGACTTTACACACTTCTCCCCTTACACGAGGAGGGGTTCGGATGCCAGTGCTGCCGCCCGCGGATGGGAAGCGTACATGACGGCAGGTATGGAAGACACCTTCGAGCCTGCGCTACAGGTAACACATGCCGATGGCAACATGAGCACGGAACTGAAGTATGTGTCTTCAGAAACAAACAACATTGACGGGAACGCTACAGAGACAATCATTACCCTCCGCGACAGCTACTACCCCCTTGAAGTGAAGCTACACTACGTGGCTTATTCCCGCGAGAACATAATAAAGTCGTGGAGCGAGATTTCCCATTCTGAAAAATCTCCCGTGCAGCTGGTGCGGTATGCTTCCGCCATCATATACTTCGAGCGGCCGAGCTACTACCTCACCGAGTACAGTGGAGATTGGGCGCAGGAAATGCAAATGAGCCACCAGCAGCTCCAATACGGCAAAAAGATGGTGGATACGAAGCTTGGCTCACGCGCCGCAATGCATGCGTACCCGTTCTTCCAGCTTGGCTTTGGCAGACCGGCGGAGGAGCAGCAGGGAGAGGTCGTGATGGGTACTATCGGATGGACCGGGAACTTCCGCTTTACCTTCGAGGTGGACAACTTGCGCAATCTGCGTGTGCTCGCGGGCATCAACCCCTTTGCCTCGACCTATGAGCTTCAGCCGGGCGAAGTTTTCACTACTCCGGAATTTATCTTCACCCGCAGTGACGAGGGGATAGGTCAAGCGAGCCGCAATTTCCACTCTTGGGCGCTCAAGTACCAACTGAAAGACGGGCAGGGCGACCGCATGACCCTCCTGAACAATTGGGAGAACACCGCTTTCAACTTTGATGAGGAAATTTTGGGAGGACTTATGAAGGAGGCGAAAGACCTTGGCGTTGATTTGTTCCTGCTCGACGACGGCTGGTTCGGAAACAAGTATCCGCGAAACGACGACCGCGCCGGCTTGGGCGATTGGGACGCTATGACGGCAAAACTTCCCAACGGCGTGCCCGGTCTTGTGAAGCTGGCGAAGGAAGCTGGCGTGAAGTTCGGCATCTGGGTGGAGCCGGAGATGGTAAACCCGAAGAGCGAGTTGTTTGAGAAGCATCCGGACTGGGTAATAAAACTCCCCAACAGGGAAACTTACTATTACCGCAACCAACTGGTGCTCGACTTGAGCAATCCAGATGTGCAGGACTATGTATTTGGCGTCATCGACAACCTAATGACCGAGAATCCGGAGCTGGCGTTCTTCAAATGGGATTGCAACAGCCCTATCACGAATATATATTCCCCCTACCTGAAGGAAAAGCAGAGCCATTTGTATGTTAATCACGTTCGCGGCGTGTACAATGTGTTCAAGAGGGTAAAAGAGAAATACCCGGACTTGCCGATGATGCTCTGTTCGGGAGGTGGGGCACGCTGCGACTACGAGGCGCTGAAGTATTTCACCGAATTCTGGTGCAGCGACAATACCGACCCCGTAGAACGCCTCTTCATACAGTGGGGATTCTCCCAATTCTTCCCTATGAAGGCGATGTGCGCCCACGTTACAAGTTGGAACAAGTCTGCGAGCATCAAATTCCGCGTAGATGTAGCCATGATGTGCAAATTCGGCTTCGACATAGGTCTCTCTGAACTTAACGAAGATGAACTTTCTTTCTGCCAGAACGCCGTAGCTAACTACAACCGCCTTAAGAAGCTCATCCTCGACGGAGATTTTTACCGCCTTGTGTCTCCTTACGAGTCGAACCACACGGCAGTAATGAACGTATCGCCCGACAAGGACAAAGCCCTTGTCTATGCATACGACATACATCCCCGTTTCATGGAGAAAACTTTCGCACTGCGCCTGCAAGGTCTCGACCCGGACAAGATGTACGAAGTAAAAGAAATCAACACCATGCCTGGAAGCCGGCAGGGATTCCAGCAAGACGGGCAAGTCTTTTCCGGCGACTACCTGATGAAAGTAGGTATCTACGCATTCTCAAGTTTCCCGTTGCAGAGCCGCATTCTTGAAGTGACAGCCCAATGATGCCTACTCCCGGGAATTTCTACTACAGACCCGTTGCCGTTGAAGATGTGCGGCAGCGGGTCTGCTGTTAATCTTCATGCCGTCCGGCACTGAATTTTTCCTGCAAATATTCGAATACGATAAACATTGATGGTACGATGAACAGCAATGCCAGCGTACCCACGAGCATACCCCCAACTACGCCAGTGCCCAACGTGTTGTTGCCGTTGGAACCTGCTCCCGACGCGAACACCAGCGGAAGCATACCGAATACCATTGCCAAAACTGTCATCATGATTGGACGGAAGCGTGCCACGGCAGCAGAGTAGGCGGACTCGACTATCCCCATCCCCCTGCGACGCCGTTCTACGGCATATTCGGTAATAAGTATGGCTGTCTTTGCCAGTAAGCCGATGAGCATGATTACGCCTGTCTGCAGGTAGATATTGTTTTCCAAGCCGAACAGCCGGGCAAACATGAAGCTGCCTGCTAATCCGCAGGGCACTGATAGTATTACGGCAAACGGGACAAGAAAACTCTCGTAGAGGCACACTAATATCAAATAGATGAACACAACGCAAAACAGGTAAACAAGGAATGTGCTGTTGGAGCTTCCGGCTTCTTCCCGCGCCATACCTCCATATTCATATCCATAACCGGAGGGCAGCATCTGCTCCGCAACTTCGGCTATGGCACGTTGTACTTGCCCCGAGGAGTACCCTCCGGCAACATTGACATTTGCAGAAATGCTGCTGAACATGTTGAAGCGGTTTATGATTTCCGCTCCTTGCATCCTCTCCAACGTCACGAACTGGCTGACAGGAGCCATTTCGCCGTTTACCCTTACAAACATATTGTCGAGGGAATGTTCGTCGAGCCTGTATTCCGGGGCTGCCTGTACCATCACCCTGTATATCTTGGAGAACCTGTTGAAATCGGATGCGTAAGTCCCGCCGCAATATCCGCCCAACGTACTTAACACGTCCGCAGGTGATATTCCCGCCCGCTTGCACTTGGCAGCGTCCACGTCTACCCTGTATTGCGGGAAATTCATGTTGAATGCCGTATAAGCCATTGCTACTTCCTTCCGCTTGTTCAATTCAGCAAGGAAATTGTTTGTCACGTCGAACAAGTCCATCAATTCTCCCCCTGCCAAATCTTGTATGTTAAGCTCTATGGTGTTGCCCGTGCCATATCCTGGTATCATAGCTTGCTGGAAGCAGAATACTTGTGCATCTTTGATTTCTGCAAAAGCCCTGTTCAACCGTGCAACCACTTCCGAAGCGGAGTGCTCTTTCCCTTTCCTATGATCCCAATGGTACAGGCGAACAAACGCCGAACCGTAGGATACGCCCTGACCTGCCAAGATGCCATTCCCGATGACTCGCCCGAAATACTCAACCTCCGGCGTGGCTGAAAGAACAGAATCAACCTTCTCGGCTGCCTTGCGGGTTTGTGCCAGAGTATTGCCGGGTGAGGCAGTGATATTCAGGTATAGCATACCCATGTCTTCCTGCGGAACAAAGCCTGTTTTGGTTGTAGATGCAAGAATGGCAAATGATACTATGCCTATTCCCAAAGCAGCCCAAGCCAACCAACACCGCCGGAAGAAGAACATGATTCCGCGTTTATATTTGGCCATCATTCTGTTGAATGATTCATTATAAGCTACGCGTATGTAGGCATTGATGCCCTTTTTGTTTCGTTTCCCGTCAGCCGGGCGGAGCCATAAGGCACACAATGCCGGACAAAGGGTCAGCGAGTTCATGCACGACAAACCTACCGCAGCTGCCATAGTTACCCCGAACTGTGTATAGAACGTTCCGGAAGTCCCGCCCATAAACGTGACCGGCACAAACACTGCCATAAAAACTAAAGAGCAAGTCATGATAGCCATACTCACATCTCTCATGCCATCACGGGTCGCAAGGTATGGAGAACTATAACCTGCATCAAACTTGGCGTGTACCGCCTCGACCACGACAATGGCATCATCGACTACCGTGCCAATGGCGAGCACCAATGCAAACATAGTCAGCAGGTTCACGCTGAACCCTGCAACGGCAAGGCAAGCAAATGTGCCTACTAATGACACGATGATAGACAGGGACGGTATAAGCGTGCTTCTGAAATCATGCAAGAAGAAATAGACAACCAGCACAACCAATATAATTGCAATAACCAAGGTCAATACCACTTCATGTATGGAAGCAAAAAGGAACTCGTTTGAGTTTAGGATGGTTGCAATCTTCATGCCTTCCGGCAAGTCCTTGCTTATTTCATCCAGCGTGGCTGAGATTTCATTGTTCACCTCCGTAGCGTTTGCTCCTGCCACTTGAAACAGGCGTATAGGGCATGAGGGCAACCCGTTCATGACGCTCTCGTAAGTGTAGGCCTGCCAACCTAATTCCACGACAGCCACATCGCCCACCCGGAGTACATTCCCATCGGGTAATGAACGGATAACCATATTCTCAAACTCCCCGACATCACTTAACCGCCCTTTGTAATTCATCGTGTACTGGAAAGTATTGCCTGAGTTCTCCCCGAAAGACCCGGTAGGAGACTCGATATTTTGTTCATCCAATACGTCTGTAATGTCTGAAGGGACAAGACCATATTGTGCCATCACATCCGGTTTCAGCCAGATACGAAGGCTATACACATTGCCGAAGAACAAAATATCAGCAACCCCGCTGATTCGTTTTAAGCGCGGGACTATATTTATGTCCATATAATTGTCGAGGAACTGCTTGTCATAGCGCCCGTCAGGACTATAAAGTATGGGTATGTAGAGCAGGCTGTTCTGCTGCTTTTGGGTTGTTACACCTATGCGGGTTACTTCGGAAGGCAGCAATCCTTGCGCTTTTGATACACGGTTTTGCACATTCACCGCTGCCATATCCGGATTTGTACCTTGCCTGAAATATACAGTTATAGTAGCCTGCCCCTGGTTACTTGCGGAAGAAGTCATATACAGCATATTCTCTACTCCGTTGATGCTCTCCTCCAACGGAATCACCACACTTTTTTGCACAGCATCCGCGCTGGCTCCCGTATAAGTAGCTGATACTTGCACCGTGGGAGGGGCAATATCGGGATATTGTTCTACCGGCAGGCTGACAAGCGAGACGATTCCGACAATCAACAGCATCACGGTTACGGAAACTGCCATTGCCGGGCGTTTGATGAAGATATTCCCTTTCATGGTCATGCCTCCGGTTTGTTTCTGTTTTCTTTTACTATCGCTCCTTCCCTCAACAGCCCGACACTGCCCGAAACGATTTCAGTTCCTTCTTCCAATCCTCCCGTGACAATATATTCATGCCCATTGTCTATTGGCGACACTTGGATGACAGAACTTACAGCTCTGCCGTCCTCCACTTTATAGACCAATACTTTCTCTTGGATGCGGAAAGTAGCCTCTTGCGGGATAACGATGCAGCTGTCGTAGCGTGTGGGTATGGAAATATTCCCCGAAGCCCCGCTGTGCAGCAATCTGTCAGGATTCGGGAATACAGCGCGCAAGCTGACAGAACCCGTAGAGCGGTCTATCACTCCACTGATACTTTCTATCCTGCCTTTTTCTTTATAAAGCGTACCGTTGCTTAGGTAGAGACTGATGTCCGGCATCTCCTGAATAGCTTTTTCCGACGAACCATACCTTTGCAACAGGTCAAGCAGCCGGCTTTCATTCATCGAGAAATAAACATACATGCTCGAATTGTCAGATACAACCGTCAGCGGCTGCTCCATGTTTGCATCAACCAATGCGCCTTGCCGATAAGGGAGCGTTCCAGCCACTCCATTCACCGGGCTGCGGATAACGGTATAAGACAAATCGTTGCGTGCGTTCAACAGATGTGCCTCCGCCTGTTCCGTTGCAGCCTCGGCACCCGCTAGCTCGTTTTCGGTCTTTTGCATATCAAAGTCGGAAATAACCTGATGTTCAAAGAGCATTTTCCGCCCCTCGTATGTTATCCGTGCAGTGGCAAGAGCCGCTTTTGCCGATTTCAAATCCGCTTCTGCCGTTTTAAGTGCTGCCTCGTAAGGAACTTGGTCAATGACGAACATAACCTGTCCTTTGCTTACCCGCTCCCCTTCCGAGACAAGGAGCTGTTGCAATGTCCCGCTTACCTGCGGATATACTTCAACATCCTGCCTGCCCCGTATGCTGGCAGAATAACGCGAATCCAAGCTGCGCGAATCCCTTTTGACAACCATCGTGGGATAAGGGCTGTGCAAATCCTGTTTTTGTTCTCCCCTACATGAAGCCCAAACAAAGGCAGACATCAGGAGGAATGCGAATGCAATGTTTCTTCTCATATTTCCGATTTGTTACTTTGATTTGTTTCCATGCCACAAAGGTAGGGTGCCCGGGAAAGCTGGCTGTTGCCCGCAGGCTCATAGGGTTGTTGCCCAAAGGGTCAAATCAATGTGTAGGGGAATATGAAAAGAATGCACCATCCTTGCAGACAGTGCTTCCCTTAATCATATTACTTTCACCGAGACATCCCCGGGGGGTATCCCGAACTGCCGTTTGAACGCTATGGAGAAATGGGAGCGGTTCTTGAATCCCACCTCGCAATATATGTCGGATGGCTTGTGCTTCCCGTCGCGTAGCATCTCGTATGCCTTGTCGAGCCTTTTCCGGATGAGCCATTTTTCTGGGGAAAGGTCGCTCACCTTGGCAAAGTCGCGCTTGAAGGTGGCAAGACTCCTCCCGGTATAGGTCGCGAACTCCTCCAAGGTCATGTCTTGCGTGTAGTTCGCCTCCATGAACTGCAGCAAGTCTATTTTCCAAGGCTCGTTGAAGTCGAACAGGGTAGGATAAAGACGGGCATCCGTGTCGAGCAGGCAATAGAGAGCCTCCTGCATCTTCAGGCGTATGATTTCATCTTGCGGCTTGACATTCGCGTCCGTGTACGGGAAGAGCGAGAGGAAAAGGCTGCGCAACGCGGGCGTTTCAGGCAGCAAGACAGACGCCTTCCGGAGCCGCCGGGCATCCGCAGGTAACTTTCCCTTGTCCATGCGGGCAAAAAAGTCCCGCAGGAAGTTGCGCTCGAAACGTATGCTGATAGCTTTATAGGGAGCACCTCCAACGGTATGCTTCAGCATCTTCAACTGGTGGTCGCGCTTTATGAATACATAGTCGCCCGCATGTACTTTTAGCTTGTGGCCATTGTCTTCGATGACCAGCTCGCCCGAATAGACATAAATTACCGTGTGGACAGGGAACCGGTGTTCAGCCAGCCACTCGTCGGGTACGAAGCAGCTGTACACGACATCCCAATAGTTATATACTTGCGATTCTCTCAACATAACGGCACCGGATTAAGCATCTGCAAACCAGAAAACGAACCCCTGCGTCCCTCTCATCTACTTTTGCTTATACTCTCCGGACAGCTCGTAGACTTTTTTCCAGTAATCCTGTGCGGAGAGGGTACTGCCTTCAAGTTCCGGATACTCGTAACACATCTCGCAGGCATTGCGCCCGTTGTACATCTGCCAATATGCTTCGGCTATCTTCTCCGGGGCGAACCACGGGTCGGCACCCACCGAGCCGCACACCGTCACCGTGCCCACGAAGATGCCTTTTGGTCCTAATTCATCATGCAGGATATAAGCAAGCGTGCGCAGAGCCGACTTGTCGAGCGACAGCGGGGTGAATTGTGCCAAAGGATACTTCGCCAACCCACCACCGGTAAAGATTATGGCACCGTTCTTTTTGCCGAACTCCTCATCCGCCACTTCGCAGACGCAGGCGTATGCGCTTGCGACGTCCACCTGGTAATGCCGCATCAATTCCGCGCTTCCTGTCTTCCCCGGCTCATCTGCCGACGTGATGCCTACGTTGTAGACAAGCACGTCCGGAGTTCCAAATTCATCTTTTACCTTCCTGAGGGCTTGGAGCAGGGATTCAGGGTCTGCCGCATCTACCGCGTAAGTGCGGGTCTCAATCCCGCCGGCTTCAAACTCTTCGCCGTACTTCTCCAGCGACTGCCCGTTGCGCGCCATCAATATCACGCGGAAACCTTCCTGACCGAATTTCTTCGCCACATGGTTGCCAATGCCCTGCCCGGCACCGACCATAACTATTGTCTTCTTGTCCATAGGTTGTTTTTTATCTGTTAAAACATTTTGTGTACTGCTGCAAAGGTAGGTAAGTGAAAAGAGTGCCCCGTTGCCGTCAGGCTCAAAGAGGTGTTGCTTTATGGCTCACATTTGCCCGAGATACGGAGTGATGCAAGCGGGACGGATGCCCGGTTGTCTTGCCGCACCACTCCGGCTGACCAAACAAGACCTCGGATGCCTTCCCGCACCACCGTGCCAGGGTGCAAGCACACTCCGCACAAGCGATGCGGGGGCGCGGCAGGGCGTTTTTGCCTTTTCCCAAAATCTTTCAGAGGTACGGGGCGTATTCCCAAAGCACAGTTTCCCCGCTGCCGAGCGATGCAGGGACGTCTATGAGCCTTTGGTTCGTACTGCCCCGGAAAGGGAGTTCTTCCGTGCGGAAATCTTGCATGAAGGTACCGTCCACCAAGACATCTATATGCTCCAGCAAACGGCGTTGGGGCGGCATCTGCAGAAGCGTCTCGAACAAATACCCCGTGTAGCACCAAATGTTCTTCCCCGACTCCCTGCGTATGCCGCAGGCAAGCTCGGCGAAGGCTTCGGGCTGGAACATCGGGTCGCCTCCGGTAAAGGTTACGTTGGCGAAGTCGTCGGCAAGTATCCGCTCCAGCACTTCAGGCACCTCGACGGGTTTTCCGTTCTGCCTGTCCCACGACTGCGGATTGTGGCATCCCACGCAGTGGTGCCCGCAGCCCGCCGCATATACCGCAGTACGGAATCCAGGACCATCCACCATCGTGTCGTATATAATATCTAACAGAAAGAGTAGCAAACGGGTGTGTTCAATTGTGAGTCACGCGGTCTTTAAGCTCCGCGAGCTTGGCTTTGTTCCAACGGTCGGTCGTCCCGACAAGATAACCGGTGATGCGCTGCAGGCGGTCGATATGCTTGCTCCCGCACTTCGGGCAGCTCTCCAGATTCTCGTCCGCATTCTCGTAGCCGCAGTCCAGGCAACGGTTCCGGTTGTGGTTCACCGAGCCGTACCCCATGTTGAAACGGTCCATCATGTCCACAACCTGCATGATTGCCTCCGGGTTGTGTGTCGCGTCCCCGTCGAGTTCAACGTAGAAGATATGCCCGCCTCGCGTAAGGTCGTGATATGGGGCTTCAACCTCAGCCTTGTGCAACGCGCTGCATTTATAATAAACCGGGACGTGATTCGAGTTGGTGTAATACTCGCGGTCTGTGATTCCCGGCAGGATTCCATAGTCTTTCCTGTCTTTACGTGTGAATTTGCCTGCCAGACCTTCAGCCGGAGTCGCGAGTATGCTGTAGTTGTGCTGGTACTTCTCGGAAAATTGGTTTGCACGGTCGCGCATATAAGCGACAATCCTCAAACCGAGTTGCTGGGCTGCAGTATCTTCCCCGTGATGCTTCCCGACGAGCGCGACAAGGCACTCAGCCAAGCCGATAAAGCCGATGCCCAAAGTTCCTTGGTTGATGACCGGAGCTATGGTATCGTCGGGCTTCAGCTGTTCGCAGCCAATCCACAGGGAAGACATCAGCAGCGGGAACTGCTTCGCGTATGCTGTCTTCTGGAATTCCATCCGCTCGTGCAATTGGCGGGCGGTTATCTCCAGCATGGCGTCGAGTTTGGAGAAGAAGAGCGCGATGCGGTCTTCTCTGTTTTGGACTTTCATACATTCAATGGCGAGGCGCACGATGTTAATCGTGGAAAAAGAAACGTTGCCCCGTCCTATGGATGTCTTCGGACCGAAACGGTTCTCGAAAACGCGTGTGCGGCAGCCCATCGTAGCTACCTCGTACTGATAACGCAGGGGGTCGTTGGCTTTCCATTTCTCATGATAGTTGAAAGTCGCGTCGAGATTGAGGAAATTAGGGAAAAAACGGCGTGCCGTAACTTTGCATGCCAGCTGGTAAAGGTCATAATTGCGGTCTGTCGGCAAATAGCTGACACCACGCTTCTTCTTCCATATCTGTATGGGGAATATGGCGGTCTCGCCGTTGCCTACTCCACGGTATGTGGACTTCAACAGCTCGCGGATGATGCAACGACCTTCGGCTGACGTGTCAGTCCCATAATTTATGGAACTGAACACTACCTGGTTCCCTCCACGGGAATGAATCGTGTTCATATTATGGATAAACGCTTCCATCGACTGGTGTACCCTGCATACCGTGCGGTTCATGGCATGTTGCAGGATGCGTTCGTCGTCCTGTAATCCCTCCAGCGGGCGGGAAATGAAGTCATCGACTTCCTTATTGTATAAATGAGAATAATCCTTGCCTGTCAAGTCCTCCAATGTCTTCACCTCTTCGATGAAGCTGCGGCGGACGTAAGGAGCCAAGTAGAAATCAAAAGCCGGGATAGCCTGCCCGCCGTGCATTTCGTTCTGAGCCGTTTCCAACGAGATGCATCCAAGGATGCTTGCGGTTTCAATCCGCTTGGCAGGACGTGATTCCCCGTGACCGGCAGAGAAGCCGTCGGTCAATATCTTATCCAGCGGATGCTGTACGCACGTAAGACTCTTGGTGGGATAATAATCTTTGTCGTGGATATGAAGATAATTGTTTTCCACCGAATGGCGGACCTCTTCGCTCAGGAGATAATCATCGACAAAAGGCTTTGTGGTTTCACTGGCAAACTTCATCATCATCCCAGCCGGCGTATCGGCATTCATGTTGGCATTCTCGCGTGTAATGTCATTGGATTTGATGTTGATTATTTCAAGGAACATATCGCGTGTCTTAGCCTTTCGGGCAATGCTCCTCTGGTTACGGTAAGCGATATACTTCTGTGCCACGTCTTTGCGGCTGCTGTTCATCAGCTCCCATTCTACGGCGTCTTGGATATCCTCGACCGTCATTTGGGAATTGCCTTTGAATGCTATCCTGTCCGTTATCTGGTGAATCAGTTGCATGTCCTCCCCGATTGACGTATGCAACATGGCTTTCCTGATTGCCGTAGCTATCTTTTCCTCGTTGAAACCGACAATGCGCCCGTCTCTTTTTACTACTGTCTGAATCATGTGTCCTTCTCTTTATTTAGGCTTTCAAATTGCGACTGCAAAGATACGAGCGTATTTACAAGGTTTACCTTTTTGGAAAACTTTTATCCAGTTAATTTATATAAAAGCGTTTATAAACAACAAGTTGCAAAAAGAAATGGAAAACTTGCCCCGGCTATTGCAACTCCAAATATGCCCAAATGGGATAATGATCGGAATATTTTATCTTATCAACCGTGCAATTATAAGGCTTTATGTTGGGCGAACACAATATATTGTCGATGCGGAACCAAAACATATTTTCGTTGTAGGAAATCCCCAATCCGAAACCAGATTCGGCGAAGGCGTCGAGCAAACCGCCTTGGACAGTCCGGTGCGTGTAAGATATGGGCGTATCGTTGAAATCCCCGCACACAACCACGTAGTCCGTCTCCGCATTCCGTATTTCCTCGGCGACTTTCTCGGCTTGAGGTGCGCGGGCGCGGAAAGCAGCCCCAAGCTTCTGGCGGATTGTCCCCTTCAGGTCGTTGAACAGTTCCACATCCATTGACTTTATGAAATCGGAATAACTCGAGCGGTCTTCCGTAGTCAGCTTGAAGGATTCGAAGTGGTTGTTGATTAACGTTACCGTTTTCCCATTGACGGTTATCTTATGCACCGAGGAGCGGTTGGTTTCGCTTTCGTAAGGGATAAGGCGGCTCCCCTCTATCGGGTACTTGGAGAAAACGGCGATGCCGGACTTCGCTTCACCCTCGAATATTGACTTGTAGGGATAAGCCTTCAATTCCTCGTAGATTTTCTGCCGCGTGAGGAAGTCTTTCTGAGGGAATTCCACGTACTCCTGTATGCAAACGATGTCGGCACCCGACTCGGCAATGTACCGGATTATCGCGTTGGGGGCTTCCTTGGAATGCTTCTCGTAAGCGAAGTGCATCACGTTGTAGCTAAGGATTTTCAAGGTGTTTTCTTGCGGGATGTCGGCGACCTTCCGGTGCAGCGGGACGTAAAGCGAAACAGGTTCCCGGCAAAGCAAAACGGCAGCGATGCTCACCAGCGCGAATTTTTTCTTCCCGAAAAAGAGCCAATAAAATACAAAAGCCACCGTGCCTGCGAGGAACAGGGGGAACATCAAGCCCAGATATGAAAACACGATGGCATCTTCGGGCGACACGCGGTCGGAATAGGCGGAGACAATGAACACCAACGCCCAAAGTACATTTGCCGACAGCAATACGGAATGCATCAAATACCGCCAGAATTTCCCAAATTCCATGTTTGCCTTTGTTTTAAAAATATCTTATTCCACCTTTTTCCTTCGGAATTTGCAGACGAAAATCCAAAAAATGATTTTTTGACTTGGAATTCGCAGACAATTTCCCCAAAAATGATTTTTTGACTTGGAACTCGCAAACAATTTCTCCAAAAATGATTTTTTGACTTGGAACTCGCAAACAATTTCTTCAAAAATGATTTT
>CAYZTO010000018.1:0-26529 GCA_964481365.1 uncultured Parabacteroides sp. | reverse complement strand
CCCATCTTGTAACCGCCGGCGATAAAGGTATGATATTTTTCATAGAAAAAACCTCTCTCTGCGAGAGAAAATGTTTGTTGATAGAATGAAACAGGCTCAAAGGTTTGGCGTACAGAGTGCTTTGCGATGCAAAAAATTGCCCGCCCTGCGGGGAATACCTCGCCGTGGATTTCCCGGAAAGGCGACAGGCTGCGGCTCCTCCTACGTTTTTCAACAGCCCGGCAGAGTTATCTAAATAATCCGTACCTTTGCCAATCCGTTATTCACGAAGTAAAAAGAAGATTTATCATGATAAAGGTTTTTGCGACAGAACAGGTCAGGGTCCTTGACCGATACACTATACAGAACAAGCCGATTAGCGGCGAAGAACTTGTGGAAGAGGCTGCAATGGCGTTCGTACACGAGTTCATGCAGCATTATTCAAAGATACGGCGCGTCGTGGTGTTCGCCGGTGCCGGCAACAACGGTGCCGACGCGCTTGCCATAGCCCGCCTCCTGAGCGACGCATCATACAGGGTGGTTACATATTTGTTCAACACGAAGCAGCACCTCACGCCCGAATGCGAAGAGCACAAACGGCGTCTCCTGAACATCGAGCAGGCGGAGTTCTTCGAGATTGTGAGCGAGTTTTCGCTGCCCGAACTGGGAGAACTCGACGTGGTGATTGACGGCTTGTTCGGTTCCGGGCTGAACCACCCTCTGGAAGGCGGGTTTGCCAGCCTCGTGAAATTCATCAATGAGTCGCCATCCGAAACCGTGGCGGTGGATATACCGTCGGGTCTGTTTGGCGAGAATAACCTGAAGAACAATCCTGAAGCAATAATCAAGGCAAAGCGTACTTTCACGTTCAACTTCCCGAAACTCGCCTTTCTTTTCCCTGAAAACGAGCAGTTCGTAGGCGAATGGACGTTACTCAATATCGACATCATGCCGGAGATTGTGGAATCGACCCCGGCGGAATACCGCGTGGTGACGGAAGAGGATATGCACATGGTTTTCACTCCGCGCCCGCGCTTCAGCCACAAAGGCACTTACGGGCACGCCCTCCTCGTCGCGGGGAGCCGTGGGAAGATGGGAGCGGCAATCCTCAGCGCGAAGGCTTGTCTCCGAAGCGGAGCAGGACTCTTGACGGTACACACGCCCAAGTGCGGAGAGGAAATCATCCAAATAGCTTTCCCGGAGGCAATGGCTGACGCCGACGGACACCCCGATTTCCTGACGGAAGTCAAAAGTCTTGCGTCGTACACTGCAATAGGAATCGGTCCCGGCATCGGGCAGCAACGCGAGACTGCCGCCGCGCTCGGCGACATCTTGAACCACACAACCCGTCCTCTCGTCATCGACGCCGATGCCCTGAACATCATCTCTGCTAACCCGGAGCTGCTCGCGAAAGTCCCTCAACGGAGTATCCTCACGCCGCATCCCCGCGAATTCGACCGCCTTGCGGGAGAAAGCCACAGCGCCTACGAGAGGCTCATGAAAGCAAAAGATTTCGCCCGGGCGCACTGTCTGGTCGTGATTTTGAAGGATGCTTATACCGCAGTATGCACGCCTGACGGAAACGTGTATTTCAACATACGCGGAAACGCGGGCATGGCAACGGCGGGCAGCGGCGACGTGCTGACGGGCATAGTATTGGGACTTCTTGCGCAGGGGTTCGAACCGGAAACCGCAGCGGTGTCTGCAGTGTTCATGCACGCTACGGCGGGAGACCTTGCGGCAAAAGCATGCAGCGAAGAAAGCCTCATCGCCGGCGACATAATCGAGATGCTCGGCAAGGCATTCAAGACTGTGAAATGACATCCCTTCAGCCCGGCGGCGGCATCGCCGCCGTCCACCCGCGATTCATAATAGCGGATTCACGTCGGGCAAAGCATCGTCACCCGAGATTTCCGACCATTCGCCCAACACAATCACCGGGAGCGACGGAAAATGCCTGCGGAGATAATCCAAGGAATCCTTCTCTATTATGTCGTCAGTATGCGGAAAGCTGTTGTAGATAAGAGCCTTCACACTGACGCCTTTGTTCCGGCAGGCATAAAGCGAAAGGAGAGTCTGGTTAAGACTGCCCAGCCTGCCGTTTGTCACCAGCAAAACGGGATAACCCTGACTGCCCACATAATCGAGGGTGAGGCACGAGTCGTTCAAAGGAACCATCAGCCCGCCCGCACCTTCGAGAAGGACAATGTCGTAATCCTCCGATAGTTTTTCAGTAGCTTTCGTAATCCGCGAGATGTCAATATCCCGGCGGTCAATCTCCGCAGCGAGATGCGGCGATGCCGGGTAGCTGAATATATAAGGGCAGGTAAGACCATCATTATCCTCCTTCAGCGGATGAATACCTTGCAGGTGACGATGGGTTATAATGTCTTCCGACGTATCCTTGCAGCCTGTCTGCACCATCTTCTGTGTTATGACCTTTACCCCGTGCCTCGCAAGAGCACGTGCCAGCAACCCCGTTGCATAAGTTTTGCCGATATTCGTGTCAATCCCTGACACGAACCAAACATTTTTCTTCATATTCGTTTTCTCTATCTGTTAATAATCAGCTTGCATTTCTTTTCATCAAAAAATAAGCGGGGACGTATGTAAGTTTGACCTTCCCGTCTTTCCCTTCGTAAGCGGCACGGTATTTCTCCTCGAAAGAGTGAAGGCGGCTACGTGTCCAGAACTCCCCACCGGTTCCCGTCACTCCCGTGTCCTTCAGATGACGAAGTACGGCAAGAGGAGAATCAAAGCGGAGGCATAATGTCTCGCTACGGGCAAAAATGGTATCATAAAAAGCGGAAAGCCATTCATGCCATTGCTCCATCGAAGGATATTCAAGCCCTTTCCCCGTGATTTGCCGTGTTTCGCAAAGCGTACCGGGCATATATGTGGTAAAACAAAGCAAGTCGCCTTCGCACTGCAAACGCGACATCTTCTTCACCCAAAGACCTGGATTCGAGAACCACTGCACGGTAGAAGCAGATGCAATTAGTTGATACCGCCCCGTCCACAGGACAGTTTCGGCATCACCAACCAATACAGAAGCGCTCTTGCAATATCGTAATGATGCTTCACGTGTGCATGCTTCGGAAAGGTCGTTCAGAGTCCATTCAGCGTTTGGGAAGAGTGCCTGTAGATAAGATGTAAAGCTTCCGGTACCACATCCAATCTCCAATGCCCTTGTGATGCCGGTTTCCCTTATATACGGGACAAGCCAAGATGCCATACGGGAACATACCTCCTGCTGGATATGCGCTTCACCGTCATACGTCCGTAAAGCCCTTGAAAAACGACGCCCCACACGCTGTGCTGTCAGCATTTCCATATATCCTCCCATGTTTTCCAAAGATGAAAGGGATGATGGGGTGCATCCAACTCAACTATGGGTACACCGGCATTTTCCCAATATCTCCGGAGGTTATCAACCGGAAAAATACGGTCATGCAACGAAACAAGCGCGCGTGTCCATGGAAAAGATATTTGCTGCTCGCCCCGCCCGATTTCCAAAGAAAGGAAAGAAAGCTCTTCCTTCAATTCCGAGATTCGCCTGTCGTTTAACTTTTCAAATTGCTTGCCGAGTGCGCTGCTCCCACACATCCGCCTGCAAAAACGTGCAAAGTTTGCCTCGTCCAACTTTTCAAGCGTACCTCGGAAAATATCACGAGGGATGCCCCATTCATCATGGCATGGGAATGGGGTGCCATTAATCGCCGTAGCTGAAGTTATGAAATCTTTACGTACGACCTGCGTTGCAACCCAAACTCCCATCGACCAAGCCACCACATGTACTTCTTTGTAATTACCGGGGACAAATGGTACCGTAAGGTCTCGGTAATCATAAGCCACCCAAACGTCCGATTCCGAGCGTAATTCCCGAAACTGCACAGGCGAAGCTGCCCATCCGCTGAAAAAAAGCACCAAACTCCGGGCTCCATGCTCTATCAGTTTTTCTATTTTCATCCTCTTTTATAGGGTTATTCTTTTAGCTGTTCCAAAGTTATCTTTTACCGGAGCTTTCAGACTTCCAATGCTTCTATCAATGCATCCATCTCTGCGTCCGTCATGCCGGCAGAGAGAGAGAAACGTATCCGGGAGGTACCTTGCGGGACAGAAGGCGGGCGAACCGGCAGACAGTAAAAGCCTTTACGCCGCAGTTGTTCCGCCCGAAATTGACAGAGAGTATTATCCCCTATGATAAAAGGGACAATGTGGCTCCGGCTTATTTCCCCTCCCCGACCTTCCAAAGCCATAGACAGCCGACGGCTAATCCTGAACAAATGTTCGCGGAGAGATTGCCATAGGGGAAGTTTCCGGAAAAGGAAAGCCGTCCATGCCAACTGAATGGGTGGCAAAGCCGTACTAAAGATAAGGGAACGTGCTGTGTTCACCAGATATTCACGCACATCTTCATCACAAATGAGGTAAGCGCCTTGCGAATCAAGAGCTTTCCCGAAAGTACCCACAAGAAGGTCTATCTCGGCGAGGACTCCCTGCTCTTCTGCGATGCCCAGACCTGCTTGCCCGCGAACTCCCACGGCGTGCGCTTCATCGACATAGAGGCAAACGTTAGGGAAACGCCGGCGCACGGCTGCCAAACGACGCAAATCAGTCACATCGCCATCCATGCTGTACACACTTTCCACAATAACGAAAATGCGAGTCCGTTGTGCCGATTCCTTCTGTATAATATTTTCCAACTGCACATAATCCTGATGCCGGAAACGTAGGAAAGGAGCAGATGATAGCTTCATTCCGTCAATGATGCTCGCGTGCACCAGTTTGTCCGCAATTATCAGGCAATCCTTGCCCGCAAGAGCAGGAAGAATCCCCGTATTCGCGTGGTATCCGGAGTTAAAAATGAGGGCTGCAGAATGTCCGTAAGCCGTAGCAAGAAGTTCCTCAAGTTCCTCAGAGGCTTCAAAGTTGCCTGTAAGGAGGCGCGAAGACGAAGCAGAGAACAAGCGTGAACTATTCGGACACGTCTCCCAAAACTCCGCCAACAGTTCGGGTTGTGCGGATAACCCGAGATAATCGTTGGAAGAAAGGTTAAGCATCCGATGCGTACCGTCTTTTACCCACCGCCCATCGTGGACGATTTGTTGTATGCGGCGCAAGCTACCCGAAGCCTCCAATGCGGAAAGTTTAGCTCGATAGTCCATCACATTTCGTTAAAACATTCCCCAAGCCCTGGGTAAGGATATGCAATTCTTCTTGGTTGATGATAAAGGGGGGCATCAGATAAACCAACCGTCCGAAGGGGCGCACCCAGATGCCTTCACGTACAAATGCCTCTTGCATCCGCCCTATATCAACCAGCTCTTTCATCTCTACCACCCCGATGGCTCCAAGCACCCGGACTTCACGCACTGTGGAGAGCTTCGACAAAGGCGAAAGCTCGTCTTTCAACTGTTTCTCGATTCGGCTGATGCGTTCTTTCCAGTTGCTTTCCAACAAAAGGGAAAGCGAGGCTGAAGCGACAGCACAAGCAAGGGGATTCCCCATGAACGTAGGACCGTGCATGAAGCACCCTGCCGGACCACTGCACACTTGGTCTGCCACCGGCTGCGAAGTTGCAACCGCAGACAAGGTCATATATCCACCGGTAAGTGCTTTGCCTATGCAGATGATGTCGGGCTCAACGCCCGCCCATTCCCATGCGAACAGCTTGCCTGTACGTCCGAAACCTGTGGCTATCTCGTCGAATATAAGGAGGACTTTGTAGCGGTCGCAAAGCTCACGTGCCCTCACAAGATATTGGGGAGAATAGAAGTACATCCCCCCGGCTCCTTGCACCACGGGTTCGAGTATCAGGGCAGCCAAACCGGAGGCATGGCATTCGAAGAGGTTCTCGAGCGGGGTGATGGCTGCTTCAACCCAGTCTTCGCCGAAACGCACAGGCGGCTGTGGGAGAAAGTATTGGACAGGCAACGCCCCGCTGAAAAGGTTGTGCATCCCGGTGACCGGATCACACACCGACATTGCATGCCACGTGTCTCCGTGGTAACCGCTGCGTATGGTCGCAAAACGGTGCTTGGATGGTTCGCCGGCAGCTTGCCAGTATTGTATTGCCATCTTCATCGCCACTTCCACGGCGACCGACCCGCTGTCGGCATAGAAAAGTTTGTCCATCGAAGGGGGCAAAATGGGAAGGAGCTTCTCTGCCAGCTCGACAGCCGGCTCGTGGGTAAGTCCGCCGAACATGACATGCGACATCCTGCGGAGCTGCCGCCCGACAGCCTCGTTCAACACCAAGTGATTATAGCCGTGGATTGCCGCCCACCACGAAGACATCCCGTCGATAAGCTCCCGCCCGTCTGCCAACGTGATTCTCACTCCATGCGCCCCGACGACCGGGTACACAGGGAGCGGATTGACCGTCGAGGTATAGGGATGCCACAAATGTCGGCGGTCGAAATCCAATAAGTCTTTTGTCGTCATACTATTATTGTTAATGTCCATGTTCTACCAATCTGTGTTTTCCTGAAGCGAATACCCGGCAGAGGTTATCATCCGGCAATCAGAATCGATGATACCCCCTTGCGTTGTGAGCAATTCGCCAGTGATGGCGGAGTTGATGCCAACGTACAAAGCCTTCCGCTGAACGCTGCCGGGCAACAATTTCCTTCCGCCCGAAAAACGCAAGAAGGCATAGGGATTAATCCACCGGAAAATGGCGATGGTAGTGAGCAACTCGTCTTCCGAAAGGGGTGCGGCATTCTCAAGCGGGGTGCCTAGAATCGGCTGCAAGATATTAATCGGGATGGACAGTATGCCCTCGTCGCGCAGGGCGGTTGCCATCTCTATGCGTTGCCCCATCGTTTCGCCCATACCGATAATCCCACCCGAGCAGAGGCGGAAGCCGATTTCACGCGCAGCGCGGAGGGTGGCGAATTTCTGCTCTTGCGTATGGGTCGAACAAAGCGATGGGAAAAACGACGGCGCGGTCTCGATGTTGCAATGATAGTTCTCCACACCTGCGTCGAAAAGGAGTTGCAACTCCTCGCGCCCCAACAAGCCCATCGAGGCGCAGCAATGTATGGGACATGACTGCTTTATGCGCCGGAAGATGCCGGCTATCTGCATTATCTCCTTGCGGGAAACGCGTTTCCCGCTTGTTACAAGGGCAAAGCGGCAGACGCCCTTCGACGAATTGTGCACCGCAGTGGCAACGCACTCCTCAGCCGACAGCAAAGAATAAACAGATGCCGCCGTGCGGTACTTTGCCGATTGGGCGCACCACCTGCAGTCCTCGCTGCAGTTGCCGCTTTTGGCGTTAATAATGGAGCAAAGGTCAAACTTGTTGCCCATGCACCGTAAGGTTATTTCGTGGGATGCTTCGTACAAGGCATCCTTTTCAGCGTGGAGGGCGAGCCACTCCGCCTCACCAGCCGATATGGAACCGCCTGCCAAAACGGCCTTCTTCAATGTTTCTACGTCCATTTCATTTTCCTTTTAAGGGTATATAAAAACAAACGGGAAGCCCCACAGCATGGGACTTCCCGTGTTACATATCATATAAAAATAATTTCACATCATCTGTAGTGGACTCTACAGCATAGCCAATCTTACCACTACAGACCTTCTGACGTGGTAATGTCAGTTCCTCTGACATTACCACGTCAGTTGTTCTGACATTGCCGGGCAAGGATTCTTCAGGTGCGTTGCCGCCCCCGCCCAACCCGGAGTGGAGGGAGCGTTGCTTCGCAAAAAGTCGGTCGGCAAGATGCGACGCCAGCTGCCCCATCGTCACCGCACGGTGGATGCTCACGAAAGCTGCATACCGCTTGCGGCTCCAGCGGCGGAAGCGCAAAGCCGGGCATGCAATGTCGAAAGAAGCAACGCGTGTATCCATTCTTCAAGAAGCTACTTTTTCCAGGCGTTTCATTATGGAGAAGATGAACAGCGCCGCCAGCAGGCAACAGATGATAAGCACGCTCCACACCATCCACAACTGCATTCCGCCCCAGAGGTAGCCGATTATGGCGACCAAGTAATTGCCTACTGCCGTGGCGACGAACCACATGCCCATCATTGCGCCCTTGTACTTAGGGGGAGCTACCTTCGACACAAACGAGATGCCCATTGGAGACAAAAAGAGCTCTGCAAATGTCAGGACAAGGTAGGTTGATATCAGCCAATTGGGCGATACGAGCGCGCTCTCCTCTATACCGTTTCTGGTAAGAGCATCGGGTGTGGGCAAACCTATAGAGCCCACAGCCATTATAAGAAATCCTACAGCTGCTATGAGCATACCTATACCTATCTTGCGGGGTGCGGACGGCTCTTTGCCTTTCTTCGCCAACGAACCGAAAACGGCAAGAGAAACAGGTGTCAGTGCAATCACAAAGAACGGGTTGAACTGTTGGAATATCTGCGGAAGGATGGACAGGCGTTCGTCCATCGAGCCATAGCTGACTCCCAATGCCACAAGTGCTGCGGCGATAACTACGGCAGATACAGCCTTACCCTTTCCCGTCTTCGATTGGAATAAGGAGAATGCCGCATAAACTATCACCAAAAGGAAGGTGAGGTTGGCGATGTTGAATCCCAGACGGTCTAAGCCCGTAACGGATTGCGCGGTATAGTCGCGTGCAAAGAAGGTCAGCGTAAGCCCGTTCTGATGGAATGCCATCCAGAAGAATATTACGACCGCGAAAACCAGCATGAGCGCGGTGATGCGCTCCTTCGTCTGTGCCGGGGTCAGCTCTTCTTCGGTGACGTTGGCAGGCTTGGCTTGCTTGGAATTATAGTCTGCATGCTTAAAGGAGGAACGGAAAGCATAATAGATAATGATAGAGAATATCAACGACACACATGCCACGGCAAAACCATAGTTGTATGCCTCCGACAACTTGCTAATGTAAACCGAACAGAAAGCCGCAGTATCACCTGCAAAACCTTGGGCTGCCTGCAGTGCCTTCAAGGTTGTTGCGTTCTCCCCCGAAATCGTACCTCCCAGAAACTGGTGTGCCAACGAGGGCAACTGCGGGACGTAAAAGAAGCCTGCCTTGCCCAATATGTAATTCGTAACCTTAGTGGCAGCTGTCGGGGCATACATCGCTCCAACGTTGATTGCCATGTAGAAGATACTGAAAGCGGTATCACGCTTCGACCTGTACTCCGGTGCATCGTAAAGGTTGCCGACAAGGACTTGCAAGTTCCCCTTGAACAACCCCGTGCCTACGGCAATCAACGCCAAGGCACCAAACATCATCATCTTCCCTGCGTCGGCAGATGTCGGGATGGAAAGCAGGAGGTACCCGACGAACATAATCACTATGCCCGACGTTACCATCTTACCATATCCGAACTTATCGGCTAACACGCCCCCAATCAAAGGCATGAAATAAACTGCAGCCAGGAAGCTCGCAAAAATGGTAGAAGTAGTTGCCGCTGTAAAACCGAATTTAGCTTGCAAGAACAAAGTGAATATCGCAAGCATGGTGTAGTAACCAAAGCGTTCTCCCGTATTAGCCAAGGCTAACGCGTACAATCCTTTAGGTTGTCCTTCAAACATGTTTGTAAATAAGTTTAGTTAGTATATTATTGAATTATCTGCTTTATTGCTCCTGTCTCAGGATAAAAATAGACTTGTACAGGGGCTTTCTTGTCCTCGAACATGACAGAGGCAAGTCCTTCCCTCGTCCCGAACTGTGTTATCTGCACGCTCCCCTTGAAGTAGTTCTTCGTTTGGCTGTAGATTTCCACGTCAGCTTTTCCCGGGATATTATATATTATGCCCTTCAACGACTTTTCCTTCTTCTCTGCTTCCTTAGGGTCAAGCACCGGCGCACGCTCCGTTGCGGTAAGGTTCATATAGACCGGCGTCCCACCCAAATCGTCAGCATCAAGTATCCCCAGATAAGGAGAAAAACGGAAAAGGACTTCCTGTTCCATGTTTTCTGAAGGAATAACCGTGACATCATAGAACTGTGGCTCCCGTATCTTCGTTCCTACGAACAATGCTGTAAGCGCATTCTCCTGTTCTTCCAGTTGCTGGATAACAATCTTCATTGCCTCTCCGTCTGGGGGGATATTGTCCGCATCGCCCGTCAATATATTCAAGCGGCTCTCACGAATACGATATATTTGTTTGGCTGCGACTTCCGCCTGCTTTGCCGTAGAACCTGCCATCAACAACTCTTCTGAAAGCACCGAAGCAGTGGGCGTTGCGGTAGTTTTTACGTTCTTGCCGACGCGTTCTTCATCTCCTTCCCCTTGCTCCGGTTCATAAGGGGCATTAATCGAACACAACAGACCGTCTTCTGTCAAATACGCATAAGGAGCTACTGTCCCGGCTTTAAAGGAAATAATATAAGTTTGCTCCTCATCAGGTAATCCACGATTCTCCAATGTAACATCATTTAATTCATAAAAGACATTGTCTTCCGTGACCACATCGTTTATATTTAAATACTTGTCTGCATACTGATAATATGGCCCCGCCTTGCAAGTCACCTTTGTCACCTCAGCTTCCACCACCAAGGCAGTTTTAGGCAACGAATAAGTGACGCCAAAGTCATTCGCTTTTACCGCATTCTTTTTGACGACCTTTGTCTGTGCCATGATTTGTACCGGGAACAACAAACTAAGTATGATTATAAAGTTCTTCATATCATTCTTTTGTTAATTACGTGCAAATCTAAGAAATCTTTCCAAGTCCAACACATTCATATCACTGATTATTGCTTCTGCAAATCGAATCCTGCTTTCAAATTATCATAACTGCTGACTAAGCTGTCTATGGCTTCCAAAGCAGAACTGCTGGAGATAGACGATACTGTAGAAAGAAAGTCCAACAGTTTGTCTACATTAAATAATATCGTAAGCTGCTCTCCTGAAAGCACTACGTCTGCATCCAAAGTGAGTAAACTCTTACCCAATATCGTATACTTTAGAGATATAGTATTCCCTTCACTGTCCAATGTGTATGTTCCTTTCAAAGTCGTATTCTTATACTTGCTTGTGAACGAGCCGTCTGTATTAAACACATAATTAAACTGCCCCTCTTTTATGCCAATTTTCTCACAATACTCTTCTAATTTCTTCTCGATTTCAGAAGTAGCAACACTTGATACGACATTTTTCAATGTATTATCTTCATCTTCCAACTTCACCGCAGGATTTTGATATACCCATGTCCCCTCAATATTATCTACAGTCAAATCCTTTCCGCCAGTTACAGTTGTCACTATATCCTTCACTGTTTGCGAAGTTAATATATCCTTTAACGATTGTGCCGTTGCGCTTGTAGCGACAAAAGAGAAACTCATTAATAGCAATAAAATCTTGTTCATAATATAATATCAATTGTTTAGTGTTATTGTCCTTTTAAGTTATTCCTTCGGCTTATTTTTATCTTTTAAATCTGGATAGCTAATCCGCGTATGGTACATTATTTTCAGCTTATTGATGAATACTTCCTTTATAACTTCCACATCACGGAAAGTCAGCGGAGCATTCTTTAACAAGCCATCAGCAATTTGGCTATCAATAATACGATTCACCATCAAACGGATATTTTCTTCAGAATATTCTTTCAGACTGCGAGACGTTGCTTCGACTGCATCAGCCATCATCAGAATAGCAGTTTCCTTAGAAAACGGGTTAGGTCCCGGATAAGTAAAATGTTCTTCATTAATAGGTTTATCTGGATACTGGTTCTTATATGAATTGTAAAAATATTTGGCCTTGCCCCTGCCATGGTGGGTTCGGATGAAATCTATGACTGCCTGTGGAAGGGAGGCTTTTTCTGCAATCTTAACTCCCTCCGTAACATGGCTGATAATAATCTGTGCGCTTTGTTCATAAGTAAGTTTGTTGTGGGGGTTTATATTGTTTTGGTTCTCCGTAAAGAATGCAGGGTTACTCATTTTCCCTATGTCATGGTACATTGCACCCGTTCGCACCAATTGTGCGTCAGCACCAATCTTAGCTGCCGCATCCGAAGCCAGAATGGAGACCTGCAAAGAATGCTGGAACGTACCGGGACAAGTCTCACTCAACTTCTTCAATATGTTTGTATTGATATTGGATAATTCTACTAAAGTAATGCTTGATACATATCCAAAAACTTTCTCCAACATATACACCAACAGATAGCTAAACATCAAGAATATAAAATTAATGCCGAAATAAAGCATCATCACCCAATGGATTTTTTTCAAATCACCTTCTTGATAAAAGACCATACCAAGATATGTCAATGCATACGTCAAGAAAATAAAGAACACACAACGTATCAATTGCGAACGTTGCGAGAGTTCGCGCAAACTGAATGTTACCACCATTCCTGCTACAACCTGCAACATCAGGAACTCATGGGGAATAGGTACCATTAGCGAGCAAAGCAGAACCGTAACCAGATGCGTGAATAATGCCGTGCGGGAATCAAAAAATGTCCTGACCACTATGGGGATTATCGCATAAGGCAAAATATATACATTAAGTAAATCATAGGAGACACAGAACTCTGTCAGTATCGTACTACAGAATATACAGCACAGCAAGAAAAACACATTCTTCTTATTGCGTAGAATATGAATGCGGAACGAGTACAAATAATACCAATAACAGAACAACAAACCAAACGTCAGCAGGAATTCACCTATGATAATCAGCGTTTGCCTGTCATTGCCACCTAATTTGCTTTCATGGATGATTTTCAACGAACGCAGCACATTATATGTATGGTGGTCTACGATTTCCCCTCTATCTACGATACGTTCCCCCGCCTGCACCATTCCGGTGGAAAGGGGAATACTACCCAATAAATCTTCACGCACCTTGTCTGATGTCCCTTTATCATACGTGACGTTCTCCATCAAATAATTATTGATATCGCAAGATTGCAACACTTGTTTATCCAGATGTGCCGGGCAATTATTGATTATGAACTCATACGCAGTCTTCACTGTAAACAGATCCGTAACCCACAACAACGAAGCCACATTATTGTCCAACACATTGATTTGCTTGTAACCATCCCTGTCCAACTTTTCCAGTTCCTCCAAAGATATTATCCCATGTTGATACAAAACCTGCAACTGCCCTTCGATGTACTGTATGTAGTTCGGCTTTACTTTATTTTGCAATACACCTGAATATGCATTTTGCAGCTTGCTAATCTGGGCATCCACAACCTCATCTTTAATCCGATAATACGGACGGAAGCGCTTCATTACGCTGTCGCGTTCGGCATTAAGCTCCACATCGGTTTTATACACCGGGAAATCGCTAGGCGCCGTCAGCAAACCATACCTCCAAGGCTTCCCTTCATAAAACAGATAACGGAATTTCCCTTCTCTCGGAAAGAAATAAGCTATCAGCAACGCCGTAACGATAAAATATACTGTAGGATGGATGTTGTAATTCTTCAGATTCATTGAGATATTCTTTGAGACGCGAAAAGTACACAATAATTTCGTATTTTTGCCCCGTTTTCATAGAAATAATATTGATTATGATGAAAGAAAGGAAAGTGAGAGTCCGCTTCGCACCAAGTCCGACGGGCGCACTACATATTGGTGGTGTCCGCACGGCGTTGTACAATTATTTATTTGCTAAACAACACGGGGGAGAGATGATTCTCCGTATCGAAGACACTGATTCCCATCGGTTTGTCCCCGGAGCAGAACAATACATCATTGAGGCATTGACTTGGCTTGGAATCCGTTTCGACGAGGGTGTCGGCTTCGGAGGGAAATACGGTCCCTACCGCCAAAGCGAGCGCCGCGACATCTACAGGAAATATGTGGACATCTTGCTTGAAAATGGCAACGCCTACATAGCTTTCGACACTCCGGAAGAGCTCGAAGCCAAGCGCAAGGAAATCCCCAACTTCCAATACGACGCCTCTACGCGCATGTCGATGCGTAATTCCCTCACGTTACCTGAAGAGGAGACCCGCAGGCTCATGGATTCAGGGACGCAATATGTGGTACGCGCAAAAATAGAACCCGACGAGGACATCCACGTCCACGACCTTATCCGGGGGGAGATTGTAATCAATTCTTCCATCCTCGATGACAAGGTACTCTACAAATCTTCCGACGGATTACCCACCTATCACCTCGCAAACATAGTGGACGACCACCTTATGGAAATCTCGCACGTGATAAGGGGGGAAGAATGGCTCCCGAGCGCACCGCTGCACGTCTTGTTATACAGATTTTTCGGTTGGGAAGACTGCATGCCTGAGTTCGCGCACCTTTCGCTCCTCCTGAAGCCCGAAGGCAACGGCAAGCTCAGCAAACGGGACGGCGACCGGCTCGGATTCCCGGTGTTCCCGCTCGAATGGCACGACCCCAACACCGGCGCGGTGTCTGCCGGGTACCGCGAAAGCGGATATTTACCTGAAGCAGTAGTGAATTTCCTCGCCCTGCTGGGCTGGAATCCGGGGAACGACAAAGAGATAATGACGATGGACGAGCTTGTCCAGTTGTTCGACCTCGGAAGGTGCAGCAAGAACGGCGCCAAGTTCGATTACGAGAAAGGCAAATGGTTCAACCACCAATACATCCAGATGAAGAGCAACGCCGAACTCGCGCAGATGTTCATGCCCGTGCTGGAAGAGCACGGCATCACCGGGGCAGACCCAGCATACGTAGAGAAAGTGGTAGGCATGATGAAAAACCGCGTCAGCTTCGTAAGCGAGTTGTGGGACACATCGTCTTTCTTCTTCGCAGCCCCGCAGGAATATGACGAGAAGACGCGCAAGAAGAGATGGAAGCCCGACAGCGCCGCCCGCCTTTCGGAATTGATGGAAATCCTCCGGGAGCACGAGCCGTTCGACATCGAAAGCACCGAAAACGCCGTGAAGGAATGGATAGGCTCGAAAGGCTACCGCCTCGGGGACATCATGAACGCCACCCGCCTCGCGCTCGTGGGCGAAGGCAAAGGCCCGCACATCTTCGACATCACCGAAGCCCTCGGGAAAGAAGAGTCGCTCCGCCGCATCCGGCGCGCCATCGACATTTTGCATTAAGCCGGCAAGCCCCCAAAACGAAAAGGACTTTCTTTCTTATGTATTCTCTCCTTATTTACCTATATGTTGCGGCAGTGCGCATTGCCGCAGCATTCAGCGAAAAAGCACGCCTGATGCTCGAAGGGCAACAGAAAACGCCGCAAATCCTCGGCGGGCAAATCGAACCCGGCGAACAGTATATTTGGATTCACGCGGCATCCCTCGGGGAATTTGAACAGGGGCGGCCGCTCATCGAAAAGATAAAATCCACCCGCGCGGGGCATAAGGTGCTCCTCACCTTCTTCTCCCCCTCAGGGTACGAGGTGAGGAAGAACTTCCCGCTTGCCGACGTGGTATGCTACCTCCCGTTCGACACCCCCCGGCGCGTCCGCCAGTTCCTCGACCTCGCGCATCCTGCCGCAGCAGTCTTCATCAAATATGAATTCTGGCAGAATTACCTCTTCGAACTGCGCCGCCGTGCCGTCCCGACCTATATCGTATCCGCAATCTTCCGCCCCACGCAAGCCTTCTTCCATTGGTACGGCGTCCGGTACCGCAGGGTACTCCGCTGCTACACGCATATCTTCGTACAAGACGAAGCATCGTCTGCCTTGCTCGCGAGGTACGGAATCAGCGGGAACGTTTCCGTTACCGGAGACACGCGCTACGACCGCGTATGGGAAATCCGGCAGGAAGAAAAGCATATCCCGGAAATAGAAATGTTCGTGCGCCCCGTCGAAGGGCTGCGTTTCCACACCCTCGTTGCCGGAAGCTCGTGGGAACCCGACGAGGAAACCATCATACGCTACTTCAACGAGCAAACAAAGCTGAAACTGGTCATCGCCCCGCACGAAACAGGCGAAAAGCGCATCGCTTACATCGAATCGCTGCTCCACCGCCCGGCTGTACGCCTCTCTGAAGCCGGCGGAAGGAACCTTGCCGACTACGACTGCCTCATTATCGACAGCATAGGCTGCCTTTCGACTGCCTACCGCTATGCCGACTTCGCCTACATCGGCGGAGGTTTCGGGGCAGGCATCCACAACACGCTGGAGGCTGCGGTATATGGGATTCCGGTCATCTTCGGCCCGAAATACCGCAAATTCAAGGAGGCGTGCGACCTCATTGCGACCGGCGGGGGATTTTCCATCAACAATACGGACGACTTCGAAACCATCATGGACAAATTACTTTCCGACATGGCGTTCCGCAAAGATGCCGGGGCAAAGGCTGAGGCGCTGGTGCGGCGCAACATAGGCGCGAGCAAAGAAATCATCGGGAAGATATTGCCCGCCGGGCATGAATGAAGCCCTTCCGCCTTCCCTCCCCCCTCCGGCTGTTTATCCTGAAGACTTTTTATGACAATATACCACCGCATTGTCACAAAATACCACAAATGCGTGACAAGCCACCGCCGCAGCGTCACAAAACAACATCAAAACGTGACACCACACCACCGTATTGTCACATAATCATTTCCCGAAGGGGAAAAGACAAAGTGCGGGAAACAAGAAAAGCCCCCCGACACAACGACGGGAGGCTGCATTGGCATGGGATAATGCCCGGTTCAACAGCCGGAAGGCAGCTCTATTTCGCCGTCGAACACTTTCACCGCAGGGCCGGTCATGCGCACCTCCCCGCCCTCCTCGCACCAGTCGATGCGGAGCGTCCCGCCGTCCATCACGATGTCCGATTCCCTGCCGCACCGCTGCGTGAAGGCAGAAGCGACCGCCGTGGCGCAAGCACCCGTCCCACACGCGAGCGTGATGCCCGAGCCACGTTCCCAGACGCGCATCCGCACCTTTCCGGGTTCCAAAACTTGTGCGAATTCGACGTTCACCCTGTCGGGGAAAAGCGGGTGGTGTTCCAGCCGGGGGCCGACCGAAGGCAAATCGACCGAGGCAATGTCATCGACGAAGATGACGAGGTGCGGGTTGCCCATCGACACCGCGATTCCCTGCCGGAAGGGGTATCCCTCGCCCAAGTCCACCCTGCCGATGCCCGACGGCACACCCATATCGACCGTTACCGAGCAGACGGTATTCCCGTCCGGACCGAGGTTGAGGTGCAACGTCTTGATGCCCGAAAGCGTCTCAAGGGCGATGGACGTTTTTGCCGTGAGGCGGTTCTCATAGAGGTATTTCCCGATGCAGCGGCTTGCGTTGCCGCACATCTGCGCCTCAGAGCCGTCGGCATTGAATATCCTCATCTTGAAATCCGCGATGTCCGAAGCCCCTATCAGCACGAGGCCGTCGCTCCCGATGCCCATATGGGGCTTGCTCCACAAGACGGCAAGCCGCGCGGGGTCGTCCACAGGGTAGCGCAACGTATCGACATAGATATAGTCGTTGCCCGCACCCTGCATTTTAGTGAATCGAATCTTTTTCATCTTTATACTTCCATTTTTATTGTCTGCAAATATAGTGAATCGAAGCAAAAACGGGGGATTCCGGTGGGCATCAACAGGCAAGGAAACCTCCCGCAAGGCAAAGCAGGCGCAAGCGGCTGCGGAATGGGGCGGCAACTGCCACTTTCATGCAAAAAATGCTTATCTTTGCAGCATTCCAACCTAAGCTAACGAAAAATATGAGCAAAAAGACAAAAAACTTGGTCTTCTACTTTGGCATGATAATCCTCTTCGGCTCACTGATGTATCTCATAGCCAAAGAGGGGGAGAACAGGGAAACGTCAAATGCCATCTACGCCGCGCATGACTCTCCGAAGAACCTCAGCGAGGGTTTCGACGTGTTCCGTGGGCTCGTACTCGAACATATCCACTCATCACTCGGAATCCTCCTGCTCCAAATCATAATAATTTTGCTCGTGTGCCGTATATTCGGGTGGCTCTTCCAGAAAATCGGGCAGCCAACCGTTATCGGCGAGATTGTCGCCGGGATAGTTTTGGGTCCGTCGGTGCTTGGGCATTGGTTCCCCGGAATATCCGAAACCATTTTCCCTGTGGCGTCGCTTGCCAACATAAATATCTTGAGCCAGTTTGGTCTGATTCTGTTCATGTTTGCCATAGGAATGGAGCTAGACGTCGGGGAGGTGCGCAAAAAGTTGAATGAAACAATCCTAATCAGCCACACGAGCACCGTCGTCCCGTTTTTCTTCGGCATGGTCACTGCGTTTTTCCTTTACGGCAAATATGCCGACAAGAGCACACCTTTCCTGTCCTTCGCATTGTTCATAAGCATTGCCTTGAGCATAACCGCGTTCCCCGTCCTCGCACGAATCATACAAGAAAAAGGGCTGACGAAATCCCACCTCGGGACAATCGCGCTTGCCAGTGCCGCAAACGGGGACATCACGGCATGGTGCCTGCTCGCAGTTGTTGTGGCGATAGCCCAAGCGGGCACGATGTTGAGCGCGGTCTACAACATTTTCTTCTCCGTGGTGTATATTTTGCTGATGTTTTCAGCCGTGCGGCCTTTCCTCCGGATGGTGGGGAACATTTACCACAACAAGGAGGTCATCGACAAAGGTCTGGTGGCTTTCATGTTCCTCCTGCTGGTCGTATCCTCATATCTCACGGAGATATTGGGGCTGCACGCGTTGTTCGGCGCGTTCATCTCGGGAGTGGTCATGCCCGGCAACATCAAATTCCGTAAAATCATGACCGAAAAAGTAGAAGACGTGTCGCTCTCCTTGTTCCTTCCGCTTTTTTTCGCTTCGACGGGGTTGCGCACCGAAATCGGTTTGCTCAACAGTCCTGAGCTTTGGACGATGTGCGTAATCATCACACTCGTGGCGATTGCCGGGAAATTCGGCGGGGCGATGGTTTCGGCACGTTTTGTCGGGGAATCGTGGAAAAACAGCCTTTACATCGGGGCTTTGATGAACACGCGGGGGCTGATGGAACTTGTAGTCCTCACCATCGGATACGAGATGGGCATCCTCACGCCTCCGATATTCGTGATGCTCGTGCTGATGACCCTCGTCACCACATTCATGACCACCCCGCTTATCTCTTTCATCAGCTACTGCTTCCCAAAGGGAAAAGCACACAAGGCGCCAATCCTCCAACAGCAGCCGGCAGGAATTTTCAAGCTGCTGCTCTCGTTCGGGCGTGCCGGCAACGGCCAGATAATGCTCGATGTCGCCCACCAGATGTTTTCCCAGACCAACAAAAAGCTGGAGATTACCGCGCTTCACCTTACCATAGGGCACGACGTGAACCCTATGCACACCGACAACTTCGAGGAAGTCAGCTTCGGTCCTATCATCTACGGCGCGAAGAAGCTGAACATCCCGATAGAGACGCGTTACGAGGTATCGTCAAACGCCGGGCAAGATATATGTGACATTGCAAACAAGGAGGGATATGATTTCCTCCTCGTAGGAGCCGGAATCTCTCTCAGCGACGTTCCGACAGACATGGATGCCAGCCGAATCAAAGACCTTTTCTACAATAGGTTCCTGAGACGCCTCCGTGCCCCTGAGTCATGGTTCTATCCCGGCGAATTGTTGAAAGACAAGACGAAGTACTTCATAGAACACACAAACTGCCCTGTCGGAGTCTTTATTAACAGGCAATTCGTCCGCGCTACCTATACCCTCGTGGTCATTAACTGCGCAAACGACCTGTTCCTCCTCAATTACGCCCAGACGCTGCAACGCTCCACCAACACGGGCTTGACCGTACTCAACCGGCTCAATGAAGAACACGAAGATTACCAGCAAGTAGTGAAAGAGCTTTATGTTTTCACGGAATTACAGCAACACGGTGTCATATCGAGAGAAAACGACCTCAACCAATCCATGCTGCGGGCGTTCAACTTCATGCTGGTGAGCTATAATACTTGGAATATCATCTCGCAGGATTCCAAAAAAGCCCTGCAAAGGATGCCGTCGGCATTGATATTAAGCAAATAAGGATATTCATACCGGCATTGCTCCCGCTTTTCATCATACGGCGAGGCATTAAAAAAGATGCCCGGGACTCTCGCCACGGACATCCGCAAATCTGTTATATTTAACACGAGAAGTTGGTTATATGTGGTTCCTTAACATATAAGCAACATCTTATTTGCACCTTATTCCCTACATAATTCTTCACCTCATAAGCTGATAGACATCTCGACACCTACTTGCAATGGCTTTCCTTTCTGCATGAAAGGTTGGTTGCGGGATTCAAAGTAAAATGCAGCGTATTTTGTGTTGGTAAGGTTCCTCGACCATACGCCGATATTGAATATCCCCTTACGGATGCCCGCGCGGGCATTGAGGGTAAGGTAAAAGTTCTGGGAAATGTCGTTTCGCTCCGTCCAGTAAATCTTACCGGTTCCGTTCAGGTTTGCGGAAGCGTAAAACTGGTCTATCCACATACCGTGGAAAGGCTTGACATATTGCAGGCTGAGGCTCGCGGTGTGGCGCGGAGTATAAGGAACGAAGTTTCCGGCGTAGTCCGCCTCTCCCGTATCATAATCACGGAAGGTCGCACGGGTAAACCCATAATTCAGGTCTGCCGCAAGCCCTGTGATGATGTGCGCCTTAAGAGTAGCTTCCACACCAAGGCTGCGGGCTTTGCCGGCGTTGATGAGGATACGCCCGTTACCGCTGCTGGCAAATTTGGTTAGCTGCAAATTGCGTATATCCATATAGAAGAAAGCGAACTCGGCATCCAAATGGTCCGGGATTAGCTCACTGCGGAAACCAAACTCGTAGTTCCAGCTCTGCTCCGGCTTGTAGGCAACTACATCCTCGACTGCAGAAGGCTCGGTGATTTCCGTGGGAATCATCGCTTGGAATGCCGACATCATGTCGTATTGCATTTGGCTCTGCATAATATCAGCAGATAGCTGTATATTGTAGCCGCCCGTTTTATACCCCCTAGCCACTGTGATGTAAGAGAGGGTTCGGGGGGAACACTGGTATTTGAGGGAAACTTTCGGGAGTACTCTCCAGAAGTCCTGCGAGGTGGAGAGGTCGATGACAGTCTCGTCATACATCGAGGAGAGGTCGATGACTGCCGGACTTCCCGTGAACTGGGCACCGAGACTCATTTTTGCATTGCTCCGGTAGTCCATCCGCTGATGCTCGTAATCCAAACGTATTCCTGCTGTTATGGAGAGTCCATCCACGAATAAATTGTTGTATGTCGATTGGTGGAAAATGGCAAGCCCATAAGACGGGGTATCGAAAGAACCGGGAATGTAGAGGCTGTTATCCAACACTATAAGGTGGGGCATCATGGTGTTGGGATTATTGGCTGCTACATTATCATATATGGGGTCAAAGACTTGCTCTTGGAAAATCTGCTGTATCCCATCTTCCTTGAAGGTGACCGGTCCCTCTGTTTTAAGTCCGGTATAAAAGCCGTACAAACCATAAGACCACTGATAGTTCGCCGTCGTATTGCTTTTCAATGCCAGCTCTTGACTGAAGGCGTGCTGGCGTTGGCGTTGGTTCAGCGTGTATATAGATTCAATAGAATAATCCTGGTCCATCTGCATATCGTCCTTAAAGAACTGATACCCTGTAGTGCTGCTCAGTATAATGCGGTCGTTTCTATACTCCAAAAGCAGATTGTTGGAGAACATGGTGCGTTTGTAGTATGAAGAATCATTCATGCTGACGGGTGCTATGGTTTTCGTATCGGCATCGTACAAGCCGTAAGGGTATGCCCCTTGGTTCACATAATCTGCCGAAAAGGTATAAGCTGCCTTGAAATTAGGAGAGAACCTTCCCTCCAGCCTTAACCTGCCACCCACTACGTTTTCCCCGTCCACTTTCTCTCCATTATATTCATTGGTGAAGAAACCGTTGCTGTGATTATAATAGATACCTGCCGTGAAACCGATTTTATCGCTCAGCAATCCATAGTGGGATGCCTTTGCCTTTACCTCACCATAATTCCCTGCAGAGAAATATACTTTCTTACCTTGGAAGTCAAAAGGAGAAACCGTGTAAACCTTCACTATGCCGCCCATAGCGTTTCGCCCGTAAAGCGTACCTTGCGGTCCACGTAAAACCTCGATACGCTGTATATCGCTCAGTTCAAAGTCGAATGTGCTCTTGTCGAGATATGGGGCGTCATCCACATACATGCTTATCGACTGTCCGCTGCTCCTCGCGCCGACTCCTCTTATATAAATAGCCGACGTCATGCGCGAACCGTAATCCGGGATATAGAGGTTCGGGACATAGGAACTTAAATCCTTTAGCGCATTGATTTGCCGTCCTATGACTTGTTGTGGGGAAAAGAGAGACACCGAACCGGGTAGGGTACGGAAATCGTTAGTCTCTTTCGGAGAGGACGTAATCACAACCTCGCCAAGATTCATTATTTTCACCGTATCGTTATCGAAAGTTTCCTCATCTCCTGCATTAGCCTTTGCCAAACTACCCAACAGGCATGCCGCGATGCACAAACTAATATGTTTCATCCTAAAAGTATTGTTATTCCGGGTGCAAAGGAATATAGAAATGCAGAGGATGGCAATCGCTATATGTAGTGATTTTTTCCAATGCCCAAAGGAGACAAACCCGGTTAGTTGCAATGCTTCTCCACTTCTTCAAAAGCGTCTTTCAAGCCTATCAATTCTTCCCGTATATGTTTAAGTCTGGCTGATAATTCCGCGAGGCGCTCGGCATCACTGCGGTTGTCGCGGAGTTTCTGGCGGGCACCGGCAAGGGTCAGCCCCTGCTCTTTCACCAGATAATAAATGACACGTATCGCATCTATGTCTTCCTGTCGGTAGAAACGGACTCCTTTCGCTGTGCGGCGGGGCTTTATGGTATCAAACTCCTTTTCCCAAAATCGCAGGGTATGCTCGGGCAGCCCGAACATCTGCGCCACTTCTGTTATGGAATAATAAAGTTTCCCGGACTTGCCCGTATTGCCGTTGTTTGCCTCCATAAGTCAATCCATCACCTGACCGTGGTTCTCGGCTATCTGAATCATACGGTCGTATTCTTCAGGCGTAAGGTCCATATAATAATACTTGGAAGGGTTGTCGTATTGCCCCCGTACAATAACTTCATAGTGCAGGTGCGGTCCGGTGGACTTCCCGGTGCTTCCCACCTCCCCTATCACCTGCCCGCGTGTGACCTTCTGTCCTACACGTACTCGGAACTTGTTCATGTGGGCGTAGAGGGTTTGGTATCCATAGCCGTGGTCAATTATCACACATTTGCCGTAGTTCTGTTTCCACGAGGCGTACGTCACCTTGCCGTCTCCCGTAGCGTAAATCTCTGTCCCTATCTTGGCAGAGAAGTCCATGCCCGAATGGAAATGGGGGGTTCGGTAAATCGGGTCGATGCGCATCCCGTAGCCTGAAGCCGTCTGCTTCAAATCCTTGTTGGCGATAGGCATGATGGCGGGAATGCAGTTGCTGCGTTCTTCCTGTGTCTTCCCCAACTCTATAAGTTCTTCCAATGAGTTCGACTCTATGTAAAGCTGCTTCCTGAGCATGTCCATTTTCTGTGCCGTTGCCACGATAAGTTCGGAGTTGGGCAGCTCCATGAGATGTTCATAACGGTTGCTCCCGCCGAAGCCCGACTTTCGTACCGACTCCGGGATAGATTCTGCCTGGAATATCGCACGGTAGAGGTTCTCGTCGCGCTGCTGGATATCATCCAAGACTTCCAAGGCATTGTCCAGCCTGAGCTGCAGTACTTCGTATTGGGTCTGCAGCAGGCGGTTCTCCTTGCGGAGGCGGGATTCCATCGGCGAATCTACAAAGTACATTATTATAAAGAAGGTTGCCAGTCCGAAGAGTATACCCGTGCTGAGGTGTCGCAATACGGCATAGACTCGGTCGCGGGTGGTGGGATAGAACCGCTCGTAGTTAAGCGTATTGGGATTATAGAAGTAGTATGTTTTACGTGATTTGAACAGCTTCATGAATATTTCCCTAAGAATTGCGTAGGCAAAAATAATAATTTACGTACTTTTGCGAATTGTTTTTCAGAATATTAACGAGTATCACTTTTATATTATGACTGCAAAAGAAATACGTGAATCTTTCAAGGCATACTTCGCTTCGAAAGGGCACAAAATCGTTCCATCCGCCCCTATGGTCGTAAAGGGAGACCCCACTCTGATGTTTACCAACGCCGGAATGAACCAATGGAAAGACATTATCCTTGGAATACACGAGCCTGAGCCGCGCCGCCGTGCCGACTCCCAGAAATGCCTCCGCGTGAGCGGGAAGCACAACGACTTGGAGGAAGTGGGGCACGACACCTACCACCACACCATGTTCGAAATGCTGGGCAACTGGAGCTTCGGCGACTACTTCAAGGAAGGTGCCATAGACATGGCTTGGGAATACCTCGTGGATGTGTTGCACCTCGACCCTGCCGACCTCTACGTTACCATATTCGAGGGGTCGCCTGAAGAGAACCTCGGGCGCGACGACGAGGCTGCCCGCTATTGGGCTAAGCATGTCCCTGCCGACCACATCATCGACGGTAACAAGCACGACAACTTCTGGGAAATGGGCGACACCGGACCCTGCGGGCCTTGCTCCGAAATCCACCTCGACTCCCGTACTCCGGAGGAAAAGGCTGCTGTCCCCGGACGTGACTTGGTAAACAAGGACAACCCACAGGTGATTGAGATTTGGAACCTCGTGTTCATGCAGTTCAACCGCAAGGCGGACGGTTCCCTCGAGAAGCTTTCAATGAATGTGATTGATACAGGCATGGGCTTTGAACGACTCGTGCGTGCCCTGCAAGGCAAACACTCCAACTACGACACCGACATATTCCAGCCTATCATACAGGAAATAGCCCGTATATCGGGTAAAGAATATGGCAAAGACGAAAACGTGGACGTTGCGATGCGTGTGGTAGCCGACCATTTGCGTGCCGTGGCTTTCTCGATAGCCGACGGACAGCTGCCGTCGAACGCCAAAGCGGGGTACGTTATCCGCCGCATCCTGCGGCGCGCCGTGAGGTACGGTTACACGTTCCTCGGGCAGAAGGAGGCTTTCATCTACAAGCTCCTACCGGTATTGATTGAGCTTATGGGCGATGCCTATCCCGAACTCCCCGCGCAAAAGACGCTCATAGAGAAGGTAATAAAGGAAGAAGAAGATGCCTTCATGCGTACGCTCGACACGGGCATCCGCCTCCTCGACAGGAAGATTGAAGAGGTGAAGGCTTCGGGCAGCAACACCCTCGCGGGGAGCGATGCCTTTACATTATATGATACTTACGGGTTCCCGCTCGACCTCACCGAGCTTATCCTTCGCGAACATGGCTTGGACGTGGACATCGACGAGTTCAACACCGAGATGCAGAAGCAAAAGGAACGCGCACGCAACGCTGCCGCCATCGAGACGGGAGACTGGGTTATCCTCCGCGAGGGAGAAACGGAGTTCGTGGGCTACGACTTGTTTGAATGCGACGCTGAAATCTTGCGCTACAGGCAGGTGAAGCAAAAGAACAAGACCCTCTACCAGATTGTCCTCGACAAAACGCCTTTCTATGCCGAGATGGGCGGGCAGGTGGGTGACACCGGTACGCTCTCGAACGGCGAGGAGACGGTAACCGTCATCGATACCAAGCGGGAGAACAACCTCCCCATCCACATAACCGACAAACTCCCGCACGACGTGACCTCCGCTTTCGTTGCCAAGATAGACGGCAAGAAGCGCATCAGTTGCGAATGCAACCACTCCGCTACCCACCTGATGCACGAAGCTCTGCGCGAAGTCTTGGGGAATCACGTGGAGCAGAAAGGTTCCTACGTCTCGCCCGAGGCGCTGCGCTTCGACTTCTCCCACTTCCAGAAGGTGAGCGACGCGGAGCTGCGCCAAGTGGAGAAGCTCGTGGGCGAGAAGATACGCTCGGACTTCCCCCTCGAAGAGCACCGCAAGATGCCCATAGCGCAGGCGCGCGAAATGGGCGCAATGGCTCTCTTCGGCGAGAAATACGGCGACGAGGTGCGCGTGGTGAAGTTCGGCTCTTCCGTTGAGCTTTGCGGTGGGACGCACATCCCTTCCACAGGAATGATTGGCTCGCTCCGCATCCTCTCCGAAAGCTCTGTGGCGGCAGGCGTGCGAAGGATAGAGGCTGTTACCGCCGAGGCCGCCGAGGAATACACCTTCCGCCTGCAAGACTCCATCCGCGAGCTGCGTGCAATGTTCAACAATGTCCCCAACCTCATGCAGACCATACGCAAGTCTATCGACGAGAATGCCGACCTCAAGAAGCAGCTTGTCGTCTATGTTAAGGAGAAAATGGTACGCCTCAAAAAGGAACTGCTCGACAATGCCGTTACCCGCAAGGGCGTGAAGCTCGTAATCCTCAGGGGCGACTTCGAGACGGAAATCGTAAAAGACCTTGCGTTCCAAATCAAAGGTGAAGCCAAGGATGATGAAAGGCTGGCTTTCGTGGCAGGACTTAAACATGCAGGCAAGTGCACGGTGATGCTCGGCATAAGCGACGCCCTCGCGAAGGAAGGGCTCCATGCCGGCAACATAGTGAAGTCTGCCGCACGGCTCATCAAGGGTGGCGGTGGCGGTCAGCCTACATTCGCCACGGCAGGAGGCAAGGAACCCGACGGCATAAATGCTGCGGTCGATGCCATCATCCTCTCCGTAACGGAACATTGACCCCACACA
>CAYZTO010000017.1:8953-27298 GCA_964481365.1 uncultured Parabacteroides sp. | reverse complement strand
CTATAAAACTATTGGTAGAAGTTATTAAGAAAACAAGTATTGATTTTAACGACTAAAATAATGAATATGAACATTGTAAGAAAACGCCATCGATTACGTAACAAACGTAGATGTATAGGCATAAAAAGCGAAAATCTACATAAGTTCGCATTTTCAGCATCATCTGCGCCAGAAAATACAAGCTTGCTGCTTAAACAAATAATAATTAATAAATAATTGCCCTCTTCCCAAGCACCTCATAAAAATGTTGCTTGTAACTTTCAGAAATAGGGATATATTGCTTGCCGAATACAACACGGTTGCGCTCAATTACCTTTATCTTTTCAGGTTGCACGATAAACGAACGGTGTACACGCACAAAACGGTCGGAAGGCAAAAGTTCCTCAAGGGTCTTCAGGCTCATCAGGGATAAGACTGGATGCGGTTCACCTTCGAGGTAGATTTTCACATAATCTTTCAGCCCCTCAATGTATAGGATGCTGCGCAGGCTGATTTGCACCAACTTGTATTCCGTTTTGATGAAGATGCTTTCCATCGCATCTGCATTTGCCGCGAAAGATTCTTCCTTCGCCTTGCGCGTAAGCTCATACCAGCGCAGGGCTTTTTCCGAAGCTTTCAGGAAGTCCGCATAACTGATAGGTTTAAGCAAATAATCGATGGCTCCTACCTTATAACTGTCAATCGCATATTGTTCGAAAGCAGTCGTGAAGATTATACGGGTATCTTCCGAAAGCAATTCCGAAAACTCCATACCATTAAGCTCAGGCATCTGTATGTCGAGAAAAAGCAAATCCACTGGGGAGTTGCGAAGTTCGGGCAAAGCTTCCAAGGCACTCCCGTAAGAACTCGTGAGCGACAAGAAAGATGTTTTCTTTACATAACTTTCAATGAGACGGGAAGCGAGAGGTTCATCGTCGATAACGCAGCATGTCATTATAATGTCATCCATAGTTTTTCACTCCTTTATTTATTCATGTCAATATTATCTGTTTCTGTTATGGTCAGCTCGGCAAAATATGTATCACCTCTTTGCTCGGTAACCATATTATACTTGCCGCGATAAAGCAAATCCAAACGTTTGCGAAGATTCACAAGACCGATACCCGAACCGCTATGGTCTTTTTTATCTTTCGGGAAATAACTATTCTCGATTCTGCAAACAACCGTTTTATTTTCTGCAGCAATGAAAATGCGGATGAAAGAAGGCAGATTGTTGCTCACCCCATGCTTGAAGGCATTTTCGATAAGCGAAATAAACAACAAGGGGGCAATTTCGATAGAAGTACCGGGACGCTTTATGTCTGTTTCGAGTACTGCATGGCGCGGCAGGCGGATGCGCATCAATTCGACATAATTCCTTATAAAATCCAATTCCTTATCCAACGGTACGCGGGATTGGCTACTATCATACAATACATAACGCAACAAACGGCTCAAATCATGCATGGCACATTGTGCCTCTTCCGGACTGAAAGAAATGAGGCTGTAGATATTGTTCAGCGTATTAAAGAGGAAATGTGGATTCAACTGACTCTTAAGGTTCATCAGTTCAGCTTCAGCCCTACTACGCTCCAATTCCTGACGTATGGACTCCATCTTGTACCAGTTCCCCGTCATACGGATTGCCACACTCAAACCGACGATCAACATATACAGCATGGCATTCCCAAGGAAGAAACTTATCATAGGCGGGAATTCCGGTGGATGGTGTGGCGGATAACGCGGTCCCGGAGGGTCATCAAGTAACATATTCTCTTCAGGCAAGATTTGCATAAAGAGATGAACCACAATCATCGTCAATATGATTAAGGCTAAATTGGCAAATAAGAATTCAATTACACGCCCCTTCAGTAGATAATTCCTGATTAACCAGAAATAATTTACATAGAAAACAAACATGAAAGACAGCGGCATGGCAACAAAGCGCACATAGCTTTCTAACGTGACGGACTCTGATTTGTTGCCGGTAAAAAAGAAAGGCAAGCCAAAAAGTATGCACCACGCGACCGTATGGATAATACGCCCCATGTTTCTATATAATGCATCGTTGCTGCCCATACCGTGTTTTTCATTTATGCACTAAAGTGCTTTTTATTCATAACGGATTGCCTCTATCGGGTCTAAATCGGCTGCTTTCTTAGCCGGATACCAACCGAAGAACACACCCGTAACCGTACATACGGCAAATGAGAGAATAACGCTCCACGGCTGAATGTAAATCGGAAAATGAGCAATATAATTAACCAGCATTGCCGAACCAACACCGAATATAACGCCAATCAATCCCCCCGTCACGCTAATCAAGACAGACTCTATAAGGAATTGCGCCAAGATGTCAATACCTTTGGCACCAATACTCATACGAAGACCTATTTCTCGGGTACGTTCCGTGACAGAAACATACATAATGTTCATAATTCCAATACCACCGACTAAAAGCGAAATTCCTGCAACGGCTGCTAACAGGACAGTCAGCATATCCGTAGTATTTGTCAGCATATTGCTCAATTCTTGCTGACTCCTCACCGTAAAATCATCGTCTTCACCAGCTTTAAGTTTATGGTTTACTCGCAATATATCCGTAATCTCGTCAATTGCCTGTTCCGTATATTCTTCCTTTATAGCCGAACATATTATTTGCTGTAAGTGGGTGATAGCAAGAACCCGCTTCTGAACTGTGGTATAAGGTGCAAGTATAAGGTCATCTTGGTCCATACCCATACTGTTATAACCTTTGCTTTCCAACACTCCTATCACGCGGAAAGGTAATTTCTCGAAACGGATAACTTTTCCTACCGGATTCTCCCCGTTCGGGAAAAGATTATCAACAATCGTTTTGCCTATGAGGCAAACTTTCGCTGCCGTAGCCACATCTTGCTGGGTAAACATTTCACCGTCTTGTATTTTGTAACGCCGGATTTCCATATAATCCGGTGAAATGCCATAGACAGTAGTCGGAGCGTTGTTAGCTCCATAAATTACTTGTCCGCTACTATTCACTGAAGCCGAAACAGCTGCCACATAACGCGTTCCATTTATAATATCTTCGTAATCTTGCAATTTCAATGTTTCCATATCATCTGCACTTTGACGTACACCGCCACGCACATCACCACCGGGATGAATCATTATCATATTTGAACCCATCTCACTGATTTCTGCCTGAATACTTTTCTTCGAGCCTTGCCCAATAGCCAACATTGTAATAACCGATGCCACCCCGATGATAATACCTAGCATAGTCAAAAATCCGCGAAGCTTATTGTTTGCCAAAGCCCGGAAAGCTATTTTGAATAAGTTCGTGATATTCATATTTGCTCGCTTAATTTTCGTTGTTTACAGGCAGCTTCGCCAAAGTCTCGGCTGCATCTAATATATTATTATTCGCGACATCGGCTGTAACCCGTCCATCACGCAGAGTAATATTCCTGCTGCTGTATTGAGAAATCTCAGGATTATGAGTAACAAAAATAATAGTCCTTCCTTCAGCATGAAGCTTCTGAAACAATACTAGAATCTCGAAACTTGTACGTGTATCCAAATTACCCGTCGCTTCGTCGGCTAGTATTACCGCAGGGTCATTCACCAATGCCCTGGCAATAGCAACACGTTGCATTTGTCCTCCGGACATCTGGTTGCTTTTGTGGTTCAATCGTTCGCCTAAACCAACGGCAATTAAAGCCTCAACGGCTTTTTCTCTCCTTGCTGCAGCACTGTATGTAGAGTTGTACATTAAAGGCAACTCCACATTTTCAATGGCAGTCGTTTTAGGTAGCAAGTTATAACTTTGAAAAACGAATCCAATTTTCCTATTACGGAGCGTGGCACGGGCGTTTTTCCCCATTGTACGTACGGCAACACCATCAAGATAATATTCACCACTTGTAGGTGTGTCAAGGCAACCGAGCAAGTTCAACAACGTACTTTTTCCCGAGCCGGAAGAACCCATAATGGTAACGAATTCTCTCTCACATATTGTAAACGAAATTCCGCGCAAAGCATGGACAATCTCATCGCCTACCGTGAAATTTCGGTGGATGTTTTCCAATCTGATAATATCTTTCATATCTCTCCGTTTCGTTCTTTTTTCATCAACATCATAATGTAACCACACCCATACGCGAGATGCGTCTTCACACGTGCAACACACGCATGATAAGACGCGTCACTCGCATAAATTCCGCCTATTTTGATTCACTGTTCTTAATTGTTATTATCCACCCGGAGGTCCCGGCATGAATGGATTTCTATCAGTCGAATTCGTTGCAACCTCTACCGCTTCTTCTGTAATTTCAAAAGCTACTTCATCACCTTCAGAAAGACCAGATACAATTTCGGTCACATTCGCATCGCTCGTTCCCACTTCAACCAGCTTTGGAAGAAGTTGGGAACCTTGCTTAGCCCAGACAAGGCGTTTCCCCTCACTAGCCTCCGTCTCTGGAGATACGACATTGATACCTAACTTGCCAAGTTCGTCTATTTCTGGAATGAAGCGGAAAGCTTTGTTTGGAACAACTAAGACATCAAAACGCTCTTCGGTGTAAATCGTCACATTTGCTGTCAAACGCGGTTTCAATTTCAATTCTGGATTATCAGCAGTAATCACTACCTCATAAGTTACAACAGTAGAAGAGCTGGAGCTGGAACTATCATCATCGCTCTCTCCCAAACGGATTTGCTCAACGACACCATCAAAAACATCGTTCGGATAAGCATCTACTGTGAAAGAAACACGTTGCCCCTCTGCCACTCCACCAATGTCAGCTTCATCTACATCTGCAACTACTTGCATTTTTGTCAAGTCTGCTGCAATCGTAACAATGGTAGGCGTTTCGAAGCTGGCTGCCACAGTCTGCCCTTCTTCCACTGACTTATTTATAACAACCCCATCAATAGGACTGTTAATCGTCGCATATTCCAAATTGCGCCGGACTTGTACCATAGCTGCTTGACGCTGTTCATACGCAGCTTTAGCTACTTCATAATTATACGTAGCCGTTTCATAATCATAATCGCTGATAAGCTCTTTTTCGAATAAGACTTTGTATCGGGCGTAATTCTTCTGTTGATACTCAAACTCAGCCTTACTACTTGCTAACTGCGCGGTAGCGGATTGGAGCTCTGCTTCAAGGGTCACCTTATCCATTTCGGCAATCAATTGCCCGGCTTTTACCACATCGTTATAATCAACGTACAATTTATCAACGATACCAGAAACTTGCGTACCGACATCGACTTCAGTAACTGGTTCTACTGTGCCCGTTGCTGTCACTGAATTGGTTATAGAAGTGCGATAAACCTGCGCCGTTTCCAATGAGACCTTGCGTCCGCCCTTTTTACCCAATAAAAAGTAGCAACCGCCTGCAACAATAACTGCTGCCACAGCCCATACACGGATCTTCTTTTTCTTATCCATATCTAATGTTGTTTGATTGTTTGCTGATTTTTTTTTAAAACTCTGCGGCCCAAAGGACCGCAGAGTCATTCAAAAGAGAGTGGAGTGAATATCATTAGTGGTTATATGGATACCTTCACAGGCTGCTTCTGGTAAATATCCAGAAGCACCATACTCATAATAGCCATGTACTTCGATTGCAGAACCTCTTGCCGGGCATTTAGGAGATTGTTCTTCTCCGTCAGCAATTCCAGCGTATTCTTCAATCCCACATAAAACTGCTCTTCAATAAGAGTGTAACTCTTTTCAAGATAAGAAAGATTCTCTTTGGCTGAGACATATTGTTCTTGAGCAGAAACTGCATCAAGATAAACGCCTTCAACCGTTTTCAGCAGTTCTTTTTGAGCATCCAACAAATCCAACGTGCTGGTTGTTATTGCCAACTTTGCTTTGTTGTAAGCTGTCTTATATTCTCGGTTTGCGAAGATAGGAATAGTTATTGTCAATCCAATATTTTCATTGAAATTATTCCATATCCTGCTTCCAGACCATACTCTGTTTCCCGAAGAATAACCTGATCCTGATGTCATGTGACCAGTTTCTATTCCGGCATTAAGTGCGATTGTAGGGAAAAACCCGCCTTTCGCCCTTTTCTTTTCCAGCTCAGCTATTTCCACAGCCAGCTCGCTGCTCCGGATTTGCGGCATCACAGAAAGCGATGTTTTATATATCGTTTCCTTGTCTGCCAGTGGAACTACCACATCCTCATCTGCTATTTGCGGCATGTCGAACTCCATTTCGTCCGTTATGTCCAGTTCCAACAGTTGCTTAAGTTCCAATTTGTAATTATCCAAATTAGTTTGCGCAACCACGAGCTGATATTTATCCGTGCTGTACTGACTTTCAAGTTGTGCCAAATCAACCTTTGAGATAGAACCTGCTTTCAACATTTCCTCGGCACGATCCCGTTGGAATTTCGAGACCTCAACCGTATTTTTGTTGATTTGCACAGCTTCCATTGCATACATCACCTGCAAATAAGTCTGTACTATAGAGATGCGGATGTCATCTTCGCTTTTTTCAATACTTAATTCATCTGATTCATTCTGCAGCCGCTGCTGCTTCAGTGCCTGACGGCGTTGCCCGCCATTGAAAATTGTCCAATTGGCGCTCAACGAATAGCTACCACTGTAACTATTATCCATATCGGCTTCAGACGAAGGATAATTCACAAAACTTTGCGATACGGAGGCAGTCAGATTAGGAAAGAGCTGCGCCCTTGCCTGCTCTGTATCCTCCAATCCTGACAAATGCGTCACCTTGCTTTGTTTTATTTGGATATTGTTTTCCAACGCATACTCCAAACACTTTTGCAAAGTCCACTTTTCCGGTTGTTCCTGCGCTTTCGGCTGCGCACAAAACAACAAAGGAAAAATCAAAATTGAAGAATAAAACTTTACGCTCCGCCTTCTCACACCTATATCTTTTTGCCTTTGCATAGAGTTCCTTTGTTTTTGACTACGGCACAAAGGTATTACATCATCCTAAGCAGCTGCAAAGAAAATCGACAAAACCGTTTTTTTTATCGATGAAAGGCGAAAAAAAATCGTATTTCCCTTATTTTTTTCATCTCCCGAAGCCCCGGATTCCGCGATGAAACCAGGAAACCGGGATTTGCCGCATGGGATTTCCGCCCTTCATGCCGCTTATTGCACTACCGGCAGGTCGTCGTCCGCATTTCCGCCGTCGCCTTCCACATTGTCGTCTTCATCCTCGTCGTCGCGGACGCTGTCCCGCATATTGCGCGCTTTGCGGGCATTATCATACAGCTTGATGATTTCCCTCACGAACGCCGACGCCTCCTCGTTCGGTTCGAGCAGCGTAGTGGCGTTTGCAAAGTCGTTCATGTTATTGACGAGTATTTCAGCGTCGGATGAAAGTTCCGCAGCCGTTACCGTTTCCGACTTTATGTTTTTCTTCGACGAGCGTTGCGACTCGAGTTTCTCATATTCCTCGTTCAAACGCTGCAACTCCGCTATGGGTTCAGTCAGCGCAAGCGTGCTTATGCTCTCCGCATATTCGGATTTGGCAGTATCCACCAAGAGACCGTCGATTATCGCCGATTTCTGGCCAACCGGCAACCTGTGGAAATTCTTGTACGGGAGTATTTCGACATACATTTTCTCGGCAGCTTCCCTTTCCTTTTCCATCGGGAGAGCTTCGGGCTTCAAGATGCGGTTCACGATGTATTTGCCCACCGTTGTGCGCTGCGTGTCTATCTCCTGCATCTGCGCGGTCTCGTTGCTGGCGCGGGTTTGCAGCGTCAGCCCCCGTAATTTGTCCACTATCTCCTGCAACTGGCGGATTTGCTCCGCGCTTATGTTCAGCGATTCTATATCCGTTATCTCATCACTATGGATTTCCGGGAATCCATTATCACCTTCTGTTCCCTGCGACGGCAGCTTCGACATATACCGAAGAAGGAAGTTCACTTTTTCCGCTTTGTTCCAATTGCGGAAAGAAATCTGCGGAATTAAAACATTTCGCTCCATTTTGGGTGTTTTTTAAAATTTGACGCATTATTAAATCACTCTACTCAATTTGTATTATAATGCTTCACAGGCGCGAAATAGTGTTTTTCATTCTGAAAGCTCTACTTCTCGTGCGCGATTCACTATATTTCATTCTGAAAGTTCTGTTTCGCGGGCGATATTTACTGTTTTCAGCTTTAAAAGTTCCACTTCGCGTATGCGATTTGCAACTTTCAATCCGTAAAACACTATTTATCGGGCGCGATTCATTACTTTCAAAATGAAAAGCATTGTTTCGCAAGCGCGATTTGCAACTTTCAACCTTAAAAATACCATTTAAAACTTGCGATTCACGACTTACAATCGAAAGAGAGCATCTCCCGCCCCGCGAAACAACACTTACAAATTGTTTTGTAATTTTCCACATAGCGTATTTTATCATTCCACTATTAGGAAAACCATTTTCGCAAATATACCAACTCCTTTTATTCCCGCAAAATAAAAGTACCGCCTTTTGTATATTTTTAATAGAAATATTTGAACCGCGCAAAAAGCGCAGGGTGCGGCTTTAGTTTCAGCGGTACATATTTTCGATTTCGCGGGCGTAATTTTCAGCCACGACTTTACGGCGCAGCTTCAGCGTGTCGGTAAGTTCGCCGCTGTCCATCGAGAACGGCCTGGCGAGCAGCGTGAAACGTTTTATTTTCTCGAAAGACGCGAGGTTTTTCTGTTTTTCCTCAATCCGGGCTTCCATTTTCTTGTAGATAAGCGGATGTGCAAGAAGTTCTTCCACTGTTTCGCAGGCGATATGTTGTTCTTCCGCGTAGTCCTTCAGCAGTCCCAGGTTGGGGACAATAAGTGCGCTGACGAATTTCTTCCCGTCGCCTATGACGGCAACTTGTTCTATGTACGGGTCGCTCGAAATGCTAAGTTCTATGGCTTGCGGCGCGATGTATTTACCGTTCGACGTTTTGTAAAGGTCTTTTATCCTTTCGGTAAAATAAAGCACGTTCCCTTCGAGCCTTCCCGCATCGCCGGTACGGAAAAAACCGTCGTCGGTGAAGGATTTCTTGTTTTCATCGGGCATTTTGTAATAGCCGGACATTACAGTTTTCCCGCGAACCAGTATTTCGCCGTTCGACGGGTCTATTTTCACTTCAAGACCGGGCATAAGCGTCCCGATGGAACCTACTTTGTAATCTGTTTGCGGATAAAAACTTACGGTGGCGGTAGTTTCGCTAAGCCCGTAACCGTAGCGGATGGGGATATTTATCGAAAGCAGGAACTCGGCAACCGTGTCGGAAAGCGGTGCGCCCGCCACAGGGAAAAATCTTCCGTGCTGCAAGCCCAGCACACGTTTCACAAGTGTGAAGACGGTCTTGTCGTAAAACAAGAACTTCGCGCGGAGCGAAGAAGGTGCTTTCACGCCTTTTCTTTTATAATTTAAAATGTAATCACGCCCCGTAGCGATTGCATCGCGGAATATGCGCTGCATGGTGGGCGAAGCCGAATTGATTTTTTCTTGTACGCCGATGTAAACCTTTTCCCAGAAACGCGGGACGTTGCACATCACCGTGGGTTTTACCTCCGGGAGCATTTCCTGTATCTTTTTCGGGTCGCGGACGATTGCAACGGCTGTTCCCTTCGTTAGGCAGACGCAAGTCCACCCCCTCTCGAAAATGTGCGTAAGCGGCAGGAAGCACATCGACAAATCGCGGTCGGTGACTTCAGGAATCCGCTCGTTGTGCGTTTTCATCGCCTCGAGATAATTAGCATGCGTGAGCACAACCCCTTTGGAACGCCCGGTGGTTCCGGATGTATAAATGATGGTGGCTATATCCGAAGGCATTGCCTGGCTTGTGCGGATTTTGACAGTACTTTCCGAATGCGCATTGTCTCCCAGCCGGAGGAAATCCTCGAAATACATGGATGTTTTGTCTTCAGGATTAAATTTGACATGCGGGTCGAACACGACGAGCCGTTTCAGCACATCCGGCAACTGCCTCTGCACAATGAAGGCATTGTTGTATTGGAGTTGTTCCCCCACAAACAGGGTGTGGATTTGTGCATTCTCGACTATGTACGCTACTTGCGCCGGTGAACTTGTCGCATACATCGGTACATCGACCGCGCGGTTCCCGTAAATGCCGAAATACGTGTAGAGGCATTGGGGCATGTTCTGCGAATATACGCCTATGTTTTCCTGGACACCGATTCCGAACTCAGCCAAAGCCTTCGCAGCCAGCCGTACCCTGTCTGCAAAGTCTGTCCATGAGACTTTTATCCATTTTCCCGAATTATCGTCGCGGTATTTTAGCGCGGTACGGTTGCCATACTTTTCAGCCTGGCGGTATATCAATTCTGCATAGTGGTAATAAACCATAACACTAATAGTTTTGTAAATACATCTGCAAAAGTACTGTTTCCCGATTAAGGAAAGCAAATATCATACACACATTTTCCATATATGTGCAGCAAAAACTAAACACACGCCTCCGAGAAGCGGATATCGGAGTATTTTATGTATGTTTGCAGCTGTATATTAATAATATCACAACATATTTATAATAATGGCGAAAATGAATTTAAGACAGACTCTCGGTGCCGCCTTTTTCTGTTTGCTGGCGGCAGGCAACGCCCATGCCGACGAAGGAATGTGGGTGCTGAAGGAACTAAACAAACAAAATCTGGCGCGCATGCAGGAACTTGGGTTCACTGTCCCCTACGAAAAATTATATAACGAAACAAATCCCTGCGTGGCGAACGCGGTTGTGATTTTCGGCGGCGGATGCACGGGAATCACCGTGTCGGACGAAGGTTTGATTTTCACGAACCACCACTGCGGATACGGTTCAATACAACAACTCAGCAGTGTTGAACACAACTACCTGAAAGACGGGTTTGTTTCGCAGAGTAAAGAGGAGGAGCTTCCGGTTCCGGGACTTACAGTCCGCTATCTCGACAAAACGGAAGATGTTACGGAACGTATCATTCCTCATATAGAAAATATTTCCGACGAGGCAAGAAGGCTGGCTGCGGCAGACTCCATCGGCAGGGTTTTATGCGATTCTGTCGGCAAGAATGAATTCAAGACTGCCCTTGTCGTTCCTTTTTATTCCAACAATAAATATTATCTTATCACATACAATGTTTTCCGCGATGTGAGGATGGTTTTCGCCCCGCCTTCGTCTATGGGAAATTTCGGGGGCGACACTGACAACTGGATGTGGCCAAGGCACACGGACGATTTCTCTGTTTTCAGGGTGTATGCAGATGCCGACAACAAGCCGGCTGAATACAACGCTGCCAACAAGCCTTACACGCCGAGATATGTCGCCGAAGTTTCGCTGCAAGGCTATGGGGAAAATGATTATGCCATGACGATTGGTTTTCCGGGAAGCACAGACCGATACCTCTGCTCATGGGGCGTAGAGCAACGCATCGAGGATAGCAACAAGCCTCGCATAGAGGTGCGCGGCATCAAACAGGAAATATGGGGCAAAGCAATGTCGGAAAGCGATGAAATACAAATCAAATATGCCTCAAAATACGCGGGGAGTTCCAATTACTGGAAAAATTCCATCGGAATGAACAGGGGATTGGCAAGGCTCGACGTGATTGCACGCAAACAGGAACAGGAAGCGGCTTTCGCGAAATGGGTTTCGGAGAATCCCGAGCGACAAGCGAAGTACGGGAAAGTGCTCGACTTGCTCAAAGAGGGTTACACATCGTCTGACGAGTACAGGAACGCGATGACATATCTCAGGGAATCTCTTTTGTCCGGGACGGAGATAACACGCCTCGCTTTGCTTGTGGACAGCTTCGACCCAGAGGGTTCAACGGCTGAAGAGAGGAAAAATTACCTGGAAGAGCGTATCCGCCCGTTCTTCAAGGATTATGAGCCGGAGTTGGACCAACAGGTGCTGGCGGCAATGATGAAAATCGCAAAAGAACGTATCCCAGCCAAATACCTGCCGGATATTTACCAGGAAATAGACAAGAAATACAAAGGGGATTATGAAAAATATGCTGCAGACTTGTTCAAAAAGACCAAGTTGCTGTCTATTGCAAACATAGAACAGTTCATAACAGACCCGAGTTTGAGTAATAAACTGCAAAAAGACCCCGTGATGAGGCTTGCACAATCCGTACACCTTGCATCTATGGGACTGGAAGATTTATTGTCAAAATCAACTTACCAGATTGCTGAAGGCGAACGGTTGTACGAAGCTGGCACACATGAAATGTACCCCGGCAGGACGTTCTATTCGGATGCGAATTTCACGATGCGCATGAGCTACGGTTCAATCGGAGGTTACCGTCCGTATGATGCTGCGTGGTACAATTATTATTCGACCGACAAAGGGATTTTAGAAAAAGAAGACCCCGATAATGATGAGTTCAATGTGCAACCTGAGATTCTCGACCTGATTCGGAGCCGCGACTTCGGACAATATGCCAATGCGGACGGTGACTTGCAGGTTTGTTTCCTGACGAACAACGACATAACCGGTGGCAATTCCGGCAGTCCGATATTCGACAAAAACGCACGTTTGATAGGACTTGCATTCGACGGAAATTGGGAGGCAATGAGTGGCGATATAGCTTTTGAACCTGAATTACAACGCTGCATCGGCGTAGATATACGTGCCGTACTGTTCATGATAGACAAATGGGGGAAATGTTCCCGCCTGATTGATGAGCTGAAATTGGTACGGTAAAATTGTTTTCCCGAATAAAAAAGTCCTGCGCACAACCAAAACGCAGGACTTTTTTTACCACCCTCACGCAAAACTCCACGCGCAAAAGGCTTTACATCCGATTTCATTTCGCTTCAAACCGCACGCTGACATTCCCACTTCCTAAAGCTTCGCTCAGACCCGACGGGTCATCAATCTGCCCCAGCCTTGCATAACTGTAACCCGATTGGAATATTTAGTAGAAAACGAAAACAGTTATAGGACACACACTTGAGGAAAAAGTGTGTCAGATTCTTGCAGACATATTTCTTGTAATAATGCTTGAAACACCTGAAACCGCCGGAGTGGAACAGGATAACCATGATTTCCGCATCACTCATATCCGGCTGGGTCTGTTCCGATGCCTACGGCTCTTGTCTTCAATCATATAATTTTCCTGCACTTTGGCAAATTCCTTACAAAAATCATCTGCCATACAATAAATCTCCGTAACTTTATCCTCCGGGAACATAGTGGTAATCGCTTAAATGTTATAATTTTTTTACTGTGAATTTAATGCCTTTATCGCTATATCCCTAATTTTCAAATGAATAATTTACAATTTATATCAAACTCACGTTTTCTTACTGATGAAACAACAACTCTTGGCAGCCTGTCTCGCAGCCTTCCTTCCTTCTTTCGTGGCGGCACAAAGCATTCCGATGGTAGATATCCCAGCAGGCTATTTCTATATGGGGGGAATGGGAGAAGGCGAAGACTTCGACGAAGCCCCCGTGCACCGCGTCACAATCTCGCATCCTTTTAAAATGAGTGCGACGGAGATAACGAACCTGCAATTCGAGGAGTTCTGCCCCGAGCACAAGGCACTGCGCGGGAAAGACGGGTTTTCTACCGAAGATGACGATGCCGTAGTGTTCGTTTCCTACCATGATGCCGTGGCGTTTTGCCGTTGGCTTAGCGAGAAGGAAGGCAAGACTTACCGCCTCCCCACCGAAGCCGAGTGGGAATATGCCTGCCACGCAGGGACGTACTTCCCTTTCTCCACCGGCGACGGGCTGCCTTCTGTTTACCATAAAAACCAGCAGACCGCGCGTACCCTGAAGCCTGTATCGCTCCGTGTGGCGCAAACGCCCCCCAATGCCTTCGGGCTTTATGACATGCACGGGAACGTGGAAGAATGGTGCCTCGACTGGTACGGGCCCTATGGGGAATACGACGAGACAGACCCAGTGGGATCCCGCGACGGCGACTTCCGCGTAACCCGTGGGGGAAGCCACAACACCCCGGAACGTTACCTTCGTACCACCAACCGCATGGCGATGATTCCTGAAGACCGCCACGCGCAGACAGGCTTCCGTATCGTAGAGGCTGCTTACCCTTCCGCCGAGGGCAAGGAGGTGCCACCCCCACCGCTCAACCAGCAGGATGTGCAGTCCGTGCCCTACGTATGGGGCGACTGCGGGAAGGAGCCGGTATTCAAGGCTCCACGAGCGTATGTCCTCCCTCCGGAAAACGGAAGCCGCAGCCCTTTCTTTTCGCACAACCACCAGCCTGCCGTCACGTGGTGCGACAACGGGGATTTGCTTGCCATCTGGTTTTCGGCAAATGAAGAGAACGGGAGGGAGATGGTTGTCCTTGCCTCGCGGCTCAGGGCAGGAACAGAAGAGTGGGAGCCTTCGTCACTCTTCTTTAAAGTACCAGACCGGAACATGACCGGCTCTTCCCTCTTCAACGACGGGCAAGGGACATTGTATCACTTCAACGGGGTTGAGGCTTCAGGAGACTGGCAGAACCTTATCATGGTAATGCGGACGAGCCGCGACAATGGCAAGACATGGAGCCGTCCACGAATCATCGCCCCCGAACACACCAAGCGGCACCAGGTAATCGCAGGGACTATCCGCACCAAGGAGGGATGGCTCGTCCAAGCCTGCGATGCCGGTCCGGAGAGTCACGACGGCACTGCTATCCACATCAGCCAGGATGGGGGTGAAACATGGAACGACCCGTGGGACGGTGCGCCCCTCCCGAGCTTTACCGACGGTGGTACTGGAAGCACCATCGCAGGAATCCATGCCGGCATAGTACAGCTTTCCGACGGAAGCCTGATGGCTCTCGGACGCGGGAACAGCATCCCCGACAGTAGTGGGCGCCCAAGGATGCCGATGAGCATATCCCGCGACTGGGGGAAAACGTGGACGTACCATGCCACCGACCTTCCACCCATCGACGGGGGGCAGCGGCTCGTTCTCCGCCGCCTGAACGAGGGACCTCTCCTGCTCATATCTTTCACCGACCACCCTCTCCGTACACCGGAGGCTGACCGTGGGATGGTTTTCCCCGACAGGGAAGGCAACAATTACCGTGGCTATGGGATGTATGCCGCCCTTTCCTATGACGAAGGCAAAACGTGGAGCGTGCGCAAGCTCCTGACCGATGGCACAGAGCGGTTCCTCAACGGAGGGGCATGGACACAGTTCTTCCTCATGGACGGGACTCATGCTGAACCGCGCGGATACCTCGCCGCCACCCAGACCCCCGACAACATGATACACCTCCTCAGCAGCCGGCTCTATTATTGCTTCAACCTCGCATGGCTTTTACAGGAAGCGGAAGGAGGGAAGTAACCGGATGGCAGGAAGATATGAAATAGAAGTAGGGAGAAGATAGGCAACTATTATTTCATCGTTTCCCATTTTTCCGCTAACTTCGCCTTGTCAAATCTATTCAAACTGATGCACAATGAAACTCACGTTTAACATAAACTTCCGCACCGTATGGGGGCAGAAAATCTGCATCGTAGGTTCAATCCCCCAACTGGGCTTGTGGGACCCTGCTCAAGCAAAGGAGATGGACTATTCCGGTGACGGTAACTGGAGGCTTTGCCTGGAACTCCCGTCGCAGCTGTCGCATCTTGAGTACCGTTATTTCTTAAGCGTCAATAACGAACGATTCTTTGAAGAATGGGAGAAGAACCACATGGTTACGTTTGAGCCGAAAGTAACACACTATACATTATATGATTATTGGCAAGTACGCCCCGCCAACTTGGCTTTTTACACATCGGCGTTTACGAAGAGCCTGTTCGCACATCCTTGCAACAAGTTCGAGCGTGTGGTGCGGAGCGGCCGGAAGCTCGTGATAAAGGTGTCAGCCCCGCGCCTGGAGCCTAACCAAAGCGTTGCAATAACAGGAAACCAACCTTTCCTCGGGAACTGGGATGCCGACAAGGCTCTGCCTATGAGCTGCGATACATTCCCCGAATGGCACATCGACTTGGATGCCACGCAAATCACCTATCCCCTGGAGTTCAAATTCCTCGCGTGGAACAACGAACGCAGCTTCCCCCAATATTGGGAAGACGGGGAAAACCGGATATTGACAATCCCGGAGCAAAGGGACGGTGAAACGGTTGTGGTATCCGGGCTTTACTTCCGAGAAAACCTCCCGCCGTGGAGATGCGCAGGTACGGTAATCCCGGTATTCTCGCTCCGTTCAGAAGGGAGTTTCGGCGTAGGGGATTTCGGAGACCTCGACATGCTTCTTGATTGGGTGAAAGCGACAGGGCAGCGCGTAGTTCAGGTCTTGCCTCTCAACGACACGACAATGACTAATACGTGGGTCGATTCCTACCCGTACAGTGCAATATCGATTTATGCGCTCCACCCGATGTACTTGAACCTACGGGCTTTGCCTGCCCTCCGCAATCCGAGACGGGCATCTTTCTTTGCTGCAAAGCAGAAAGAGTTGAATGCAAAGGATGCCCTCGACTACGAAGCCGTAACAAAATACAAACGGATGTACACACGGGAAGTCTTTGCCCAAGAGGGCGAGACTGTCCTCGCATCTCCGGAGTTCAACACCTTCTTCGAGGATAACAAGAGTTGGCTGCTCCCTTACGCTGCATATTGCTACCTGCGAGACAAATACCGTACTGCCGACTTCACGAAATGGGGCAAGTACTCTAATTATAGCTGGAGCATAGTCCAATACCTGTGCAGCAAGCGTAATTCCCGTTACGCTGAGATTACATACATTTATTATATACAATTCTGCCTGCATACACAGCTGAAGCTTGTTTCAGACAGGGCGCACAAGCTTGGAATCGTCTTGAAGGGAGACCTTCCGATAGGGATAAGCCGCAACAGCATCGAAGCCTGGACCGAACCACAATACTTCAACATGGACAGCCAAGCCGGAGCTCCGCCCGACGACTTCTCCGTCAATGGGCAGAACTGGCATTTCCCTACGTACAACTGGGAAGCTTTGGAGCAAGACCACTTCATCTGGTGGAAGAACCGTTTCCGCAAGCTGGAAGAGTATTTCGACTGCTTCCGCATAGACCATATCCTCGGGTTCTTCCGTATATGGGAGATTCCTATGGAGTATTCTTCCGGGTTATGCGGGCATTTCAATCCTGCCCTTCCTTTCACCAGAGAAGAAATAGAGCAGTACGGTTTGCCTTTTGATGAGGGACGCTTTACAACACCTCACATCAACAGACGCTTCCTCCCGGAGCTGTTCGGAGACAAAGCCGAAGTCGTGGAGGGCACATACCTTGCGCAGACTGCGGCTAATTATGTCGTATTGAAGCCTTATTGCAACACTCAACAGAAAATCGGGCGCATATTCGAGAACCATACCGACGCGGAATCGCTACTTATCCGTGACGGGTTATATGCCATTTCCAACGAAGTGCTTTTCATAAGAGATGCCAAAGACCCTGCGAAGTTCCACCCCCGCATTTCCGCGCAGCAATCATATTCTTACCGCGAGCTTACCGGTCAGGAACGCTATGCTTTCGACCAACTCTATTGGCACTTCTTCTATCACCGCCACAATGACTTCTGGAAAGATACCGCCATGCGGAGGCTTACGCCATTGGTGTCATCGACCAACATGCTGATTTGCGGCGAAGACCTCGGAATGATTCCGGACTCTGTGCCGTGGGTCATGCACAAGCTGCAAATACTCAGCCTCGAGATAGAACGTATGCCCAAAACGGCTAATACCGAATTCACCGACATATCCACCATACCGTATCATTCCGTATGTACCACATCCACCCACGATATGCCGCCGCTCCGCAGCTGGTGGAAAGAAAACCCCGAACGCACGCAGCGTTACTTCAACCAAGTCCTGTGCCGCGAAGGGAAAGCACCGAGCGAATGCCCGAGCGAAGTCATCGAGCAAATCCTGTTCCGGCACCTGTCTTCTCCGTCGATGTTCACCATCATACCAATGCAAGATTGGCTTGCCCTCGACGATGCGCTCAAGTACCCCGACAGCGAGGCTGAGCGGATAAACGTTCCTGCCGATGCGCACCATTACTGGCGGTACCGGATGCACATCACCCTTGAAAAGCTGCTTATGGCAACAGGCTTCAACAACAAAATCAAGCGCCTGATTGAAAGTTCCGGCAGGAAATAAGTTTCTTCCACATACAATAATATAATACGCTGCACCGACACGGCAAAGGTTGAGTTCCCATACCGACCTCCCGTACCGGTGCAGCAATGTTTTTGATTCACTTTTAACGTGAGTTCGATATGTTTTTGTCATACAGCGGTAAAAGTATGGATTTTATTGCTGATGGCGACGGGCACGCGGGGGCTTCCCGGGGAAAGGAAAAAGGGCGGTGAAGTGCCGCCCTAACGTGCAGGGGTGACCTGCAGCCTCGTGCAGGAGTGTCCTGCAGCCTCGTGCAGGGATGTCCTGC
>CAYZTO010000017.1:0-8853 GCA_964481365.1 uncultured Parabacteroides sp. | reverse complement strand
GTGACCTGCAGCCTCGTGCAGGAGTGTCCTGCAGCCTCGTGCAGGGATGTCCTGCAAACCCGTGCAGGAGTGTCCTGCAAACCCGTGCAGGGATGTCCTGCAAAGGAATCATTGTATTACCGGCCCATCGTCGTCATCATCTTCACCCCCGGCTCCTACTTGAAGGGCGATGGGGTAGTCATAAGAACGCGGGTCTTTCACGCTCGTCTTCCCGTTAGAATACTGCGTAGTAACGCGCAGCGTGTATTTCCCGTCGGACAGCGCGGGCATCTGCACGATGAGCTTCGAGGGGTTGTTGCTTATCAGGACGGTGACCTTCACCGGTTCGCCCGTGGCTGGGACGAAGTAAACGCCGTTCTCGTCGCTGTCGCCCTGTATCTTCAAGTTCGTGCCGTTGATTGTGAGCGCGCCCCCCGATGTGATGGTGAACGAGCCGGTGTAGCTTTCGGAAGTAGAACGGTTTGTCACCGCGTCGGCGACGGTGTTCACCACCGGCCCTGCCTGAGACACCCCGTGTATTGCCACCTGCACCTCGTTGTCGAGTATGTCGCGCAGCGTCTTACCCATTGTGAAGGTGACGCCGAGCGAGTGCTTGGACGAGTCGAACTGTGCGTCGGCACCGTCGAAGGGACCTTTGATATTCACCCTGTACGACGCTACCCCGTCCACTACGCTCTTGCCCTCGCCCACGGCGTAGCACTTCTCCTTGTCGGCAAGGTTGAGGATGGTGAGGATGGTGTCTGTCTTGAATTCGGAGTTCTTCTCGGAAATACGGGTAGCAATGTCGGAGTTGTAAAGCGTTCCCGTGTTGCGTGGCTTCGCGGTGAAGTCGTTCGTTCTCTCTGTCAGCGGATTGTCATACAAGTCCGCGTTTAAAATAATAGATTTACTCATGATGTGATTAATTAATTAAAAGTTAATGATATCCTCAGAATACTATTTGGCGTTCTGCACTCGTGTTTGGCGTGCATCGCACCAGCAAATATAAAGGTTATTTTTAATATACACCCCTCCGGTAAGATAAATTTTACACATATATGTTGCAAAACATAATTTATCCATACGCACGGCTGGATGCGCCCTCTCCGCCCCCGGGGGCAAGGCCCGCGCCGCCTTCTTTATTTCCGGTGAATTCCCTATCTTTGCGGGCACGAAAAAACAACAGCTTATGAAGACAATAGAGATAAAAAGTCTGGACGACATACACGAGGCGGCGAAGGAGTTCGTGGCGGGAATGGACAACCGCACGGTGTTCGCCTTCAGGGGCGCGATGGGCGCAGGGAAAACGACGTTCATCAAAGCCGTATGCGAGGAACTGGGCGTGGAAGACGTAATCAACAGCCCAACGTTCGCCATCATAAACGAATACCGAAGCTCCACCACTGCCGAGCTTGTTTACCACTTCGACTTTTACCGTGTCGAGAAGCTTTCCGAGGCTGAAGACATAGGCACGGAGGACTACTTCTACAGCGGTGCCCTGTGCTTCGTGGAATGGCCCGAAAAGGTGGAAGACCTCCTGCCGGGCGACACCGTGGAAGTCTCCATCCGCGAAAACCCCGACGGGTCGCGTACCCTAACCGTAGAGTAACCCATGAACCCGGCGGACTACTTCATCTTCCTGTTGTTCATCGCGCTGGGCGGCTTTTCCGTGACGGCTGCCATATTCAACATCGAGTGGTACTTCCGGACGGATGCGGCACGGGGTTTCGTGCGGCGGCTGGGGCGTTCGGGCGCGCGGTGGTTCTACGCCGTGCTGGGGCTTCTCCTGATAGCCTGCGGCGTCCTCGGGCTGGTGTGTTGGTAATGTATGTTATTAAGAGTTTGAACAGAAAAAGAAAGCAAGATGGATTATCACGTAATTGCACCGGAGGGTGAGTGGGGAGGCAAGGTAAGGCTCCCGGCATCGAAAAGCATCAGCAACCGGGCTTTGATATTGAACGCGCTCTGCTACAGCACACACCCTATCCGGAACCTTTCCGATTGCGACGACACGGAGGTGATGGTGGATGCCCTTACATCAAACGGGAACCATTTCGACATAAAGGCGGCAGGCACCGCGATGCGCTTCCTCACGGCGTTCCTCTCCAAAATCGCGGGGGTGTGGACAATCACCGGCACGGAGCGTATGAGGCACCGCCCCATCAAGCTCCTCGTGGACGCGCTGAACTCCCTCGGGGCACGCATAGAATATATGGAAGAAGAAGGGTTCCCGCCATTGCGCATCTTCGGGAGGGCATTGCTTGGCGGGGAAGTGTCGCTCGCCGGCAACGTGAGTTCGCAGTACGTCTCTGCCCTGCTGATGGTTGCCCCGCTGATGGCACGCGGACTTGTGCTGCATCTGGAAGGCGACATCATATCCCGCCCCTACATCAACCTGACCCTGCAATTGATGAGGCAATATGGCGTAAAGGCGGAATGGTCAGGGCAGACCATACGGGTCGAACCGCAAACCTACACCCCGATACCCTTCACCGTGGAGTCGGACTGGAGCGCGGCGTCCTATTGGTACGAGATGAAAGCCCTCTGCCCCAATGCCCGGATAGAGTTGTCCGGCTTGTTCAGAAACAGTTTGCAGGGTGATTCCGCCGGGGCGCGGCTGTTCGAGCAATTAGGGGTTGAAACCCGTTACACTCCGGACGGGGTGTTGCTGCATTCCAACGGCAGGCGGGCAGAAAGGCTGGAATATGATTTCGTGAACGAACCTGATTTGGCGCAGACATTTGTCGTAACGTGCGCCCTGATGGGTATCCCGTTCCGTTTCACAGGTCTGCAGAGCCTGAAAATCAAAGAGACAGACCGCATAGAGGCATTGAAGTCCGAATGCCGCAAACTGGGCTACGTGCTGCATGATACGGAAGGCAGCATCTTGGAATGGAACGGAGAGCGTTGCCCGGAAGATGAATCCCCCGGAATCGCCACGTATGAAGACCACCGGATGGCTATGGCATTCGCGCCGGCGGCTCTGATTCGGCACGACGGGATAACGATATGCGACGCGGAAGTCGTCAGCAAAAGCTACCCTCACTATTGGGACGACTTGAAGTGCGCAGGTTTCCAATTGATTAATGAATGAGGCAGCCATGTTGTATATCCTTTTAAGCCTGGTAGTCCTGGGGATAGTTTCAGCCATCATCGGTTATTTCCGCAACCGCAAGTTGGAAAAGATGCTGGAACGCGGTGAGATAGACGAGATTCCGGAACCCAAGGAAATCCCTGCGCAATGCTGCGGACAGCACGAAACCTGCGTGCGCGACAGCCTTTTGGCAGCAGTCAGCAAGAAGATAGAATATTACGACGACGAGGAGCTTGACCGCTTCAAGGGCGTGGCGTCTGATGCCTACGATGACTCGGCGGTAGATGAGTTCCGCGAGGTGCTTTACACATTGCAGGAAGTGGAGGTCGCCGGATGGCTGCGCAGCCTGCAACTGCGCCAGGTAAACTTGCCCGATGCCCTGAAGGACGAGGCTTTCCTGATTGTAGGGGAAAGGAGGACAACCCCATAAGGCAAAATATGATGGAACTGTTGCAATATGAGTTTTTCAGGAATGCGTTGTTAGGAAGCCTGCTGACGTCTATTGCGTGTGGACTCATTGGGACTTATATCGTGTCGCGGAGGTTAGTCTTCATCAGCGGAGGAATCACGCACGCTTCGTTCGGGGGATTGGGAATGGGCTTCTATCTCGGAGTGAACCCGATACTCACAGCGATGGCATTTGCTGTTTTGTCGGCATTTGGCGTGGAATGGGCAAGTCGTTCCCAAGGAATTCGCGAGGATTCGGCGATAGCGGGGGTATGGTCGCTCGGAATGGCATTAGGAGTCATATTCATCTCCATGACACCGGGATATGTGCCCAACTTGTCCGCTTACCTTTTTGGGAACATACTGATGATAACGAAAAGCGACCTTGTATGGCTGGCAGGCTTGGTCGTTGTTTTGGTTGTACTGTTTTCCTTGTATTTGCGGGAGATTGTTTACATAGCGTTCGACCCTGACTTCGCCAAGACACAACGCCTGCCGGTGCGTGCGGTTGAGTACTTTATGATGGGTCTTATCGCGCTGACCATAGTGCTGTCCATACGGCTGGTAGGCATCATGCTTTTGATGAGCCTGCTCACATTGCCCCAAATCACGATGAACCTGTTAAGCTCCGACTTCAAGAAAATAATGTTGGGCAGTGTGCTCTGCGGATTCCTTTGTTCTGTGTCAGGTTTGCTTTTATCCTATAAACTGAATGCCCCTTCCGGTGCTTTTATCATCCTGTTGTTCGTGCTTATCTTTTTATTAGTAAAAGCAATAAAGTGGGCGGGTAAGCGTTAAATAATTGTTGTGACGTAGATTCGGAGGGTGACAATTATCGTTGGAACGTGAAAGGCAACCTGATGTAAGAGCATGATAAAATCGTCTAAAAATATCCCCATATTCTTTCTTTTCTTGTCGTTTGTTTCTTTGTTGTCTTGCAGTACGAAGAAGAACACGAAGGCAAGCCGGTTTTATCATGCTTTTACATCCCGTTTCAACATATATTATAATGGGAAGGAGTCGTTCGACGAGGCTTTGGATGAGCAAATCTCTAGCTACGAGGAAAACTACACAGACATGATTCTCCTGTATCCAATCAGCGCGCAACCCAAAGACAAGGAAGAACCCGGAGGTCCATTTGACCGTGCCATCGAAAAAAGCGACAAAGCCATAAAGCTGCATTCCATAAAGGCGAAGCCGAAGAAGAAACCCGGATGGAGAAATGACCCCGAACAGCGTAAATGGCAGGAACAAGAGGAGTACAACCCTTACTTGAAGAAGTGCTGGATGCTTATGGGAGAAGCTCAATTCTACAATGCAGATTTCCTGCAGGCTTCAGCTACGTTTTCTTATATCGCACGGCATTATGCAACAGACGAATTCATGGTTGCCGAGGCTAAATTGTGGCAGGCACGCTGCTACTCGGAGATGGATTGGTTGTATGAAGCTGAGGACATCCTCTCCAAGATGAACAAAGACGGCATCCCGGCAGAATCGCAAGACCACTACGCCACTGTTTATGCAGATTACCTGATAAAGGCCGGGCAATACAAAGAGTCCATACCTTATTTATTGACAGCTATCAAAGCCGAGCCTAAGCGTTTGCAAAGAAGCCGTATGCGTTACCTTCTCGGGCAGATATACACAACTCTCGGCATGGATAGGCAGGCTTATGACATATTCAAGAAAGTAGTCCGTTCAAATCCTCCGTATGAACTGGAATTTGCAGCCAAAATACGCCAGACAGAAGTATATCCCGGCAAGGATTACCAGAAAGTTGTGAATTTGCTCCAGCGAATGGCGAAGCATCCGAAGAATAAAGACATGTTGGACCAAGTTTATTACGCGATGGGAAATGTCTATCTGAATCGCAACGATACTGCCAATGCGATTAAAAGTTACGAGGAAGGAGTACGGAAAAGCACACAGATGGGAATGGACCTTGCCATCCTGCAAATACAATTGGGGGATTTGTATTTCCAGAAGCGCGACTACTTGAAAGCCCAGCCCAATTTCAGCAGTGCAATTTCGATAATACAGAAAGAATACAAAGATTATGCACGTGTGTCGAAGCTGTCGGCAGTCTTGGACGAACTGGTGGTACATGCCGAGGCGGTTCATTTGCAAGACAGCCTTCAGACGTTAGCAAAAATGCCGGAACAAGAGCGTCTGGCTGTCATCGACGAGATAATCGAACGTGTTATTAAGGAAGAAGAGGAAGCCAAAGCCAGAGCCGAAAGAGAAGCTTATCTGGCGGAGCAGGAAGCCAAGGGAACCGGCATAAACCGTCCGGGTATGGAAGTCAGGACTACCGCCGTAACGACTTCAGGGAGCGCAACATTCTATTTTTATAACCCGCAAACCGTCGCACAAGGAAAAAACCAGTTCCAACAGAAATGGGGCAGGCGTACGTTGGAAGATGACTGGCGGCGACGGGACAAGAAGATCTCAACGTTCGATGATTTCTTTGAAGATGATTGGGAAGAAGCCGAAATGGAGGAAGATGAGCTTGTAGAAGGCGAATCTCCGAAGGAAGTGTCGTATGCCGACTCGTCGGTGGTAGCTGCCGACGACCCCAAAACCCGCGAATATTATTTACAGCAACTTCCGCTTACTCCCGAAGACATCGCGGCATCAAATATCATCATCATAGACGGATTGTACCACATGGCGATGATTTACAAGGACAAATTGGAGGATTTGCCCCTTGCCATTTCTGCTTTCGAAGAATTGGAAAGGCGTTTTCCGGATAATGAGCATCTTCTGGAATCTTATTTCCAGATTTACCTCATGTCACTGCGCAACAAGGATGCTGCCCTTAGTGCCGAATACAGGGACAAGATAATACAGAAATTCCCCGGTTCGGATTATGCCATCGCGGTCGCCGACCCCAACTACGAGTATAACATACGCATGATGGACTCGGTGCAAGACTCCATTTACCAATATACGTATGAGCGTTACCTCGCTTCCGACATTTCCACGGTGCGGCAGAACTACCGGATGATGGGTGAGAAATACCCTCTGGCGAAACTTATGCCAAAATTCATGTTCCTTGATGCCCTTACTTACGTCCAGGAAGGAGACCCGGAAGGTTTTAAGTCCGCGCTGCGCGCTTTGGTGGAAAAATATCCCGATGCCGATGTCACGGAGCTTGCGGGGGAAATGTTGAAGGGCGTTCTTGCAGGCAGGACGATGGTACAGGGGAGCGTTTCGGGCATGACGTGGAACTTGCGCTTCGGCGCGGAGGGAGGGCAGCTCACTGCCGAGGACTCCATGCGCGTATTCAATGCCGACAAGGACGTGCCTTACCGTATGTTGCTCGTTTACGAGACAGGCACGGTAGACCAGAACCGCTTGCTGTTCACCGTGGCGGCATATAACTTCGCAAATATGATGGTGAAGGAGTTCGACTTGTCAATCGAGCCTGTCGGACCTTTGTCGATGCTCATCATAAGCGGTTTTTACAACTTCGACGAGATTCTGCATTATTATAAAATGATATATGGCAAAGACGGATATGCTTCGGCGATAGAACGTGCCGTCGCGATACTACCGATATCAGATGACAATTACGAAACTCTCTTGCGCGGCAAGACCCTGGATGAATATGTTGCGTTTTTCGAGGAAAACTTCAGCGATATTGCACCGGAACTCGCGGCTCGTTGGCGTGCGCGCATGGAATTAGAAGAAACCGGCGAAGAAATTCTGCCCGAAGAGGAAGAAGAGGAACTTCCGGAAGAAGAAGTTCCCGTTGAATTGCCGGTAATCGAAGAAGCCGTGCCGGAAATTGTTCCCCAAGAGGAAGAAGAGGAAGTCCCGCAAGAAATAGTAGTGCAACCGGAAACAGTTGCCCCGGATTCCGCCGAAGTTTATGCCCCGCAAGAAGAAAACTTGGGATTGACGATGGACGAAATCCGCGAAATCCGCCGTCGCGAGGCTGAAGCCGAAGAAATCAGGCGCAAAGAAGCCCGCGAAGAGTTTGAAAAGAAACAGGCGGAAGAAAAAGCATTGCAGGAACAGCGTGCAGCCGAACGCGCGGAACTCGAACGCAAGCAGAAGGAAGAAGAAAAAGCGTTGCTCAAGGCTAAACGGGAGCGTGAGAAGCAAATCGAAGCGGAACGCAAGGCTAAACTGAAGCAGGCGGAGGCAGACCGCAAGGCTAAAGCCAAAGCACGCGAACAATTGCGCAAGGAAAAGGAAAAAGCTAACAAAGAACGCTTGAAACAACAACAAAAAGAGCGGAAAGCCAAAGAAAAGGCATACAAGAAGGAATTGAAGGAACGGGAAAAAGCCCGCAAGGCTGCGCTGAAAGCTAAAGAGGCTGAAAGGAAAGCCAAACTCAAGGCGAAAAAGGAAGAAAGCGAAGAAAAAGTTAATGATGAGGAATAAGATGTTTGCAAAAATAATAAACGAAGGTGAGCCGCTCGGTGCGGAAGGCATCGCGGCGACGATAGGGTTCTTCGATGGCGTGCATCTCGGGCACAGGGCTTTGATTGAACGCACGCGCGAGGAAGCGAAGAAGGACAACTTGCCCGTGGCAATCATAACATTCGACTGCCATCCGAGGGAAGTGCTCCACACGGACTTCACCCCGCAGTTGCTTATGAGCAAGAAGGAAAGATTGTCGGCCCTTGCAACGAGCGGGGCGGACTTTGTGATTGTATTGCACTTCACACCGGAACTGGCGCGTATGTCGGCAGAGGAATTTTTGTCCGTTGTGCTGGCGAAACGTTACAATGTCCGCGAATTGGTTGTCGGCTACGACCACCGCTTCGGGCACAACAGGGCAGACGGCTTCGAACAATACGTCGCCTACGGGGAAAAGTGCGGGATTCGTGTGGTACACGCCGAGCCGGAGGAATTTGACGGGGTGAGGGTCAGCTCGTCATACATCAGGAGGCTTATTTCCGGAGGGGATGTTTGGAGGGCGGCTTATTTCATGGGAAACCCTTACAGGCTCGAAGGCATAATCGTGAAGGGCTACCAAGTCGGCAGGCGCATCGGCTTCCCCACTGCTAATATACAAGTGCGGAACGCGCGCAAACTAATCCCCGCCAACGGTGTATATGCAGTATTCCTAATGGCTGGCCTCCGCGAACTGAAGGGAATGCTGTATATCGGTTCGCGTCCTACGCTCGACGACGGTGGCGACGTGAGCATCGAGGTGAACATATTCGATTTTTCGGGAGATTTGTACGGCGAGACTGTAACGGTTTACTTCTACCGCCGTCTCAGGGAAGATATCCGTTTCGGAACGCTCGGCGAATTGCAGGAACAGCTTCGCAAAGACGAAGATGATGTCAAAAAACTTTTAGGTTGATAATTCCCCG
>CAYZTO010000016.1:25096-27746 GCA_964481365.1 uncultured Parabacteroides sp. | reverse complement strand
GGCTACGCAAGCCGCAATATCCCAACCGGGGAATAAGGATTGCTTCGTGAGCCGGTAAAGGTGGCACCAACGATTATGGTACGGGATTTGATTCCTTTTTCAACCGCAATCTCAACAGTTTTGCCTTTCTTTGGGTGTCTTCTTTGTGCTCATTACCATAACTTTTCAAGCTGGTAGAGTCCGTCCGGGTCGCCACAAAAATCGTTGTCTATGATTATTTTCATCCGGGATTTTTATTTGACAATACCGGAATCCATATTATCAGAATTAAATAATTGCGTATTTCCTGCTTCATATTTACGTCCTATTGAGAAGTTCCAAGAAAAAGTAACATAAAGCATATTACCTACATCGCGGATATAATTCCAGGTTTCTTTATACGCAATATCCGAAATTAGTTTTTGCCCGGATTTCTCTCCATTTTTAAAGAAAGGATTAGCCATCCCTATACCTACACGCATATTTTTTTTCAGACGATAACTAAGAGCAACATCTGCAGAGGCAGAAGATATATTCCTCGTTTCGGCAAACATATTAGTTATTCCGCTATACACCGATGCAGAAAGAATAAAATTCTTATACATTCCATCTAAAGACACACCTCCAAAAAGACCTGTATATTTATGTTCATACTCATTGCCTTTATTGATATAATGATTTACTCCGCCAAAAGCAGACAAGTCTAAAATATCTTTTATCAAACCATATTGCATATAAAGCCTTCCCTGTATATGCTCAAAACTTTTTTGATTAGCATAAGTATAGGAGAAATATGTATTTTCCCCTGCATCAACTCTTCTGACTACATCCATCATAATGGGCTTTGGATTGTATTGATAATAACCCATTAGTTGCAGCGAGAATCGTCCGGTAGAATATCTTAAAGATAAATTATTTGCATACGCACGATATGGCTTCAATTGAGGATTACCAACAATTACCTCATAGGCATTTTGCCATTGGCTCACATCACTAATTCGAGACAAGACGGGTAAAACCGGATTAATCGAAAAAGAATAGCGCACAAACAAATCTTTTGCTATTGGATATGATAAAGAAACCTTAGGTCGTACCGTATAATAATTATATTTATGATTACTTTCCTTAAAATATTGACGGGATAAACCTATACCTATATTAAAACCCAACTTCTTATATTGTCCATCCAATTCTGTGAAAACATACAAATTAGAATCATCCATTGATGTTGTCACATCTCCGGTAGAACCTAAGTAATGATTTTCTAAATAGGATTGCTTATAATTAATACCGCTTGACCATAGTAAATTTTCTGTCAAATAATTATCATATATAAGTTCTGCGATAACAGAATATTTATCTCCGGTCACCGAGTAATTATACTCCTGCCCTTGTACAGCCATACTAACCGGGTCTCGTTCGGCGTAATTACGCAAATAATCAGAGTTTATATAAGTCGCAACTACGTTAGCCATTAATGTCTGTTCATTAGGTAAATTCAATTCATAATAAACATCAAGTACCGGAGTAAGAGTTTTATCCCTAACCCCTGTATACGCCTTTACATCATCCTTTCCGGATTCTCGAATAAGTTGGATTGTATTAGAAAAAGGACTTGTATCCCAACTATTGCTTAATTTGACATTAAAAGTAGATGTTTCCTTTTTGGTGTAATTGTAAGTAAGAGATAAATTATGAACTCTTTTCTTGAATGGAGAATCTATTCCTTCCTTATTTAATATTCTAAGATTATCATCTGCCATAACTAATTCTTGATACGTATCAGAATATTTATCACCATATTTTCGATATGAGAAATTATAATTAAGACTAAATTCAGATGACCCATTATTATATTTCAAAAAGAAATTATCATTACCATTTCCTGTAGTTATTGCATTATTTAAGGAAAGCCCTCCAGAAAAACCACTATTAGTTCTACGAGTCACAAAATTAACTACTGAAGAAACTCCTTCTCCATAACGAGCTCCCGGCATATCCAGATACTCAACCTTTACAACTTGTGTGGCATGAATTGCCAATATATCCTGAACTGAAGCTTTGACATTATTTATACGAAGTTGTACCTCACCATTATTTAGCGAGGCTATGGTATTCTGTATAGTATTAATCAATAAATCCGGCAACCTCATCTTCTCTAACAATTCAAAAGCAGTAGAAGAAGCTTCTGTTTGCAAAGTTGATGGGAATATTATTTGTCGATTGACTTTATTTATTACACGACTGGAAGAAACTACAATCTCTGCCAACTGTTCTTCCGATTTTTCTAAAAACAAGTTCCCAAGTTTTAGGTTTTGCTGAACATTCTCCAATTGGATAATATTCTGCTTATAGCCAACAAAAGATAATATCAAATACATATTACCTCTTATACCCTTTTGCAAGACAAATCTTCCTGACTTATTAGTTACACATCCTTCAACAAAAGAAGAATCTGTATCATACAACTGAACCGTCACATTCTCAAGCGCTGTCTGCGTATCAATATCTTTTACAATCCCTGCAATTTCCAATTCTTGAGATTGAATAGTCCACGATATTATCGCAAATAAACATATAAAAAATTGCTTCATCTTCTCCAGTCTTATTTATTTAACCTTACATTTCAACGATATAAAAACCATTTATACAAGTAATCTCTGCAAAGATA
>CAYZTO010000016.1:8123-24996 GCA_964481365.1 uncultured Parabacteroides sp. | reverse complement strand
TCTTAGGCAAATACTCTATTTGCACATTCGTCATGCTTGCCCAGAGACTGGCATAAACTTCCGGATTCAAGGATTCAAGGTGAGACAAAATATCTTTCATATCTTTCCGGCTCGAACCTGATTCGTAAGGACAATTTTTCAATTGTTTCCTATAACCGCGCCATTCAGCAATGCGGGCAATCTCTTTTTCACGAATAAGACAGAGCGGGCGGATTATTTCCATGTCGAATTTAGTCATGCAAAGGCGTGGCGGCATCGTGCCAAACGCACCCTGAAAGGTGAGATTCATCAGTAACGTTTCGAGAATATCGTCTTGATGATGCCCAAGGGCAATTTTGTTACAATGCTCTTCTTTAGCAACATCGAAAAGGACTTTCCGGCGCATCCAGGAACAAAGGAAACATGGAGACTTGCGGCGGTCGGTGGTTGGGTCAAATTCCGTTTCGCGAAGGATAAAAGGTAAACCGTATTCTTTTGCTTTGCTTTGTAGATAATCCACATCAGAACTGTATGGGATATTTCGCATTACCACATGCACCACAACAACTTCGAAACGCGGACTAAAAATCTTCGAACGACATCCAAGGAATTCAAGCAAAGCCAATGAATCTTTACCTCCGGAAAGCCCGATGAGAATGCGGTCTCCGTCGCTGATAAGTCCATAATCCCTGATTGCTTTGACGACTTTCGCCTCAAGTTTCTTGAAAAGCAATTCTTCTTCTGTCAGTTTCACCATGTTTGAGAAATATTTACCACTACACTATTCTGAAATACATGGGTGACAAAATTAGAAAAATAATCCAACCGGTTATTCTGATTATTCAACAGAATTACCTACTTTTGGCATGGAATTTTACAGGAACAAAACCCATGAAACATCTGCATAAACAATGGATTCTCACCTGCATCATCTCCGGCTTATGCCTAATGGTGCAAGGACAAACGTTGAATGAAGCAAAAGAATTATATGCTGAAGGAAAATACGCCGAGGCAAAGCCCGCCTTCGAGAAGTTTGTAAAGCAAGCTCCCAGCAATTCGTCTTATAATTTATGGTACGGTGTGTGTTGCTTCGAGACAGGCGATTTGCAACAGGCAGAAAAGTATCTTGAAGTCGCTGTGCGCCGTCGGGTAATTGACGGGTTCCGTTATATGGGCGAATTATATTGCAAAACTTTTCGTTTCGAGAAAGCTGCAGAGATGTATGAAGATTACATCAAATACCAAAAGCAAAAAAAACGTGATACGGAAGAAGCCGAGCTTAGATTGGATATTATCGAGAACGCAGTCCGTATGCTTGACAAAGTAGAAGCCGTTGAAGTCATTGATAGCATAGTTGTCAATAAAGAAGATATCCTTTCAGCCTATACATTAAGTGAAGAAAGCGGTTATTTGATTTCACCGGAAGAGTTTTCCAACGATATACAAACAGATTCCACTGTTATTTACAAAAATCAGAAAGGAGACAAAATTTATTATGCCCGCCGGACAGAAGAAGGACCTTTCAGGCTTTTCACACAATCATGGCTGCTCAACATTTGGGGAGATGAAAAGCAACTTGCAATGAATCAAGATAGCGGAGGAGACGATAACTACCCGTTTGTCATGCCCGACGGCGTAACTGTTTATTTCGCATCAAAGGGAAATGGTTCCATCGGCGGTTACGACCTCTTTGTAACACGTTACAATACTGAAACAAACACATATCTCTCCCCCGAACAACTCGGAATGCCATTCAACTCTCCGTACAACGATTACATGCTTGTTATAGATGAAGCCAAAGGTTTGGGATGGTTTGTTTCCGACCGTTTCCAACCATCCGGAATGGCTTGTGTCTATTTGTTCATCCCAAACAAAAACAACGCACGCGTGGAATCGGATGACATTGAGCTGAAACGCTCTTGGGCTTCGTTAATGCCTATCCGCACTACGTGGAAAAATGGCGCAGATTATTCCCGACAAATTAGTTTGGCGCATGAAGCAATCCCCTACGGCAAACAGGAGAAAGACATGGATTTTGAATTTGCCGTAAGCCCCACGAAGATTTACCACAAATGGGAAGAATTCCGCTCGTCCGAGGCAAAGGCTTTGTACCAAAGGGTAGTATCCATAAAAGAGCAGACAGCCAAATTGGAGGAAGAACTCGAATCCTTACGGAAAGAGTATACGTCTTCCAATGCTTCGAAAAAGGGACAACTCTCTGATAACATCTTGCAAAAAGAGCAAAGACTGAACGAACTGCTGGCTCAACCTGCCGAACTCGAGAAACAAGCCCGCAACGCTGAGGCTTCACATTTAAGAAATCGTTAAAAACAAAAAACTGCCTATGATTACCCAAATTGCCATTGTTGTTGTATGCATGATTGTCGCGATTGTGCTTCTGATAACCGAGATATTCTTCATACCGGGCGTGACTCTCGCCGGAATAGGCGGGGCAGCCTGCGCCATAGGCGGGATTTGGTATGCGTATCATGTAAATGCCATCATAGGGCACGTTACGGTGATTTCGTCGCTCGTGGGATTCGCCGCCGTATTCTTCTTTTTCCTTCGCTCACGCTCTTTCCGCAAATTGGAGCTTAAAGCAGACATTTCGTCGAAAGTAGTATCCAATTTGGAGCAAGGGATTAAGGTTGGCGACACCGGAGTAACCATTTCGCGGTGCGCATCGGTAGGTAAAGCAAACATAAACGGCAAAATCGTGGAAGTTAAATCGGAAAGCGGATGGACAGACGAGAACAAAACGGTCACTGTCACCCGTATAGAAGACAATTACATTTGGATAGCATAAGAGAAAAACATTGTTCAACTATTAATTTTATAATTCACACATCATGGAAATTACTACACTTCCCATGTTCCCCATTATTCTGCTGGGAGCGGTTGTACTCCTGCTGGCAGTATTCTTTTACTACGTGCCTTTCCTGCTTTGGATTTCGGCAAAAGTATCCGGCGTAAACATTTCGCTTTTGCAACTTTTCCTGATGCGAATCCGCAAAGTGCCGCCATACGTCATCACCCAGGCAATGATAGAATCGCACAAGGCAGGACTGAAAACACTTACGCGGGATGAACTCGAAGCCCATTATCTTGCAGGCGGGCATGTCGAAAAGGTAGTCCACGCCCTTGTTTCGGCTGCCAAAGCCAACATAGACCTGTCCTTCCAGATGGCAACAGCCATTGATTTGGCGGGAAGGGATGTTTTCGAGGCAGTACAGATGTCGGTGAATCCGAAAGTAATCAATACCCCTCCGGTAACAGCTGTCGCAAAAGACGGAATACAATTAATCGCAAAGGCTCGTGTCACTGTGCGTGCGAATATAAAGCAACTCGTGGGTGGAGCAGGAGAAGAAACCGTGCTTGCCCGTGTCGGCGAAGGTATTGTGTCTTCCATAGGTTCATCCAACAGCCACAAGACCGTTTTGGAGAATCCTGACTCCATATCCAAGCTCGTACTGCGCAAGGGATTGGATGCCGGAACCGCATTCGAGATTTTATCAATCGATATTGCCGACATCGACATTGGCAAAAACATTGGTGCATACCTGCAAATGGACCAGGCGGAAGCAGACAAGAACATCGCGCAAGCGAAAGCCGAGGAGCGGCGTGCAATGGCTGTCGCACTCGAGCAGGAGATGAAGGCGAAAGCCCAGGAAGCCCGCGCAAAAGTTATTGAAGCAGAAGCCGAAGTCCCGAAGGCTATGGCTGAAGCGTTCCGCACAGGAAACCTCGGCGTGATGGACTATTATCGGATGAAAAACATCGAAGCCGACACCACAATGCGCGAATCCATCGCGAAACCTCCCGTTTCACCGGGTAAGACAATAAAATAACCAGTGTTATACCTTCGCAGCTGTCGGTTTCTTTTTACCATTTTGCGCCGGCAGCTGCACTTTTTTTGAAAACAACATCTCCCATGAAGACAAACAGCATACCTCCATCTGAATTAATCATTAACGCCGACGGGAGCATTTTCCATCTGCATCTGAAACCTTCCCAACTTGCCGACAGGGTTATTCTTGTAGGCGACCCCGACCGCGTGACGATGATATCCACATTTCTCGACAGCATAGAATGCGACGTGCAAAGCCGGGAATTCCATTCAATCACGGGAACATACAAAAACAAGCGCATCAGCCTCGTTTCACACGGGATTGGAGGAGACAACATCGACATTGTACTTACCGAACTCGATGCTTTGGCGAACATAGATTTCGGGACACGTACCATACGCCCGGAATTCCGCCAACTGACATTTGTGCGCATCGGCACAAGCGGCGGACTCCAACCGTCAGTGCCGGTCGGTTCTTACGTGGCGTCGGAAAAGTCCGTCGGTTTTGACGGGGTACTTTATTTTTACGGGAAAAACCGCAACGTGCGCGACATGGAGATGGAAAATGCGCTAAGAGAGCAACTGGACTGGAAAATAGAGGGTTTACAGCCGTATATAGTATCTGCCGACGACGGGCTGCTCAATCAAATAGCAAAACACGACATCCTGCGCGGCACGACCATTTCCGCAAACGGATTTTACGGCCCGCAAGGGCGCAAACTCCGCCTCCAGCTTGCAGACCCCGACTTAAACCGCAAGATAACGGACTTTGAATGGAACGGGAAGCACATCACGAACTTTGAGATGGAGAGCGCAGCCCTCGCAGGGCTTTCCGCGCTCATGGGGCACCGTGCCGTGACTGTATGCTGCATCATCGCGGGCAGGGTGGAGAAAAATATGGACACAGAATACAAAGACTCGATGCGGGAACTGATTCTCACCGTGCTGGAAAGAATCTGACGCCTTTTTATTACCTTTGTTCCCGCTACAAAGAGTTTTTTCGAATATGATAAAAGAAGCTATCGATTTATATTTAGAGCATACCGGGAACAAAACATTCCACCCAAAAGCAGTACTTTTCGACATGGATGGCGTATTGTACGATTCAATGCGTTTCCATGCCCGCGCTTGGAAAGAAATGGCAGACCGGCACGGGCTTAAAGCAGACATCAACGATTTTTTCTATTACGAAGGCATGACAGGCGGCGCAACGCTCAACGATTTGTTCCTCCGGACTTTCGGAAGGGACGCAACAGACGAGGAGAAGACTTCGCTGTATGAAGAAAAGTCCGACCTTTTCCACAAATACAACGACGGCGAGGCAATGCCGGGAACCGCCCGCGTACTGGAGATTGTGAAATGGCACGGACTGCAACGCATCGTCGTTACAGGCTCCGGGCAGCGCAGCCTTATAAACAAACTCGAACATACATATCCCGGAATGTTTGAAAGGGACAAAATGGTAACGGCTTTCGATGTCCGCATCGGGAAACCTAATCCCGAACCATATCTTATAGGACTTAAAAAAGCCGGAGTAGCATCCAACGAAGCGATTGTGGTTGAAAATGCCCCGCTTGGGGTAAAAGCAGGTGTGGCTGCGGGAATCTTCACCGTGGGAGTAAACACCGGGCCGCTGGACGACAAAGTCCTGCTCGACGCAGGTGCAAATATCCTTTTCAAGTCGATGGCCGAACTTGCAGACAACCTCCCCGAAATCTTGAAGTACAGTTAGCAGACGTGCAAAATGCGGCTCACCTGCGTTGCGGGCTTTTCACTTTTTCCCGGAAAGGTTTTCGCGCAGGAACGAGATACTTTTTTCGCGCCATTCTTCCAATTCGCCTGCACGGTATTTCCCAAGCAAATCGTCGAAACGTGCGCCACCCCGCGCTTTGTTCGCAATGCAACGGAAAGGTTTCCCGAAGATGATTGAAAATACCGTACCGTGGAACGAATCCGTCACGATGAAACCCGCGTCGCGGAATATCGACAGCCACTCCGCCATTGTCAGCTCCGCTTTTTCCCCTACCGGGAAACGGCGCACCGGCAAACCCCTGTTTTCCGCTTCTTCACGAATTACTTTCTCCACTTCGCCCGATGAATCAAGCACATACACCGCGAGGAACTCTTCTCCCGCAACGGGGACAGCCGAACATAGCCGCGCATACTCCTCCCGACCGACGAGAAGCGTAGGGTCGAGAACTGCCGAAGCCTTCACGCCGAGGTGTTTCGCACAAAGCCCTACGCCGCTTTCTTCGCGCACCGACACGGCATCGAATCCCTGCACCAAACGGGCGCAAACCCTCGTTTGTTTTTCCGAAAATTCCCAGCAATCTACGCCGAACGATGCAGCATAAGCGATTTTTTTCCCGCCAAATGTCCGCGCAAAGCGCAAAAACATATCGTACAGGCAATTTTTGTTGTACAACGGCCGCCAAACCTGGTCGCTGCCCACGAGAAGTGCTTCCACGCCGTATTTCCGGACAACCGACATCGAATATCTGCCGCAAACGCCCGTTTTGCGTATATTTTCTTCCATAAAACTCCGGAAAATGGGCTTGCGCCTGTATTTCCGCCTTAGAAAATTCCGCCTGCGGGACGGGATGAACAGGTACACAATCGATTTCATCGTCGAGAGGACAAATTTTTTCAGCGGCATATCCGGGAGATAATCTATCGTCACCGGTTCGTGCCCAAGTTTGATTAGCACCTGCTGCAATGCCCAGTTTTGGAGCATCCCGCCATAATTGGATTTGAGCGGCTGGGTCAATATTCCTATTTTCATCTTTCTCTTTTTCTATATATCATTGAAGATTTTGTTGTCCCCAACTGCGAAATAATGCTTCGCGCACGCTAAATACAGTTTTTAAGTTTGAAAGTTATGCTTCGCGCACGAGATTTATATTTTTCAAACCTGAAAGTTCCACTTCGCGGACGCGATTTGCTGTTTCCATTTCTAAAAACACTGTTTCGCGGATGCGATTTATTACTTTCAATTCAGAAAGTAGCATTTCGCGCACGATATTTACTATTCCCAATTTCAAAAGTACTATTTATCGGGCGCGAAACACTATTCTCAGTTTCAAAAGTTATATTTCGCACACGCGATTCGCTATTTTCATTTCCAAGAATACAATTTCGCGGGCGCGAAGCAGAACTTTCAAATTAAAATCTTCTGCCCAAAAGCTTCATTATGATTTTCTTGATTACCAGTTTAATCAGTGCAAGGAACGAATTCCTTGTCAAATGGAGCACCCTCGTCGCAACGGTCTTTCCTTTTATTGAGAAAAACAGCGAACGCTTCCTCGGCTCCGCAACAGAACGGAATATGTACTTGTTGTTCCACACTGCGTCTTCAAATTTCACTTGCGCAAATTCCAATTTGTCCGCAAAGTCCTCCAAGGAGATTGCCCCGCTGTTCAAAATCACAAGGCTCGTCCCTTTGTTGTCGTCCATTTCCGGCAAAACCTTCTCGATGCCCCAAAAGTCGGCTAACGTAACGTCGCTGCCGCTCTTCAGGCTCTTTACGGGGCACGCGTGGCAGCTCGGACGCAGGAACAAATTCGCACGGTAACCCCGCAGGAACATATCCCTGTCTAACGGTCCGGAGCGCATGACATGATTTCCTGCCCACTCCAATGCCGGCACGGAGAGCGCAAAAGCCATGCAGTAATTCCTCCATCCAAGCATTTTGTCTCTAAAAAAAACTCCGGAGACACTCATTCCCTTGTCTTGTAGCAGTGGGGACATGGCTGCACTTTGTTGATTGCAGTGGCGAATTACTTCTTCACGAAAATAATCCCGCCAAACGCGGGGGCTTGGAACTCCGTGGCAAATGAAATCGACCGTCAAAAGATTGCTGTACTCTTTTTGCAGGTATAATTTCAATCCCGCTACCTGGCAGGGAGTTCCCGAGAAAAGTACTTTCCGTCCTTCTTTCAGGAATTCCTCAGCTTTCCGGAAATTATCCTCTATCCTGCTCTGGACGTACTTCGAACCACGGAACGCGGAGAGTCCTTCTTTGGTGTCGGTATAAGAATGCACGACTTCCCAATTCTTGTCGAAGCCCGCGCCGAACACTACGCCGCCCTCATCAATCACTTTCTCTGCCAACAAGGTGAATACCCCGCCCGACGAACTCTGAATGCGGACTTTTTCGTCCTTGTTTTTTGCTGCAAAAGCCTTCAGCGGCACTCGTTTATTGCCTTGGTTGATTTCAGGGCAGACCTTATCGCACAAGCCGCAATCAACGCATTCTGCAGCGTCCGCTTCCGGATAGAGGAACCCTTCTTCATCTTCTTTCATGGATATGCAACGCTTGGGGCAAACCTGCACGCAAGCGGCACAACCGCAACACTTTTGTTTATTGGTTATCTTTATCATTATTGTAAAAAAGAACTATTGTAATACAATATTGCCGCTTCCAAATGCAATGGAAACGGCGGGAGTAAAGTTTTTCTTAAATGTTCAAAGATCAAATGATTGGCGTCCGATTAGATTTCCGTCGGCAAAAATATCCACACGGTACGTTCCTTCCGAAAGGTATTCCTCGATATCCCAATAAACGGTCACCGGAATCTCTTCCCCTTCGTATTCTATAAGTTTCCTGATTGAATAGGCTATTTCCTGCCCCTCGAAAGGGAACACATTGGAGCGGCTCTTGACTAACACGTCGTCATTTGGCTTCATAATGCGTAGGTAGATGTCTTTTTCACCCACGGGAGCAGTAATATTCTTGGAGATTTTGAAGTCGATGACCAGCTGCTGCATCCGCTTGATGCGTGTGGTCTTTTTCCCGCGCGAATTTACCGGCGTAACGGTGATGGAAGTGGCATCGAGGCGGCTGGCAAGGGTTACACGCTCGGTTAATTGCTCTTTTTCTTTTTTCAAGGAGGCTGCAGTGCTCGATGCCTGCTGGTATTTCTTTACAGCCTCGTTCTTCTCGACCGTCAATTGCTCGTTTGCGCGGTTCAAGGAATCTATCTGGACTACATAGTTCTGCATGATTTTCCGCATAGTGGCAAGCTCCCTCTTCAAACGGGCTATTTCCTTTGCGTTTGTGGACTTCACCGTCCGTAATTCCTCCATGAGGCGTTGAACCTTTGCCTGCTCAGTCGATAAGAGCGCTACGAGAGAATCGTTGCTCACGCTGAACTTGTAGCCTTCATATTGGAGGGAAAGCTCATTGAAATCATCGGCAAGCATTTCCTTTTCGAGGTCGAAAGATTCCGTCATCGCGTCCATTTGTTTCTTCTGGTGGAAAATATAATAGACCGCACCGGACACGATTAACGCCAACACTACTACCGCAACTATCAAAACGGACATTTTGTTTATTTCCTTCGTTTCTTTCTTTTCCATATCATCCATAACGAACTATTTCAATTTCTCCTTTTAATAGCTGCAAAAGTAGCACATTAATACGAATTATACCTATATTTGTTCCCGCTTAATTTCCTTCGAACCATGACTTACGAAGAAACATTACATTATTTATATACAAGCATCCCGGTGTTTCAAAATATTGGCGCGGCGGCGTATAAGCCTGGATTGGATACCAGTAAAGCTCTCGACGAACTGGCGGGAAACCCGCACCTCTCATACCGGACAATCCATGTGGCAGGAACAAACGGGAAAGGCTCGGTAAGCCATTTGCTGGCTGCTGCGCTCCAATCTGCAGGATACAAAGTGGGATTATATACTTCACCGCACTTGGTTGATTTCCGCGAACGCATCCGCATCGACGGGAAGAAGATTCCGGAAGAATACGTGGTGAATTTCGTGGAACGTTACCGTACTTCCTTCGAACCGCTGAACCCCTCCTTTTTTGAATTGACTTCCACAATGGCATTTTCTTACTTTCGCGACGAGGTTGTGGACTTTGCCGTGATTGAAACTGGTCTCGGCGGACGTTTGGACAGCACTAACATTATCAAACCTGTGCTAAGCATCATCACAAACATAAGTTTGGAACACACACAATATCTCGGCAGCACATTAGAACAGATTGCATTTGAAAAAGCCGGTATTATAAAAGAAAAAACACCTGTCGTAATCGGGGATGTCACGGAACCGGAAGTGATGGAAGTCTTCCGCCGTAAGGCAAAGGAAATGGACGCGCCCCTCTCCTATTCCATCGATGCGAATCCTATACTAAACGCCCGTTTGGAAGATGACGGGCATTGGATTTTTCAAACAAAAAACTTCGGTACATTATACGGAGAACTGGGAGGAATTGTCCAGGTACGTAATGCGGTTACTGTCCTGACGGCAATAACAGAACTAGAAAAGATGGGCATTTCTATCTCCTGCAAAGACGTTGCCGATGCTTTTGCGCACATTGTGGAGCGCACCGGATTGATGGGACGATGGCAGACATTGCAAACCTCTCCGCGCGTAATCTGCGACACGGGGCATAATACCGGCGGATGGCAATACATATCCCGGCAACTGAACGCGGAACGTCCAAAGTACAATAACCTGCGCATGATTGTGGGCATGGTGAACGATAAAGATATTGACGGGGTTCTCTCCCTGATGCCGAAAGAGGCTGTTTACTATTTCACACAAGCCTCGATAGCACGCGCACTTCCTGTCGAAACTTTTGCAGAGAAAGCACGGACTCACGAGCTTAATGGAACAATATGCAAAACCGTCGATGAAGCCGTGGAACACGCTTTGGCGGAATCAACACCCGACGACCTGGTTTTTATTGGCGGCAGCACATTCGTAGTGGCAGACGCAATGAACGGGAAACGTTTTCCCATAACCGACAAATGAACGACAAACATAGTATAACAAATAACAACTTAAATCATGACTGAATTAATACAAAAGAAGCTGAGCGACTCAAAAACCGCTCGCTGGACTGCACTCGCTATCGTTGCTTTCACGATGTTGTGCGGCTATTTCCTGACCGATGTGATGTCTCCGCTAAAACCTATGTTGGAAGAAGAACTGGTATGGACAAGCACTGACTTCGGCATATTCACAAGCGCTTACGGTTGGTTCAATGTTTTCTTGCTGATGCTGATTTTCGGCGGGATGATATTGGATAAAATGGGTGTAAGGTTCACCGGACTGGGTGCATGCCTACTTATGCTCATCGGATGTACTATCAAATACTCTGCCATAGCAGGGTTCATCGGGCAGGGAGATGAAATCATCGGCATGAAAGCACAGGTTGTTTATGCATCTTTAGGCTACGCCATCTTCGGAGTCGGCGTTGAGATTGCAGGAATCACCGTATCAAAAATTATAGTGAAATGGTTCAAAGGAAAAGAGCTCGCGCTGGCGATGGGACTGGAAATGGCAACTGCCCGAATCGGCACCATGCTTGCGATGGCAGTCACCGTACCTTACGCGAAGTATTTCAATAGCGTTTCAGCGCCAATATTGCTTTGCCTGATTATGCTGTGCATCGGTTTCATATCATTCTTCATTTATACATTTATGGACAAAAAGCTGGATGCATCAATTTCCGAAGAAAAGGAAGAATCCGAAGAGCCGTTCCGTTTTTCCGACATCAAACTTATAGTTACTAACAAAGGTTTCTGGCTGATTGCACTGCTGTGCGTTTTGTTTTATTCCGCAGTATTCCCGTTCCTGAAATACGCAACTGACTTGATGGTCAATAAGTACAACGTGGAGCAGGAACTTGCCGGTTTCATACCGAGCCTTCTACCTCTCGGCACGCTTTTCCTTACTCCATTCTTCGGAAACCTTTATGACCGCAAAGGAAAGGGCGCTTCCATAATGATGATTGGTGCTATCATGCTGATAGGTGTTCATTTCCTCTTCACACTGCCTATCCTGAACGAGTGGTGGTTCGCTACACTGATAATGATTGTACTTGGCGTTGCGTTTTCATTGGTTCCATCGGCGATGTGGCCTTCTGTCCCGAAAATTATTCCGGAAAAACAACTGGGAACAGCTTATGCGTTGATTTTTTGGGTGCAGAACTGGGGATTGATGGGAGTTCCCGCTTTGATTGGATGGGTTCTCGACCGTTATTGCAAGCTCGACAACTCTGCAGGAGGACCTGCATACGATTATACTATCCCGATGACAATCTTTACATGTTTCGGCATACTTGCGCTTTTCATTGCCATTTTGCTGAAACGTGAGGACAAGAAGAAAGGTTACGGGCTTGAATTGCCAAACATCAAAAAATAACACACAAACTACTTTTAATGAAAACAGATATTGAAATCGCGAGGGAAATACCTTTAAAGAAAATCAAGGATGTTGCCGAAAGTATAGGAATACCACGTGACGAAGTCATGAACTACGGACGTCACATCGCCAAGATTCCACTGAATTTGATAGACGAAGAAAAAGTCAGGCAACACAACTTGATTCTTGTCACAGCCATTACCCCAACCAAGAAGGGCATCGGAAAAACTACCGTATCCATCGGACTCGCATTGGGATTAAACAAAATAGGCAAGCAAGCTGTCCCTGTGCTCCGTGAGCCGTCTCTCGGTCCGTGCTTTGGCATGAAAGGAGGTGCAGCAGGCGGAGGTTATTCCCAAGTGTTGCCTATGGAAAACATTAATCTGCATTTCACGGGCGACTTCCATGCCGTCACTTCAGCACATAATATGATTACCGCCTTGCTCGACAACCACCTTTACCAAAACAGGCATACTTGCTTCGGACTGAAAGAAATAAAATGGAAACGTGTACTTGACGTGAACGACCGTAGCTTGCGTAACATCGTTTCCGGTTTAGGCGGTTCTGCCAATGGCATTCCGAGAGAGACCGGCTTTGATATCACTGCCGCATCAGAAATAATGGCTATACTATGCCTTGCTTCCGATCTTGATGACCTAAAACGGCGCATCGGGAACATCCTACTGGGTTACACGAATGAAAACAAACCATTCACGGTGAATGATCTCGGTGTTGCAGGAGCCATAACCGTGCTTTTGAAAGACGCTTTGCACCCCAATTTAGTACAAACTACAGAGAACACACCGGCATTTTTACACGGTGGGCCATTTGCCAACATCGCGCACGGCTGCAACTCGGTTATCGCAACGAAAATGGCTCTTACTTTCTCTGATTATGTAATTACAGAAGCAGGCTTCGGGGCTGACTTGGGCGCAGAAAAGTTCTTCAACATAAAATGCCGCAAGGCGGGGCTTTCGCCGAAAGTAACAGTTATTGTTGCAACGGCACAAAGTTTGAAGCTTCACGGCGGAGTTCCCGAAGATGAAATAACGAAACAGAACATTCAGGGATTGAAGAACGGGCTTGCCAACTTGGACAAGCATATTGAAAACATGCAAAGCTTTGGACAGCAAGTCATAGTTACATTCAACCGTTTCGACACCGATACGGACGAGGAAATCTCACTCGTAACAGGACATTGCCGTGCTAAAGGTATAGGATTCGCATTGAACACGGTCTTTTCTGAAGGAGGAAACGGTGGTATAGAATTGGCAAAGCTGGTAGCTGACACCATAGAACGTAAACCCTCTGAGTCGTTGCGTTTCACCTACGAAGACAGCGATGATATCCGTACCAAAATCAAAAAAGTAACGAAACATATCTACGGAGCTTCTTCCGTTACATACACAACACTGGCAGAGAAGAAATTAAAGCAAATAGCTTCTCTTGGTATCAGTCATTACCCTATTTGCATCGCAAAAACTCAATATTCCTTCTCGTCCGACCCAAAAGCGTATGGCGTAGCAAAAGATTTCGAGCTGAAAGTCCGCGATATTATAATCAACAACGGAGCTGAGATGATTGTCGTCATAATGGGTGAAATTATGCGGATGCCGGGATTGCCCAAAGTCCCGCAAGCAATGAAGATAGACCTCGTAGCCGGGAAAGTAGAAAATCTGAGTTAATATCTTAAAAGATTGGCGACTTTCCCGCTGCAATTCGTTTGCCAGAAAGCCGCCAACCTTACTTCCACACAGCCTACATTACCTTTCTCTACAAAGGTTACATATATCAACCTACGATATACCGCGCAACCTTTTCTCCTGATAACTTACGAATAAGTATAACCAACAACCACGATACACTAAACGCCACCACAGCTGCAAACGGTATCTGCAAGCCAAGCGGAATGTCGAGGGTACGCATCAGTGTAACACAAGGACCAGTAAAAATGAAATGAACCATATAGACACCGAATCCGCAGACAGTCAGGTTGGCAAGGGCACGTTTCAGCAAAGAAGAACGGACACGCACAGCCTTACAAAGCAAGAACACCGGGACAGTCATCATGACCACATTGGGAGAACAGTAGTAAATGAACAATTCGAGCTGCTCCGCAGAATAGCCGGGCAGAGTCGTCATGTAGCGAAAGCCTGTGAAAGTCACGACATAGCCTACGGCAAACACCGGTATTCCGAAGAGAAGGACTTTCGATAGCGGCAACTGAATCTTGCTCAGGTAATGCCCCAACAAGAGATAGCCGTTAAAGCCCGCAAAATAATATAGCATATAGAATTCATTCCATGTACAGGCTCCCCAGAAATCAGGAGTGATAAACACACGCATATAAGGGACGAAAAGAGTAACACCCCACGCCAACAAGAACCACTGTTTGGCTCGTTCCGATGCCTTCTCGACCCATGCCGAGAAGACAGGCATATATAGGTATAAACCTATGAGAAGGTATATATACCACATGTGGACATCAAACGATACATAAGAAAGGGGAATCATCCGTAGATAACCCCACACATCAGCCAAAGACTGCCGCATCGCCTCATCCCCTACATAAGGATAGAACACCCTTACGCCATCGGCACCGAATCCCATTATCCCCATAAGCCACGGATACAGGCAATAGAGAACCGACCATAGCAGGAACGGCCAGAACACACGGCTGATGCGCCTGCGGTAAAAGCGTCCGGTATCCAGGCGTACGGGTAGCAGCAGGGTGCCGGTTATCATGACGAACAACGGGACACACGGGCGTAAAGCCGAAGCATAAACAGCCCCCCACCACTTTATGTCGTCGATATTATGGGGGAGTTCGCCGGAAAAGAAGTTGAAGGGGTCTGCACAATGGCAGCAAACTACAGTGAACATGGCTACAAAACGGACCACATCAAGCCATACGATGTGTTCCTTGGGACTATTAGTAAGTTGTTGTTGCATTTGTATATGGTTTAAAGATTTAAGAATATAGCATCAGCAAAGGTACTCAGCTTTTAGCTTAAAGCATTAAGCACAGGGGAGAAAACTTTTAATCATAATTAATCGTAGGGCATACAGGTACAGGGGTTTCTGGAATGCTTCTTGCAGGATAGCTGTTTAAAGCACAAAAGACATTGTATATATGACTTATATTGATTATTACAACATTTTAGGTGTCAGCAAGGATGCCACCCAGGATGACATCAAGAAGGCATATAAGAAGCTTGCCCGCAAATACCATCCCGACCTGAATCCAAACGACCCTTCGGCACAAAGGAAATTCCAAGAGATAAACGAGGCGAACGAAGTGCTAAGCGACCCAGAGAAACGTAAGAAGTACGACCAGTACGGGGAGAATTGGAAGCATGCTGACGAGTTCGAGGCACAGCAACAACAATATGGCAGTTCGTTCGGACAAAATTACAGTGGAGGAGCACATTCGTACTGGACTACCTACGGCGACGGTGAGGGGTTCTCGGATTTCTTCGAGTCCCTGTTCGGTTCCCGGAGGAAGCGTGGACGTAACTACGGATACAGGGGGGAAGACTACACCGCCGAGATGCACCTGACACTGCGAGATGCCTACGAAACACACAAGCAAATCATCAACATCAATGGGAAAAGCCTGCGGATAACAGTACCGGCAGGTATCGCCAACGGGCAGACCATCAAGCTGAACGGTCAGGGAGGCGAGGGTATGAACGGTGGTCCGGCGGGTGACTTATACATAACCTTCGTAATCGGGAATGACCCGAAGTTCAGGCGCGAGGGCAACGACCTGTACGTCACCGAACGGCTCGACCTCTACACTGCCATACTGGGAGGTGAAGCCATCATCGACACCATGAACGGCAAAGTAAAGCTGAAAGTCCCGGCAGGCACGCAGAACAACACCAAAGTCCGCTTAAAGGGTAAAGGATTCCCTGTTTATAAACAAGAGGGCGCGTTCGGAGACCTGATTGTCACTTACAGCATCGACATACCGACCAACCTGAGCGAGGAACAAAAGGTACTGTTCCGTAAACTTCAAAGTCTTTCTTATTAAACATTGAATACTATGCAAAGCGAATGGATTATAATAAACGAATATTGCGAGAAATGCCACATAGACCCGGCATTCATCATCTTGCTCGAAGAGGGAGGGTTGCTCGACGTACACGACATGGCTGGTGAACGGTACTTCCCGGCGTCTCAGCTCAGGGACGTGGAACAATACTCGCGCATGTACTACGACCTGTCCATAAACATGGAAGGCATCGATGCGATAAGGCATTTACTGGCGCGCATCGAAGGCATGAAACAGGAAATACAGCACCTCAAAGACCGCCTGCACATTTACGAGCCGGACTTTTAGGTACTCCCCTTGGCTATCCGGCGATTGACAATCAGAAGGTTAAGAGAAGAAGATGCCAATCGCTGCTTTTTAACATGATTTACACATGGCAACTATAGGTATTATGGGAAATAAACCCTACCTTTGCGCTCGCAATCGGGAACGATAGCTAAACATCGCGGAGTGGAGCAGTGGTAGCTCGTTGGGCTCATAACCCAAAGGTCGTTTGTTCGAATCAAGCCTCCGCAACTCAACAGAGAGACCATCCCAAGGTAAGCTTGGGATGGTCTCTTGCTGTTTATACCCATTAGGTTTCTCCCCACACTGCCACGATGGAGTGCCGGAATGCCTCATACGTGCGGTTTGTTTTTACCCCCCCCTTGCATTTCCCCCACTACCTCGGCAGGGGGAAGAGGATACACCATATATAGATAAACACACATATAACACATTCCTCCTCCCTGAACTTAGAGGGAGGTCTGGAAGGGGTCATATATGAGGTACTTCGAAGGGTCATACATGGGGTACTTCGAAGGGTCATACATGGGGTA
>CAYZTO010000016.1:0-8023 GCA_964481365.1 uncultured Parabacteroides sp. | reverse complement strand
GGTACTTCGAAGGGTCATACATGGGGTACTTCGAAGGGTCATACATGGGGTATAAAAGACATCCACGCGTGGGTGTCTGAAGGCACTCATGCATGGGTGTAATACGAAGCCCCCGTGCAGTTGCCGGAGCCGGCGCACGGAGGCTTTGCGATTATTCAAAAGGGATGATTACGGCACGCCTTGTATAGTCAGGGCTGCTGCTCCGGGGAAACAGGAATCTTGTCTATACGCCGTTGGTGCCTCCCGCCCTCGAAAGGTGTCGCCAGGAATACATCGAGCACCTTCCCGGCTTCTTCTTTAGAAATGAAACGCCCGGGTAGGACAAGGACGTTCGCATCGTTGTGTGCCCTGCACAAATGGGCTATGTCGCTGTTCCAGCACAGTGCCGCGCGAATGCCTTGGTGCTTGTTCAACGTCATGCATATACCATTCCCCGTACCGCAAACGGCTATTCCCGGGTAAACATCACCGCGTTCCACGGCACGTGCCAGGGGATGGGCAAAGTCGGGATAATCGCAACTCCCGAGGGAGTCCGTCCCGTAGTCGCGTACATCAACCCCTCGCTCCACGAGCACCCGCTTCACGTACTCCTTCAGCTCATACCCCGCATGGTCGCTGCATAAACCTATCTTCTTCATTGAACTATATTGATACTTCTTATTCAGCCAACAATTCTTTTACCTGCTTATATACGTTCCCGCCCGTGAAGCCAAGTTTCTCGTCGAGTACTTTATACGGGGCGGAATAGCCGAACGACTCGAGCCCCCATACCCTTCCGTTGGCTCCTACCAGACCCTGCAGATTGACGGGCAGACCGGCAGTAAGCCCGAAGACCTTGCTCCCCGTGGGGATTACAGACTCTTGGTACTCTTTGCTTTGGCTGCGGAACAAGCCTTCGGAGGGGACGGACACTATGCGCAGCCTGATGCCCTCCGCACGGAGGAGTTCAGCCCCCTCGAACAGGGTAGCGACTTCGGAACCCGAGGCTACAAGGACAACCTGCGGGTCGGCATCTTCGCTCACTATGTAAGCCCCACGGCGGGAGTTCAATGCTTCCTCGTAACGGTCGGACACGGCAGGAAGGTCTTTTATGTTCTGGCGCGAGAGGATTAGTCCCGTAGGGGTAGATGTGTTCTCCATTGCCATCTTCCAGGCGACGATGGTTTCGGTGGCGTCGGCAGGGCGCAATACCAGCATCGAGTTCATCCCTTTATGGTTCTTCAGCTTCTCCATAAGGCGGATTTGGGCTTCCTGTTCAACAGGCTCGTGCGTAGGCCCGTCTTCGCCCACCCGGAATGCATCGTGGGTCCAGATGAACTTCACCGGCAACTGCATCAAGGCAGCCATGCGCACAGCAGGTTTCATGTAGTCGGAGAAGACGAAGAACGTCCCGCAAGCGGCAATCACCCCACCATGCAATGCCATTCCTATGCAGATGCAAGCCATAGCCAGTTCAGCTACTCCGGCTTGGAAGAAGGCACCCGTGAAATCGCCCTTCTTCAGGGCATGGGTCTTCTTCAGGAACCCGTCTGTCTTGTCGGAATTGGAGAGGTCTGCCGATGCGCAAATCATGTTCTCTACTTGTTCTGCCAATACCCCGAGGGCTGTTGCGGAAGCGGCACGGGTGGCGATGTTTGGTTTAGTCTTTACTTGAGACCAGTCAATCGCGGGGACTTCACCCGCGAACCAGCGTTGCATCTTGTCTGCCTTCTCCGGGTTCTCCTTTGCCCACACTGCTTTCTCTGCATAACGTTCCTCTACAATGGACTCAAGTTCTTTGGCACGCTTGGCATAAAGTTCTTCCACTTCGGGGAAGATGGCGAAGGGTGCTTCGGGATTCCCACCCAGATGCTTTATAGTCTCTTCGTAAGATGCCCCGGCTGCCGAGAGCGGTTGCCCATGCGTGGAGACCTTGTTCTCGAAGCTGCTGTCGTCTGCCGCTACTGCTCCTTTGCCCATTATGGTCTTCCCTATAATCAACGTAGGCCTCTCCTCCTCTCCCTTGGCATCGGTAAGAGCCTTCCGGATTTCCGCCACATCGTGCCCGTCGATGGATATGACTCTCCACCCCCAAGCCTTGTACTTCATGGCTACGTCTTCCGTGTCTACTTCCTGTACTGTGGTAGACAGCTGTATGTTGTTTGAATCATAGAACATAATGAGGTTATCCAACCCTAACGTACCGGCAATGCGTCCTGCTCCTTGCGAAATCTCTTCCTCTATGCCACCATCGGAGATATATGCGTAGATGGTTTGATTCATCACGTTACCCAAACGGGCTTTCAGGAACTTGGCGGCAATGGCAGCACCCACAGCGTATGTGTGCCCCTGACCCAAAGGACCTGATGTGTTCTCTATTCCTCTCATGACGTCCACCTCAGGATGCCCCGGCGTGACGCTCCCCCACTGCCTGAAGTTCGCCAGTTCTTCCATCGAGAACTTCCCAGTCAAGGCAAGAACGGAATAAAGCATGGGCGACATATGCCCGGGGTCAAGGAAGAAGCGGTCTCTCCCCTCCCACTTCGGGTTCTTGGGGTCATACACCAGGAACTCCGAAAACAATACATTGACAAAATCGGCACCCCCCATAGCTCCGCCGGGATGACCTGATTTGGCTTTTTCCACCATCGACGCAGCCAGAATGCGAATGTTGTTGGCTGCCTTGTTCATTACGTTAATATCATTCATCTTTGCTGATAATTTGTATTCTGGTCGCAAAAGTACGGATATTTCTCTATAAAACGCTCATCTTGCTCTTATTACTGATAGAATGCTGACGCATCCGGCACTATTGGATAGCGGTCGGCAAAGGTATTATACAACAAAAAAAGCGTACACCCGTAACGATACGGAATGTACGCTATATAATGCCTATGGTCTCTCAGGAATCAGTGCAGGCGACGTGCCCCGTCACCGATTACCACATCGTACAGCTTGGGTTCGTGCCCGAACTTAGCGGTATAATCGGCAAATGCTTTCTTCACAAAAGCATCATAGAGTTCTTCCTTGACAAGGTTTATAGTGCACCCGCCGAAGCCACCTCCCATGACACGCGAGCCGGTCACACCGCACTCTTTTGCGACATCATTAAGGAAGTCAAGTTCTTCACAGCTAACTTCATAAAGTTTACTCATACCGTGATGTGTGCCGTACATCTTCTCGCCCACGGTTTCATAATCCCCTTTCTCCAAAGCATCGCATACATCAAGTACCCGCTGTATCTCTTCGATGACATACTCGGCACGCATATAATCCTCTTCGCTTACCGCCGACTTTACTTCGCCCAACATCTCCATATTGGCATCACGAAGGTACTCTACTTCCGGATGATGGCGGCGGATAGCCTCAACGACGTGCTCGCACGACTGCCTGCGCTTGTTGTATGCCGACGATGCAAGCTCATGCTTTACAACAGAATCAAGCAAAACTAACTTATACCCTGCTGTTTCCGGGTTGAACGGGTAATACTTATATTCCAATGAACGGCAATCGAGACGTATCAAGCTGCCTGCCTTTCCGAAGATGGAAGCGAACTGATCCATGATGCCGCAGTTCACACCACAATAATTATGTTCCGTTGCCTGGCCAATCTTAGCCAGTTCAAACTTATCTATGCCGAGGGCGAACAATTCGTTGAGCGCAAAAGCATACGTGCTCTCCAATGCAGCAGATGACGACATCCCCGCACCAAGAGGAACATCTCCCGAGAAAGCAGTATCAAATCCTCCTATCTTGCCTCCACGCTTGATTATCTCACGGCAAACCCCGAAGATATAACGTGCCCAGCTTGCCGTAGGAGCATCTTCCTCTTCAAGTCCGAATTCTGCGTAATCATTGAGGTCTATGGAAAATGCACGGACTTGGTTAGTACCGTTCAACTTAATCTCTGCAATCATACCTTTGTCGATTGCCCCGGGGAAAACGAAACCTCCGTTATAGTCGGTATGTTCCCCTATCAAGTTAATACGTCCGGGCGATGCAAACACACTGCCTGTCGCATTAAACAACTCCTGGAATTTACTTCTTATTTTCTTCTCCATTACACATTAGTTTTATATTTATTCCCGAAAGAGGCTGCGGGTTTGCCGCAGCCTCTCAGAGAAAACCACCATATCTTTTTATTCTACCGGAATATCTTTATTAACGTTCTTGCTTCCTACAGTTGCATAGAAGAACAAGTAAGCGAAGCTGAGAACCGGAACCCAATAAGAAGTCATATAAGATGTTGCATCTGCTATAGCGTTCTGGATAAGCGGGAATATACCTCCACCGCAAACCATCATCATGAAGATACCCGAAGCTGCAGCCACATACTTTCCAAGACCTTCCACTGCCAAATTGAAGATTCCTCCCCACATGACAGATGTACACAAACCGCATAATACCAAGAACAAAGCATTAATAGGAACCTGTATCAATCCGAATGAAATGGCTCCTGTCGCACTTGTCTGCAACACAGGCATGGAAACAGTTGTGGTTATAGGCAAGCACATAGCCAAAAGGACTAAAACTATACCAATTGCTGAAGCTCCTGTAAGCATTGTGCGGCTGGACACTTTTCCTCCAACGGATGCCCCAATGAAACGTCCTATCAACATCAAGAACCAATAGGTACCTGCAACGAAACCGGCTGTTGTCGCAGAGACATTCCCGGCATTCGGGTCGGCAAGGAACAGCAACATTGTTCCGGGAATGCCGACTTCAAGACCCACATAAATACCAATTCCCAAAGCTCCCAAAACGAAATGGCGGAACGACCAAGGAGAATATGCATCTTTAACTCCGCTTGATTTAGCAACATAAGGTTCTGGAATGGAAACACGATATAATACGATAAAAATCACAGCAAAAATGCACATTGCTATATACATTACCGGATATACGTCTGTGATGTTAGCCTTTGAGACATCACCCACCAAGGCACCAACCAACATCGGGACGATAGTTGCGCACAACGAGTTCAATGTTCCGCCCGTCTGGATTAACTGGTTGCCTTTGTTGCCTCCACCACCTAAAATGTTCAACATCGGGTTTACCACCGTGTTCAGGATACACATTGAGAAACCTGCAATGAATGCACCCAAGATATAAACAGCAAAACTCGCAGCAAAACCGGAAACCAGCTGGATTGAAACTCCTATAAAACCTACTGCAACACCGATTAAAGCTGTCTTCTTATAACCAATCCGCTCTATCAGCTTTCCTGCCGGAATACCCATGAACAGATACGCCGCAAAGTTTGCGAAGTTTCCGAGCATTCCTTCGAAGTTAGAAGCTCCGAATTGGTTTTTCAATACAACCCCCATCGGGGCAGCCAAATTGGTAACGAAAGCGATCATCGCAAAAAGGATGACCATCATCACAATAGGTACTGTGTAATTTTTTTGACTTGTAGAATTCATGTTTTAAGTTGTTTTTATGATTAATACTAATTTATTCCTGCACTTGTTTGCTGAAACGGTAGGTTGTCAGGCTTTCGAAAGTCTCACCGGGGCGTAACACGGTGGAAGGATATTCCGGCTTGTTGGGACTGTCGGGAAAATGCTGCGTTTCGAGGCAAAGCGCCGCACGCGCAGGGTAACGTTGCCCGTTCTTTCCTATGAAATTCCCCGTCATCCAGTTCCCGGTATAAAGTTGCACGCCCGGCTGGGTCGTATAGACCTCCATCACGATGCCGGATTGGGGCGACACGCATTTCGCGCAAAAAGCATAATCGTCGTCCTTTTCCTTATTTAATATATAGGTATGGTCGTAACCTTTTCCGAAAACAAGCTGTTCGAAAGGTTCGTCTATCCTCTCCCCTACGCTATGTGGCGTTCTGAAATCCATAGGTGTGCCCTCTACTTTCTCTTTAGGACCGTAGGGAATTGACGTAGCGTCGGTTGGTAAGTAATAATCGGCGTTTATAGTCAGAATATGGTCGGCAACACTGGGATTCCCTGCGCCGGACAGATTAAAATAAGAATGGTTTGTCAGATTCAGCACTGTGGGTTTATCCGTTTTGGCGGCATAGCGGATGGAAACTTCGTTCTCATCAGAAAGATGGTAAGTTACTTCCACATCCAACGTTCCGGGGAAACCCTCCTCGCCGTCTTTCGAGATGTAATGGAGCCGTACAGTTTGCGCATCCTGCTGTTCCATATCCCAAACCACGGAGTTAAAGCCCTTTATTCCCCCATGCAGGCAATTAGGCCCGTTGTTTATTGCCAACTTGTCGTAAACCACGCCATCGAGAGTGAATTTCCCTCCTGCAATGCGGTTGCCGTAACGTCCGCACACCGCCCCGAAGTAAGGTTCTTCCGAAGTGAGGTATTCGTCTATCGAATTGTGCCCCGTAACGACATCCGTCATAACTCCGTTCCTGTCGGGAACCATCAGCGAAACGATTTTCGCACCATAATTCAGTACCACAAGCTCCGCACCCTGTTTGTTTGCAAGAACACAGAGCGACGTTTGCTTTCCATCAACAAGCTTCTCAAAGTTTGCTTTAACCAAGTTTGAGCAAGTCATATTGTTCTCCATGAATACTATGCTTTTTCTGTTTTTTCAAAATTCGGGTAAAAGTAACACTCTTGATAATATTATCGTTTGCCATGAACTATGTTTAAAAACATAGATTTCACACTTTTTAGACTAACGCACGCCAATAAAACGAATCATTCCTTGCACGCACGGGATGGTGCGCCGGCTGCTTCTCCGCCCTGTTGCCGTCATTGCTAACATACAAGTACAAAGGGACATCATAGTATCCCGGAACACATGCCGCAAGCCATTCTTCAATGTTTCGGCAAATATCTTTACCTTTGCCGGAAAAGAAAAATAAAAAACAATTACAACCATGAGCGAGAAAGACGAACTCTTTGAGCGTTTCCAAAATACAATGGCGAATATAAAGGGGCGCGTCCACATTTTAGAGCAACGCGTTTCCGTAGAAGTGCAAATGCGCTATTTCAAATTCTCCGAATTGATGCGGAAACGCAATAATCCCCCGCGACCACTTCCCAACAGCATGTGTTTAGAGCAATACGAGCGGCTTTACGACCCCCTGAGCACCGAGCACGAGAAGAAACACGCGCTGTTGATATTGGCGACATCCAAGAATGTGAAAGCTTTCCGGCTGCTGAAAGACTTCGTGAACAACGACCCGGATATTTCGCTGCGGGAATGGGCAAGCCTCGCCCTGATGGATTGCCAGATATCGTTGGAATCGGAGCTTTCGGGGGAACAGCAAGTCTACATCTCGACCGGATTGGGGGGAAAAGGCGAGAAAATCCGCTTCAGCGTGGTCTTCCTGATAGCAGACAAGCACAAAGTTTTCGAAGATTACCAGAAACACGTCATCGAACGCGAGTCCGCCTACATCATCGAGCGGCACGACTGCGAGCTTGAATATTTGCAGATAGAAGACCGTTTCGTTTTGATGAAACTCCTCATCCCTTTCAGGGCAAACATCCAAACGGTGTTGGCAGGCATCATCACCGAATGCAACCAATACGGCGATTTCCTGTCGCGTTCTTTCACGGTGACTAATATGCAAGAGCTTAATGAGTACGACGCCCTCGAAATGCTAAGCAAACATGAAAACGTTGGTTGAACTCGTCAAATACGGCATTGTGGGCGTAAGCAACACGCTCGCGACCGCCGTGGTGATTTACATCCTGATGAAATTGTTCGGCTGCGGGAGCGTGGTTTCCAACATCGCGGGTTACGCGGCTGGCGTGCTGAACAGTTTTATCTGGAATAAACGCTGGACGTTCCGTTCCGACGCCCCGTGGGTGAAAAGCGCGGTGAGGTTCGGCATCGCATTCGGTGTATGCTACATCTTGCAGCTCGCGTTGTTGCTCTCGCTCGACCGTTCGCTCAACATCGACCCCTATTACAACCAACTGATTGCGATGGTGTTCTACACGGCAATCAATTTCCTTGCAAACAAATATTATACATTCAAGAAATAAAAAATTTTATTACCTGCAACCGGGGAAGATGTGTCCGTTACGACGGGAAAGTTCCCCCGCAACGGCGT